>CAITNQ010000246.1 GCA_903893785.1 uncultured Gemmatimonadota bacterium
ACCCGCCACCAGCAGACCACCCAGGCGGAACGTCCGCGTCGGCTTGGCCACCGTCCACACATACGTGTGCGACGTGCCTTCGGCGGTGATCTTCACCCCAAACAAATCTTCGCCCGGCGCCACCGTGAACGCGTTCTTCACCGGCGCATAGGTCGCGCTGGCCGGATCGTCGCTGGCCCACTTCAACGTCGTGTCCCGCGCCGCACCCGGCGAAATGGCGCCACGGCTGATCTTGCCGCCGGATACCGGCAGCAGCGTGTCGCCCGCTACGATCCCACCGTCCATCACCGGCGCCACCGCATCCAGAACGAAGCTGGCCGCCGTCGTGATCGGCACCGGCACCACGTCGTCCTTGCCCGGCACCAGCAACGCATCACCCGTGAAACTGCTGATGTTCCCCGACGCATTCTCGCGCAGGAACATCTCCACCAAACCGAAATACGAGTTGGTGTCGATCTTGGCGAACGTCGAGCCAAACTGCAGCGACGTGATCGGCACATACACGCTGTCCACCCGGTGACGGATCAGCCCCAGGTCGATCGGCGAGGTCGTGCTGCCATAGGCAAATCGGCAGATCACGCTCAGGTTGTTCGACAGGATCGTCGAGTCCGCCCGCAGGCCCAGGTCATAGCGCACATTGACCGTGTCGCCCAGACCCAACACCTCACGGCTGCTGTCGCGCAGCGCCCCGAAGCCCGATACCGTCACCCCACCCCGGGTGTTGACCGGCAGCAGGAACGCGCCCGGCGGAATCTCCGGACGATCGCCGTCCAGATTGGCCAACCACGAACGCTTGGCCGGCTGCGGCACGGTCCACCGCCGCGGTGTGCCCAGCGAGTCGACCACCGAGCACCACACCGTGACGTTGTTGACTTCGCCCACCGACGGATGCAGGCGATACTTCCACGTCACTTTCCAGCTGTACCCCGACGGCGTGACCGGGCCATTGGCGACCACCATGGTGTCCGCGTCGCCGATGATATTGCTGGCGGCTTTGTACAAGGAACGGCCGGCCGCGACAAAAGCGGTATCGACCGCCCAGACGCTGTCAGCAACAAACGCCGTGGCGCTGTCGACCTGCGCGAGCACGACCTGCTGAGCGCCACTGTTCTTGGTGGTGTCCGCCACCACCCGATGGGTGGTGGTGCTGTTGAGCCAGAACAGGACGCGGACGTTGCTGTCCGGTCCCGTCGTGCGGAAGAACGCCTCGGCCGTGATCACGGAATCAATACCGATGACCTTGCCGGTTTCCGGCGTAACTACCCGCACACTGTCCAGGATCGCCGCCGGCGACTCGGTGGCCAGCAGGCCGACCAGAGCCAATGCCAGGGCAACCCAGGCCAAGGTGCGCCTTGTCCGCATGGGTGCCTCCTTAGATGAGGTGATCGCGCTCCGTAGCCAGCGCGAGGGGGAAATGCCATCCCCACTCGGCTGGACTCCCGGCCGAATGGGTTTCTCGTCTGCATCAAGACGGTCCAGACAATAGTAACGTCAGCCCGTGCGGTTGTCGAGTGGAATTGTGCGAAGCGCAACGAAAGCGGCGGGCCAGAGCCGACCCCGGGCGGCGCAGACCCTGCTCGGATCACGGGCGGAAGGCTGCCGGCGGCAGCGCGCGGGTCTCCAGGGCCAACCGGGTGGCCGTGTTCAGGCCCGCGGCCGGCTTTGCCATGGAGCCCGCGTCGCCGACACCGGTGACCCGACCGAGGTTGTCCGCGAGGAGCGGGCGGTCCTGGAGGTCTGCGCAGCCGTATGGCGACAGACAGAACGCCGGTTCCCACGCTTCCTGCTGCGCGCTGGCACCGAGGCCGTCGGCGAACAGGAACAGATCGTCGAGTTCGACCTGACTGTCGCTGCCGGAGGGCCCATACGCCGACCAGCCTTAAGCGCCCATCGCGTTGTTGCGCATCTACTTGGCCAACCGCGCCAAGGTCGCCGTGGGTTTGCTGCCCTGGCCGAAGGGCTGCACCTTGCAGGTGTACGGAAGGCCATTGCAGGCTGTCAGGTCCACGAGACCGGTCGAGCCCACCGCGGCTTGGCCGACACGGTGCCAGGATTCCGCGCCCGGCCTGTGGTACACCTTGTACCCGCGTAACCGCCGCCCCGGGCGCCCCTGTCGCCGCTATGGCTAGGGCCCACAGTGTTGCCCGAGAGCCGGGGCAATGGGCTGTCTGACAGAGACTTGATCCAACTAAGGGGAACGCTGGGGCCGTTGCCCGGTGGGGCGTCCGCGGGCCACGCCACGCCAGAGGCGCGATAGCGTCGCTGGCCCGCACCGGCGCCGCGGTCCGCGTCTGCAGCGGCAGCTCGGCGTCCGATACCGTCCTCAAGCGGGGGGCCACGCCGTGCTGGCCGAAGGGCACGGCTGCCGGCAGACGGCACCGCTCGACGTCTAGCAGGGGGCAAGGGGTGGTCTGCCTTGGCGGCGGTATCTTCTTGGCACCGGGTGGTACAGCAGGCCTGCAGGCGATGGCCGCCGATCGGCGCAGGTCTCGGCTGCGATCGCCGTAGGCCAAGGCAACAGGGGGTGAGGCCTGACGGCCACACCCCCTGTTACGGAAACCCGTGCATCTGGATTCGGCGTTCAGCGGAGCAACAGCGTGCTGAACAGCGTGGACCGGCGGGCCCTGGCCGCGCCGAAGCACCGCCAGGGCCCGGACAACTGACTGCGGCTTACTTCAGCAGCAGCATCTTCTTGACTTGGAGGAAGTTATCCCCCGCCTGGAGCCGGTAGAAGTAGATCCCCGAGGACAGGCTCGCACCCTGGTTGTCGGTCGCATCCCACTGCACCGCATAGCGGCCCGCGCTCTGCGGCCCGTTCACCAGCGTCCGCACCACCTGACCCAC
>CAITNQ010000247.1 GCA_903893785.1 uncultured Gemmatimonadota bacterium
AGCCGCGGCCCGGTGCCCGTGTTCGTCGGCCTGAACTTCTACGGTAACCACACCGTGCAGGCCGACCCCGGCGTCCGGTTACCCGGTTCGTGGGTTCCCGACCGGCCTGAGATGGGCGTGGTGGAGCACCGGGCGGCGGACGCGGGGCGCGGCCTGGCGGCGTGCCGTTGGGATGTGCGGGCCATCGTCAACCGCGGCTTCGGCCTTGTCACCGCCTACTGCGGTGACTTCGACCCCGACTGGCATGACGGCTGGACCAATGGCGTTCACCCACTGTTCTACGGCCCGGGTCAGGTGGCGCCGGCCGCTGACGAGTGGGGCACCATCGGCGCCTGGGCCTGGGGCCTCAGCCGCATCCTGGACTTCCTGGAGACCGACCCCGAAGTCGACTCGCGACGCGTCACGGTCATGGGCCACTCTCGACTGGGCAAGACCGCGCTATGGGCCGGCGCGCGCGACAGCCGTTTCGCCGCAGTCATCAGCAACAACTCCGGATGCGGCGGGGCGGCGTTGTTCCGCCGTTGTTTCGGTGAAACCGTAGCCCGCATCAATGCCGCTTTTCCGCACTGGTTCTGCCAACGCTTCAGCGCCTACAACGACCACGAGGAGCGCCTGCCGATCGACCAGCACCAGCTTCTAGCCCTGGTGGCTCCCAGACCGGTGTACGTGGCCTCGGCCGACGAGGACCTGTGGGCCGATCCGCGCGGTGAATTCCTGGCCGCGTGGCACGCAACCCCGGTCTATCGCCTTCTGGGCCACGCGGGACTGAGCGAGCCGGCCATGCCGCCGCCCCAGTGCCCGGTGGGCGGGCGCATCGGCTACCACCTGCGCCGAGGGGGACACGACGTGACGGCCTACGACTGGCAGTGCTGGCTCGACTTCGTCGAGCGTCATCTCGGCCCCTCGCCGGCGGCCGCCACGACACCGGCGGCAGACCCCACCTCGACCGCGCCCCGCCGCGAAGGAGAGTAGCGTGGAAAACCGCATCGTCCTCTCGCTCGATCACGGCCCGGGCAACCCGCGCAATTCCGAAGGAGCCATGGTCACGTTGGCGGACGGCCGCGTGCTGTTCGCCTATACGCACTACACGGGCGACGACTGGTCCGATCACGCCGCCGCCTGTATCGCCGCCCGGACATCCAGTGATGGGGGTCGCACCTGGACACCGACCGACCGCATCCTGGTGGCCAACGAAGGCCGTCAGAACGTGATGAGCGTGTCCCTGCTGCGCCTGGCCGATGGCCGGGTGGCGCTGTTCTACCTCCGCAAGAACGGCATGGAAGACTGCCGGCTGTGGTGGCGGGTGTCCCGGGACGAGGGCGACACCTGGTCGGATCCGGCCCTGTGTATCCCGGCGCCCGGCTACTTCGTGGTCAACAACGACCGGGTCGTGCAGCTCCGCTCTGGCCGCCTGATCGTTCCGGCGGCCTACCACCGGGCCCGGCTCATCGGCGACGAGTCCACTCCGGGGGCGTTCGACGGCCGGGCCCTGGCGGTCTTCTACCTGTCCGACGACGCCGGTTCGACGTGGCGCGAGTCGGACGACTGGTGGGCCCTGCCGGTCAAGAGCGCCTCCGGGCTGCAGGAACCGGGGGTGGTCGAGTTGGCCGACGGCACGCTGTACGCCTGGTGCCGGACCACCACCGGGCGGCAGTGGGAACTGCGCTCCGCGGACCAGGGAGCGACTTGGACGGCGCCGCAGCCTTCGCCTTTCTACTCCCCCTGCTCGCCCATGTCGATCAAGCGCCTGCCGACGGGCGGCGCGCTGCTGGCCGTGTGGAATGACCACCGCCAAGTGACGACAGCGCCGCCAGCGTCCAGCTGGGGGCGCACACCGCTGACCGCCGCCCTCAGCCGCGATGAAGGCGCCAGTTGGAGTGCGCCGCGACAACTCGAAGACGACCCTGAACGCGGTTACTGCTACACCGCCATCCATCCGGTGGAAGACGCGGTACTGCTGGCCTACTGCTGCGGCGGCCGCGGCGGCGGCGTACTCCAGGACGCGTGCGTGCGGCGCGTCGGTCTGGAGTGGTTCGACGCCGCGATCTGACCCGTACCTGTTCGCCCCAGGTGCACAGCGCGGGAGCGCGCCCGGAGCTCCGCGCGGTTCCATGTTGCCGGGACGGAGGTGCCTTCGGCATGAGCGAGACGCTTACTCCCGGAACCGACGGGATCCACGCGCTGTTACCCCGCGCGTCCATGCCCGACCATGTGCAGCGGTTGCGCGATACGTACGCCTGTGTGCCCGACACGCCGCTGGTGCGGCGCGAGTTCGGCTACTACTGCCTGGCGGAGTGGAAGGCCCAGGGCATGCCTCAGGACCAGCCCCTGGCAGAGCTGTTCGACTACCATCCCGAAGCCCGCCATGGCCTGGGGCAGTTAGGCTGGTGCGAGGCAGCGCTGGTCCCCGCCTTCGAGGACCGCGTCGTAGAGGTGCGGGGCGAGCACGAGGTGGTGCAGGACTACGCGGGCCGGCACCTGCTGGTGTTCCGCGGCCGACGCTCAGGGTTCATGCCCGAATACATCGGGCATCCGGTTCAGGACCGGCGCACCTGGTTCGAGCGCATCGCCTGGCGCCTTGATCCGACCACCCCCGAGCGCTACGCCGACGAGCCGACGCGTATGGCCGCGGCTCGACAGGCAGCCGGGCAGGGCCTGATGATCTGCCAGCACGTTATTGGCGGGTATATGTACTTGCGCAGCCTGATCGGCCCGGAGGACCTGTTGTACACCTTCCACGACGATCCGGCCCTGATCGAGACGTGCATGGAGGCCTGGTTCGCCCTGGCCGATGCGGTGATCGCCCGCCACCAGGCTCATGTCACCCTGGACGAAGTGTTCCTGGCTGAAGACATCTGCTACAACAACGGCTCGCTCATTTCGCCGGCCATGATGACGCAGTTCCTGCTTCCCTACTACCAGCAGCTACTGACGAACATCCGACGCCGCCAGTTGGACCGGCAGCGCCATCTCTACGTGCAGATCGACACCGACGGCTTTGCCGATGCGGTCATCCCCTGGTATCGCGCTCTGGGCATGGATGTCATGAGCCCCTTTGAGGTGGCAGCCGGCTGCGACGTGGTACGCACCGCCCATCAGTACCCCGACCTGGTCCTGTTCGGCGGTATCGACAAGCGCATCCTGGCGCAGGGAAAAGCCGCCATCGACCGCGAGTTGGAGCGCATCCTGCCGGTGATGCGGCGACGCGGCGGCTACATCCCTACCTGCGACCACGGCGTGCCCGCCGAAGTCCCCTATGAGGACTATCTGCACTACCGGCGCCGCTGCGTCGAGCTGGGCGGCTGAAACACGCCGGCCCCGGGGCCTTGGCCGGCCGGCGGCCGCCCGCTTCTGGTCACTCCAGCGGCTGTGGGCTATATTCGGGCGGCACGGTCGCGATAACCTCCAGGAGGCCCGATGCCTGCCTATGTTTATGTCGCCCTGGGTGGCGAGAACTGCCTGCTGAGCTTCGCCATGGCGCCGGCCACCGGGGCCCTGACGCCCCTGGCCCGCATCGCCCTGTCGGGCGCGCCCGGCCCCTTAGCCATCGATCCGCTGCGCCGCTTTGTGTACGCGGGAATCCGCTCCACCCGCCAGGTGTGCAGCTTCGCCCTGCAGCCACGCAGCGGTGATCTGTCCCTGCTGCGCACCGTGGACCTGGAGGCCGACCCCTGCTACATCAGCGTCGACCGCCGCGGCCGCTACCTCATGTATTCGTCCTACAGCGGGGGATTGGTGGCGGTGCACCGAATCGGCGACGATGGCGCCGCCTTGGCGGAGGTGGCCGACCGCCAGGTCACGGCGCCGTGCGCCCACTCGATCCAGACCGACCCGACCAACCGTTTCGCCTTTGTGCCCCACGTGACCGAGTCCAACGCGCTGTTCCAGTTCCGCTTCGACGAGGAGACCGGGCGCCTGACCGCCCTGCCAACGCCGAAGGTGGTTCCCGAGGGCACCGTCGGCCCGCGCCACTATGA
>CAITNQ010000248.1 GCA_903893785.1 uncultured Gemmatimonadota bacterium
GCCGGCAAGACAACCCTGCTGCGGGTGCTGTCCGGTATCTACCACCCAATGCACGGCCAGCTCTCCATCGAGGGCGAGTGCACCTCGCTGATCAACATCAGCCTGGGGATAGACCCGGAGTCCACCGGCCGCGAAAACATCTGGCTGCGAGCAGCCATGATGGGCATGGATCCGCAGGAAACGCGCTCGCGCATGGAAGAGATCATCGACTTCTCCGGTCTGGCGGAATTCATCGACATGCCCTTCCGCACCTACTCGGCGGGGATGCAGCTGCGCCTGGCATTCTCTGTTTCTACCTCGGTCAAACCGCAGATCCTGCTCATGGACGAGTGGATCTCCACCGGTGACCAGGACTTCCGCGACCGGGCCGACAAGCGCCTTCACGAGGTGGTGTCATCGACGGAGATTCTGGTCATTGCCAGCCACTCACGTGAGCTGCTGGCCAAGAACTGCACGCGTCTGATCTGGCTGGAACGCGGCGCGATCCGCATGGACGGCCCCTTTAGCGAGGTCGCCCCGGCTTACTTCCGCTAGCCGGCCAACCGCGTCCGGGACGGGCGAATGGCGCGCCGGGCAGCGCGCCGCCTCGGGCCCTTGGCGCGGGTTACTCGGGCCGCAGGAAGCGCAGCCCGTGGCGCGTCCGGTACACCGCCAGTCCCCGGCGGGAAAGCTGGTCGACGAGGGCGCGCAGGCGCCGTTTGGCGACCCGGCGCAGCCGGATCAATGCCGGCACCGAATCAAATGGACCGAATGTCGGCCGGTAGTCCGGTGGAACAGCCCGGCGCAGGGCGTGGAACTGCCCGGCCAAGGCGGCCGCTTGGGCTTGCTGTCGGCTCAGTACCGCGTTGGCGTGACAGAAGGCCAGGTCCTTCAGTCGCCAGTAGGCGTGCATGTGCCGGGCCTGATCGAGCTGTGCGGCGGTGTAGCGTTGGCACAGCTCGGGCAGGGCGGCCTCGAGGTGCTGGTCGAGCAGCGGGAACGACTCGTCCAGCTGCGTGCGCTGGCAGTGAAACCGGAACGTCGCGTGGGTAGCGCTCAGGCGGCAGCTGACCAGGCGCTGCGGCAGCACCGTCACCGGGTACCGCTGCAGCAGGCGCAGCCACATGTCCAAATCAACGCTGAAGCAGCGGGTGGGGTCGAAGCCGCCGAGTTCGAGCCAGACGGCCCGCGGCAGCATGGCTGAAGGGCAGACCAGGAAATTGCGGTAACGCAGTGTCTCGTACAACACCTGACAGTAGTCCAGTTCGCCGCCGTGGGCCACCCCCGGCGGCACGTGCATCGGCCGCAGAATGCGATTGTCTTCGTCGATCCAGGTCGCCAGAGTGAAGGCCGCCCCCAGGCGCGGGTTGATCCGCAGGCTGCCCAGGAGTTGCTCGACGACGGTGGGGGCGTACACATCGTCGCCATGGAACAGCATGACATACCGGCCGCGGGCGCGTTCCAGGCACAGGTTCCAGTTGCCCCCCAGACCGAGATTGGACTCATTGCGCCAACAGCGCAGGCGCGAGTCGACCCGGGCATATCGCTGGGCGATCGCATGGCTGTCGTCGGTGGAGCTGTCGTCGGCGACTAGGATCTCGAGGTGCTCGCAGGTCTGTGCCAGGGCGCTCTCGATGCAGGCGGACAGGTGCCGGGCATTCTCGTACGTGGGGATGCAGACGCTGACGAGGGGGGGCTCGGGCACGCGGCGCTCCTGCACGTAGTCGGCCGCCGTTGGCGACCCGGGGTGTTCACCTGGCATGCTGCGGCCGATCCCCCCTGGGCTTGGTGCCGGCGGCGCACAAAGGCCGGCCGGTGCCTGCCCGGCCAACCGAGTCACCCACCGCCGTCAGTCCGGGTTACCGCGCAGCAGGTGCGCGACGACCTCATTGGGCTCCGCCAGCCAGACCTGATCGCCACCGATGCGGCGGACGGCGGCGAACCGCTGCTCGAGCTCCTCTACCGTGCAGTCCTTCCAGGGATGGACCGCGCGACCGGGGAGCGGGCAGTGGCAGTAGTCGATGATCCAACCGCCCGTCTCGGCCGCCTGATGCAGGCGCTTGTAGGGGTCAAAGCGAGAGTAGAAGGGCGGCGGATATTCGGTGTGAAGCGGCACCCGCCCCAGGTTCAACGGCGTCGAGCCCGGCGTTTGGGGCAGGGCTTCCTCGGGGGTGGCCGCCGAGGGCTGGACCCGATGCATACCCCCGGGCAGGTTCACCATGTCGGTGATAGTCATCACGGCCGTGTACCCGGCTTCAGCAGCCACCGCCAGGGCCGCCGGATAGCTCTGGTTGTTGTTCGGCACACAGAACAGCGGCACCTGGCGGCCCAGGGTGCGCTCCAGGACCCCGCGGGCTTCGACCACCTCAAAGGACGCGTTCGCCGCGGTGATGCCGGCGTGAGTCATGCCGTGGCAGGAGACGCCCCAGCCTTCGGCGCACAGGCTGTCGATCTCGGCCCGGGAGAAGATCATCATGCCGTGATAGCTGCTCCCGGGAATGGCGCGCGGCACGCCCACCTGGGAAGCGACCAGGGCCACATGACCGGGAATGCCGTAGTGCCGGTGCAGAGCCAGGGCGTGGTCGAGAAGCTGTTGGCATCCCTCGTCGTAGGTGATGGAGTAGACCCAGGTACAGCCGTTTTTCCACATGACAGGGTGCTCCTTGCCGAAGTGATGCGACCCTTCGCCCGGCCCGTAGCGCCTCGGACCGGGCGCGGTCCCGCCTCAATGGGCCGGGCAATCCCACTCACCCGCAGCCACGCCAGCGGCCAGTTGGCTGCACGAAGTCCACCGTACCTGTTCACCCCAAGTGGCCGCGACACGCCGAGCCACTTCGTCGATCACGGCAAGGCCGGTGTGCCGGCCATCGGCAAACAGGCTCTGCCAGTGCGTCACCATGACCATGGGTGTGCCCGCGGCGAACAGGTCGGCCAGTCGCCCGCGGCCGTCGGCAGTCAGGTACTGGTCGGCAACGGCAGCGACATAACCGGCCTCGGTCGCCGGGGTTCCCATGGTAGCCCAGCAGAAGTCATCCACCTGCGCCCACAGGCTAACCAACCAGGCGTCGCCCTGGCGCCAAACCACCTGCGACCGCAGCTGCGTGCCGCGTGTGTCCGAGTGCAGGAAATACCAGTTCTGGTGCTGGGCTTGAACCGACTGCATAGATTGCCGGATCGCCGTCTGGTACTCGCCCTCTACCTGGATGCCGAAGTCCCATGGAGAAGTAACGCCAGTCGCTGGTAACCCGACCCTGGCCAGCAGTTGCAGCGCCAGAGAGATGTAGGGGGTAAGCGTCGCCGCGTCTTGGTGCGCGGACCATTCCCGTTCGTTCTCCGGCAACAGCGCCAGGGTGTCCAGGTCCAGAGCCTGAGCGTGCGTCAGGATCTCGGGCGTGATATCCATCAACGGCATGACGTAGCACCGGACCCGGTCGATCCATGGCTGCAGTTCAACCGCCGGGCAGCCCGGCCACCCGACGTCGATCGGACCGAGCCCGGCGGGGTAGGGCAGGACGGTGAACTTACCCCGTACTCCCCAGCGGCCAACCACGTCAATGAAGCGATCGAGGAAGGAAAGCGGGATGTGGCGCGCCACGGGCAGCCCCGGCCGGTGTTCCGGGGCGCTGGTACCGCTCCGGCGCGCCTGGTGCCACCAGTAGATGTTCAGGCAGGGAGCCGGATCATCGACAATAAGCGTGATGGGCAGGGCCATGGACGCGGCTCCCTGGGCGGTGCGACCCGTCGGCAACGTCGGCGCGGTGGCCGCCGAGAGCATCCGGCGCCAACGCGCGAAGTCCGGGTCACCAAGATAGGCCGCCTGGCGGAGGACGGCCAGGCGGCCGGTGCTGGCGGCAGCACCTTGGCGGGCGACCGGCCGAACCGGCGCCGGTGCCTTGACGCCGACGACGATAGGCCCCTCAGTATGGCTCCTGGAGGGCCCTTCGGGAGCCCGGATCGCGGCGCCGCCCTCACCCCAAGGGAGTGCCCATGGACCCAGCAGCTGACCAGGCCACGCGGCGGGGACCGGGCCCCAGGCCGTGCTCGTGGGTGCCGCCCGCGGCGCTGTGGCTGGCGCTGCTGGTGGCCGCCGGCGGCGCCAGGGCCGAGGCCGGCGATGGCGGTCGCTGCCGGCTGCGCGACCTGGGTATCCGCATCGGACGATATGAGCCCGGGCCGCACAATGCCAT
The DNA here is from genome assembly GCA_903893785.1 of uncultured Gemmatimonadota bacterium. Lineage (GTDB taxonomy): Bacteria > Latescibacterota > UBA2968 > UBA8231 > UBA8231 > CAITNQ01. The sequence continues at coordinate 4,167 of CAITNQ010000248.1, forward strand.
CACCGATGTGGCCGGGGTCAAGGTGGGCCAGACGACGCTGATCCGTGGCCACGGCCCTCTGGTGCCGGGCCAGGGCCCGGTGCGGACCGGCGTCACGGTGATCGTGCCGAGAGACGATGTATGGCACTTCAAGGTGCCAGCCGGCGCTTTTGTCCTGAACGGCACAGGCGAAATGACCGGCCTGGCGTGGGTGGCCGAGTCCGGTTTCCTGGAATACCCGATCGCCCTGACCAGTACGCTCAACCTGCCGCGCGTGGCCAACGGGGTCATCTCCTGGATGATCCGCCAGTTCCCCGGCATCGGGGTCACCGACGACACGCTGACGCCGGTGGTGGCGGAATGCGATGACAGCCGCTTGAACGACTCCCAGGGGCGGCACGTCTCCGAAGACGACGTGGCTCGAGCCTTGGATGGGGCGGTGGGCGGCCCGGTAGCCGAAGGGACCGTCGGTGCCGGCACCGGCATGGTCTCCTATGGTTTCAAGGGAGGTATTGGCACTGCTTCGCGACGGCTGCCCGAAACCGCCGGGGGGTACACCATCGGTGCCCTGGTCAATGCCAACCACGGGCGCCGGGAGGAGCTGATAGTGGCCGGCGTGCCGGTTGGTCAGCTTTACGAGGGCGGCACCGGGAGCGAGTTGCAGCCGGGCGGCCCGGGTGCCAGCGAGGGCTCGATTATCATTGTGCTGGCCACGGACGCGCCGCTGGACAGCCGCCAACTGAGCCGGCTGTGTCGCCGGGCAGCACTGGGCCTGGCTCGCACTGGTTCGACCGCGCGCCATGGCAGCGGGGACTTCGTGCTGGCTTTCGCCACGGCCGACACCATCCCCCACTACCCGGCGGCACCCACCTACACCTTGACTCACCTGGCCGACACCCACCTGAATCCGCTGCTCAGCGCTGCCGTGGAAGTAACCGAGGAGGCGATCCTGAGCGCCCTGACGGCAGCGACAACGGTCACGGGCCGCGACGACCGGACGGTCGAGGCCATTTCGCTGACCCGCCTCCGGCAGCTGGTGCCGGCGGGACCCTGACCGGCCGTGGCCCGGGGGCGTTGGTGGCGCCGCCTGCTCGGCGCAGGCGGCACGGTGCTGTTCGTGTTCGGGCTCAACTTCGTCCTGTTCCGGGCGCTGCCGGGCGATCCGGTGCGGGCCGGCCTGCGCGACCCCCGGCTGACGCCCGAAGTGCAGGAGGCGTTACGTCAGCGCTTCGGGTTGGACCATCCCCTGATCAACGGCGTGCGGAGCCTGCACCCTTGGGTGTGGGGAGACTTCTGGGTGAACCCGCTGGACACGCAGCTGGCCGCTTATCTGCTCAATGTGTGCCGCGGCGACCTGGGGGTCAGTTACCACACTGGCAGGCCGGTGCGCGACATGCTGGCCGAGGATCTGGTCCACACCGTCGTGCTGCTGGCCGCAGGACAGGTGCTGGCCCTGGTGCTGGGCGTGGCCCTGGGCATAGTGGCCGCCTGGAAGGCCGACACGGCGCTGGATCCCATTGCCCTGGTGGGCAGCCTGGTCGCCTGGTCGCTGCCGACGTTCTGGCTGGGCATTGTGCTCCTGTTCTGGGGTAGCTACCAGTTCGGCCTGCCGGTGGCCGGCATGAGCACCCCGGGCGCGTCGGCGTGGGGCCCGGGCCAGCGGCTCGCCGATCTGGCGCGGCACCTGTTGCTGCCCACGTTGACCTACAGCATCGTGTTCTTGGGCGAATACGTCCTGATCATGCGCAGCACCATGCTGGAAGTCCTGGCCGAAGACTACATCCTGACCGCCAAGGCCAAAGGGTTGTCGACCTTCCAGATCCTCAAGGACCACGCGCTGCGCAATGCCATGCTGCCCATGACCACCCTGGTCGCCATGAACCTGGGTTTCACCGTTACTGGCGCGATCCAGATCGAGGCCGTCTTCTCCTGGCCAGGGTTGGGCGGCGCCATCTACGAGGCCGTCGCGCGGCGCGACTACCCGCTGCTCCAGGGGGCCTTCCTGCTGGTGGCGGTCAGCGTTATCGGCGCCAATCTCCTGGCCGATCTGGTCTACCGCTGGCTCGACCCTCGCGTGGGGGTGGATTGAGTTCGCTGGCGGCGCCTGCTAGCCAGCGCCCCCTGGCCTGGTGGCAGTTGGTCCTGCGTCGGCCCGTCAGTGCCGCCGGCCTGGTCATGCTGGCCGTGGCCCTGGTGGCTGCCGTCGTCGGGTCGTGGCTGGAGACCGGCAACGATCCCGCGCGCCAATTCCGGGTTGACGATGTCTTTGCCAGCCCCGGTTGGTCGCATCTGTGGGGAACGGACGACGCGGGGAACGACGTGCTCTACACCACGTTGCGCGGCGCCCGGGTGTCCCTGGTGGTCGGTTGTTTCGCTTCGCTCATTGCCATCGCCGTGGGCGGCAGCGTGGGCCTGGTGGCCGGGTATTGTGGCGGCCGGACCGAGCGCGTGTTGATGCGCTGCACTGATGTCATGCTGGTTATTCCCGACCTGCCCCTGGCCGTGGTTCTGGTGGCGCTGACCCGCCCGAACCTGCTGACCCTGATCCTGGTGATCGGGCTGCTGGGCTGGACCAGCACCGCCCGTCTGGTCCGGGCCCAGACTCTGGTGATCAAACAGCGCCGGTTCGTCCTGCGGGCGGTGGCCCTGGGCGGCGGCCACGGGCACATTATCCGCTGGCATGTGTTGCCCCTGCTGCTGCCCCTACTGATCGCCAACACGGCCCTGGTCATGGCCCTGGCGATCATCAACGAAAGCACGTTGAGCTTCCTGGGCCTTGGCGACCCGACCGCACCCAGCTGGGGTCAGATGCTCAGTTTCGCCTTCAGCCGTGGCGCCATGAGCGCCGGTGCCTGGTGGGCCCTGGCCGCGCCTGGCCTGGGAATCGTCTGGGTGGTAGCCGGCTGCACCCTGCTGGGACGAGGTCTCGAGGAAGCCCTCAACCCCCGGCAGGGAGCCCACCATCTGTCGCCGCGACAGCCCCGACGGCCCGCGGCGGTCCACCGCGGCACGTCGCCACCCGCCCCCGCTAACTCGCCCATGGTGCTGTCGCTGCGCCAGGTGTCGATCGATTTCATGCGCCCGCAACAGCTCACGGCCCGGGTCGTCGACGGTGTCGACCTGGACCTGCCGCCGGGCCACGTGCTCGGGCTGGTAGGCGAGAGCGGCTGCGGCAAGACCAGCCTGGGATTGGCGACCATGGGCCTGTTGCCGGCCAATGCCCGCATCGCCGGCGGGCAAGCGTGGTTCGCCGACAGGGATCTGCTGGCCCTGGACGAGGCGGCTCTGCGACAGGTCCGGTGGGTTGAGGTGGCCATGGTGTTCCAGGGCGCCATGAACGCGCTCAACCCCGTGCAGCCGGTGCGCCAGCAGATCGCCGAGGCCGTCGCCCGCCGCTACCCGCGGGCGAGTGACGGTGAGCGGCAGTCCCGGGCGGCCGACCGGCGGCAGCAGGGCGGCGTCGCGACCGCGGACCGCGCGCGGTACCCGCACGAACTCTCGGGTGGCCAACGGCAGCGCGTCATGCTGGCCATGGCCCTGGGCGCCGAACCCAAGGTGTTGATCGCCGACGAACCGACGACGGCCCTGGACGTGGTGGTGCAGGCGCAGATTCTGGCCCTGCTTCGACGTCTGCACGAAGAGCGGGGGCTGAGCGTGCTGCTGATCACCCATGATTTGGGCGTAGTCGCCGAGGTGTGCACCTGTGTGGCCGTGATGTACGCCGGCCAGATAGTCGAGACGGGCCGAACCCACGCCGTGTTGGCGAACCCACTGCACCCGTATACCCGAGCGCTCCGAGGCGCGTGCCCCCAGGTGAACCGACCTGGCAGCCTGCTCGCGTCGATTGCCGGTATGCCCCCGGACCCGGGACGCGGCCTGCCCGGGTGCCGTTTCGCCCCGCGCTGCCCCCGGGCGCAGGCGCAGTGCCACGAGCAACCACCCGGTCTGACCGGCGCCGGGCCAGAGCGACAGGTGCGCTGTCACTACCGCGGTCCGGCATGAGCGCCGCGCCGGTCCTGGTGGCCGAAGGCCTCTGCAAGTCGTTCGCGCTGGCCCGCGCCCGCGGCCGCCGCGGCCCGGTGATGGTCCACGCCGTTCGCGATGTCAACCTGAGCCTCCATGCCGGCGAGGTGGTGGCCATAGTGGGCGAGAGCGGCAGCGGCAAGTCCACCCTGGCATCGCTGTTGGTGGGTCTGACCCCACCCACCCGGGGCTCGGTGCAGGTGATGGGGCAGGCAGCCGCGGGGCTGTCGCGATCGGCGTGGAAGGCCATGCGCCGACGCATCCAGATGGTGTTCCAAGACCCTTACGAATCCCTGAACCCGACCATGACGGTGGCCGAACTAGTAGCCGAGCCGCTGTTGATCCACGGCTTGGGTGCCAGTAGTGCACAGCGTCTGGAGCGGGTGCGGCAGTCGCTGGAAGCGGCCGGGTTAGTGCCCGTAGAACCGCTCCTGCCGCGTCGTCCGTACGAACTCTCCGGCGGCCAGCGACAGCGAGTGGCAATTGCTGCCGCGCTGACGCTTGAGCCCGCTGTCCTGGTGGCGGACGAACCCGTGTCCATGCTCGATGTCAGTGTGCGCGCCGAGATCCTCAATCTGCTGCACCGATTGCGGCGGGAACGCGGCATCGCGGTGCTGTATGTTCTGCACGACCTCGGGCTGGCCCGCCATGTGGCGGACCGCGTGGCGGTGATGTTCGGGGGCAGGGTCGTGGAAGCGGGACCGGCCGCGGTCGTGCTGGCCAGCCCGCTGCATCCGTACACCCAGGCCCTGTTGGCGGCGGTGCCGCGGCTGGTGCCGGGCGCGCCGCCGCGCCCCACCTCGTTGGCGACCGAGGCGCCGCTGCCTGCCTCGGGTTGCCCGTACCAGGCGCGCTGCCCCTGGTGTCGCCCCCGGTGCGGGCAGGCAGTGCCGCACTGGCGCGAGCCTGCACCGGGCCATGGGGTCGCCTGCGTGCGGCCCGATTAGC
>CAITNQ010000249.1 GCA_903893785.1 uncultured Gemmatimonadota bacterium
CAGCGCGCCGGTTACAATCTTTGAAATCCGGGAAAACCAAAACCATCTCTCCGGCGCCGGCCTTAGCTTATTCCGCCCCGGTGGCTGTCCAGACTACCGTGACCACCGCACTCGCAGATGGCCGACTCGAAGTGGTGTTTCTGGTGGAGAGTCATCCCCTCATCTCCCTGATTTTGGCAATCCCGTAGGTCGGGTTAGCGCAGCGTAACCCGACATCATCGAGCCGCCGGCGGGGGGCTCCACGACCACGGGTCGAGCAGGGCGACGCCAGTGGGTGCGAAGTCGCCTACGTTACGCGTCACCACGGTCAGGCCATGGACCAGGGCGGTGGCGGCGATGAGGCCGTCCCGCACGGGGCGCGGGTCGGGTACGTGCAGGCGGGCACTGCGTCGGGCAACGGCCACGTCCACCGCCAGGATGCGCCCGGCGAAGGCGGGCAGGACGTGGCCTTCCAGCCAGGCCCGCAACTGGCCTCCCTGCGCCGGGTCGCGGCGTTCCGCCAGCAGGATGCCGATCTCCAGCTCCTGGAGGCTGATGACGGAGAGAAAGAGATCGCCGGTGTCCACGCTGTCGGCCCAGGCGGCAACGCAGGCATCGGCTTTGCCCGAGCGCACCTTGCGCAACTCGGAAACGACGTTGGTATCCAGCAGGAACATCAGGACAAGTCCGCTGCCGTGGGCAGGTCCCGGGCAGGGGTGACGACCAGTTCCACATCCTCCACGCCGGGCATGGCCAGGAGATCGGCGATATGGCCACGAAGGCCTGCCAGGCGCTGGTATTCCTCGAAGCTCAGCAACACATGGGCCGGCCGGCCCCGGTCGGTGATGATCACCGGCCCCGCCAGGGCGGCCTTCTTGGCCTTGCCCGCGTCCTGGTTGAACTCGCGGCTGGAAAAGGTGGTGATGCTCATGGCGCCTCCGATGGAGCCTGCTGATGAGTGGAGACTATCAGGCATGTAGAGACATTGCTACATGGATTCGTGGGTTCGCCAACAGTTCGTCGCGCCGAAAGGCATCGTCCAGTTGAACCGTCATTCCCGCGTATGCGGGAATCCAGGTTATCCCGTGCCATTGAGCCTCCCCATTAACATGAGCGTGGGCCGGGAGATGATATCCAGCGCGAAATGGTCGCCGTTGGCCAATCTCGCCTGCCACTCCTCCGGCGCATACACCACAGGGTTGATGTCGCGGCCCAGCCGTTCCTGGCAGGGATGCAGTGCCGTCACTACCTCGGTGAAGCCGGCTGTGCCCACCACCAGCACGTCCACGTCGGAACGGGCCGTCTCCTCGCCGCGGGCGATAGAGCCGAACACCAGGGCCAGGTCCAGTCGGTCTGCCAGCGGTGCCAATGCCGTGCGCAGCACGTCGGCCAGGCCGCCGGTCTTGCGGAACAGGCCGGACAGCTCGGCGAATACCGGCCAATCGCGATTGGCCTGGTACAGCACCATGTTGCCGCGGGCACTGCGGGTCAGCAGGCTGGCTTCCGCCAACCGGGCCAGTTCTCGGTGCAGCGAACCGGCGCTGGTCCCGGTCAGCCGCGCCAGCTCACGCACGTGCAAGGCCTCGTCAGGATGCAGCAACAGCCACCCCAGGGCGCGCTGGCGCTGGGTGCCGAACAGGGTATCGAGGAGGTTTATTTCCAAGCCGATATGGCTACGTACGTAGCTGATGCGGCTACATTAGCGTGAAAGAAATGCAC
>CAITNQ010000250.1 GCA_903893785.1 uncultured Gemmatimonadota bacterium
CAGGTCAAGCGGAGGCACAGCAGAATCTCTCATAGACCTCCGGATTATAGCACTTGGTGAGGTGGGGGTCAATTGCCCACAAAGCCCCTTCATGGTATAATAGACAATGTTTGACAGAGATGCAGCCAGGATGTGCGCCTTGGCTACCGTGACATGTTCGCCGGGACCGAACCCGATCGAACGGGTTCAGCACTCGGGTCTATCATTGGGAGTCCCTACCATGCATCAGCCGTGGCGTGCGTTTGCCATCGTCTGCCTGGTCGTTATCATCAACCTGGCTGTAGCGCCGGTCGCGGGCATCCCGGCCGCGCGTGCCCAGGGTCCCTGCATGCAGCTCATCCAGAACGGCGGCTTCGAGGTCGAGGGCATCTGGCAGCTCGGCACCGCTCCGCAAATCCCTGAGTACGTCACATACACCAAGCACAGCGGCAACCGTTCGTTGGCGATGGGCATTCTCCGGGGTCTGCCCCAACTCAGCTACTCCTCGGCCCGGCAGACGGTCACCATCCCCGCCACAGCCAACACCGTCACGCTGTCCTTCTGGTTCAACGCCTGGATGACCGATCCGGTCCGCAATCAGTATATCGAGCTGGTGCTGCTGGCGCCGGACAACGCGACCCTGGACATCCCCTGGCGGTCGAAGAACGACAGCCGCATCTGGAACCAGATGAACCTGGACCTTACGCGCTGGCGCGGTCACACACTCCAGGTGTACTTCAACGTCTACAACGACAACCACGGCGGCGCGGCTGGCATGTTCCTAGACGACGTCTCCCTGGTCGCGTGTTCCAGCGGGTCGCCATTTCCTAGCAGCACGCTGACGCCGCCTACGCCGACGCGTACGCGCACCACCACGCCCGCGGTCCCGATCTGGACGTCGACGCCCACGCCATACTACATCACGCCCACGTCAGGGCCGATCGTGGCTACCCCGACCTGGACGCCGTACTACATCACGCCGACGTCGGGACCGATCGTGGCGACGCCGACTTGGACGCCGTATTACTGGACCCCTACACCGTACTATTGGACACCGACGCCGTACTACTGGACACCTACACCGTATTATTGGACGCCGACACCGTACTACTGGACACCGCCTCCGACACCGATCTACCCGACGGTGCCGCCCCATCCCCTGACGCCGTGGCCGAGCAACTGCATCGACCTGGTCAAGAACGGTGCGTTTGATTATGGCTTCCCCGGCTGGTTCCCATCCGCCAACAAGCTGATGCCCTATCTCGTCGGCAATCCGGTGCACAGCACGCCCTATGCGCTCCACCTCGGCACGGAGAGCCAACAGATCAAAAGCTATTCGTCGGTGCGGCAGTACGTGACGATCCCCGCCGGGACGCGAGCGACTCTGCAATTCTGGACCTGGACGCGTTCCGAACCGAATGCCGGCGCCGACCGCCAGGAAGCAGTGCTGTTGGCCGCCAACAACACCGTGCTGGCGGTGCTCTGGCGCGTGCTGGCGAACGAACAGGGCTGGCGTCAAGTCGCCATCGATCTGTCGCCCTACGCGGGCCGGTCGGTGGCCATCTACTTTGACGCGTATAATGACGGCGTGGGGGGACGGACGAGCATGGTGGTCGATGACGTGCGGCTGTTGGCCTGCGGCAGCGCCAAGCCGCCGCCCGGCCCCGTGACGGTGCTGCCCCCGCTCACCATCGGAACGCCGACTGTGTTGCCGGAGCCGTTCGAGCAGCCGGGGGCGATCGGACCGCAAGCCGTGTCCACGCTGGCGACAACAGTCGCCCAGGTGACGTCCGTTCAGCCGATCGTGATCGGCACGCTGGCGGTGCTGTCGGAGGAGGCGGGCGCCTCGTCGGCGGCAGAGGCCGGCTACACCGCGGCCAATCCGCCGCCGGCCATGACCTACGTCGCCATCAACCAGATCACGAACCGCATCTACGTCCCGCTGCACCGCGATGGCCGGCTGGCGGTCATCAACGGGGCGACCGATACACTAGACACGACGGTGGAAGTATGCGCCGGGGCCTTCGGCGTCGCCGTAGACCCCATCACGAATCGCGTCTACGTTTCCTGCCGCGACGCGCAGCCGCCGCAG
>CAITNQ010000251.1 GCA_903893785.1 uncultured Gemmatimonadota bacterium
CGCCCGGAGTGCCCGGAAGAGGAGCGCTACAAAGGCGTAGGCAGCGATGGCCGCGACGGGTACCTGTGGTGCTTCACCAGCGCCGACGGGATCCGTTTCCGCAAGGCCTGGCCAATGACCAACAAGGGCAAATTCGATACCCTCAACATCGCCTTCTGGGATCGCCACGCAGGGTGCTACCGGGCCTACATCCGCGACTTCCACAACGTCCCCGGCAATGACCTGAACGCCGGGGTGCGCGATATTCGCTGGATGGTTTCGGAGGACTTCAAAGTGTGGTCGGATCCGGTCCCGTTGGACTTCGGCGATGGTCCTGACTACCCGCTCTACACCAACGTGGTGCAGCCCTACCGCCGCGCCGACCACATGCTGATCGGGTTCCCCTCGCGCTATGTGGAGCGGCGATCCTGGAGTCCGGTGTTCGACCAGTTGCCGGGCGTCGAACGGCGCCAGCGGCGGATGAAGGCCGCGCCTCGGTACGGTCTGACCGTCACGGACTGCGTCTTCATGTCATCGCGAGACGGTCGCCGCTGGCGCCGCTGGGACGAGGCCTTCATGACTCCGGGCCCGGAACGCCAGCGCAACTGGGTGTACGGCGACTGCTATCCGGCCGTGGGGCTGATCGAGACGCCGGCCGGTCTGGACGGCGCGCCGCCCGAGCTGTCGTTGTACGACTTTGAGAACCACTGGAGCGGCGTACCCGCATGGATGCGCCGTTTCAGCCTGCGGCTGGACGGTTTCGTGTCCTGTCACGGGCCGTACCGGGGCGCGGTAGTATCGCTGCGGCCTTTTACCTTCAGCGGTCGGCGGCTGTCGCTCAACCTGGCGACGTCGGCCGCCGGCAGCGTGCGGGTGCGGCTGGTCGGCGCCGGGCGCACTCTCGAGTCTACTGAGGTGTTCGGCGACCACCCGGATCGCACCGTGACCTTCGACGGCGGCGATCCGGGGTCCCTGGCCGGACAGCCGGTGACCATGGAACTGGAGCTCCGCGACGCCGACGTGTACGCCTTCCAGTTCACTGATTGAGGCCCGCGTCAGCCGTGTCCGTCGACGGGGCCGACGGCGTCGTCGACGGACACGGGCGTCAGCCGGCGCCGATCAGGTCCTGCTCGCGCGGCCGGTCGGCAAAGTAGGCGATCAGGCGGTCGGTGGCTGCCTGGGGACGCGGGTCTACGTGGGCCGGCAGCAGATCGTAGATGGCATACACGCGCTGCCAGTATTGCTGCCGCAGCTGACCGTAGTCAGGGGCCGGGCCTGACAGGCCGGCGAATAACTCGGCAAAGAAGCGCAACTCGGCCAGGTACTGCTCGACCGTGGGGTGGAAAGCTACCGCCTGGCCCTGAGCGGGATCCAGGTCCCCCAGGCACTCGACCAGGAGCCTCATCTGCCGATGGTATTCGCCGCGGCTCAGATGCAGCTGCACGCAGTTGCCCCAATCGGGCACCGCCTCGAAAAGGGGCAGCAGAGGCACCAGGTCGCGGCCCGGGCGCCCGAACAGGCGTTCGTAGAAGCCTGCCGCCAACGCCTCGGGATCGGCATCCGGATCGAGGAAGGACTGGGCCGCCTGGTACAGCGATAGCTGGTTCAGGCGAGGGGTCATCGTGAAGCAGATGCCGCCGCGGTACGGGGCCGCGGCCCGTTCGCGCCGCCGTTGGGCGAACAGGCGGTCGAAACGGTAGTGCGGGAGCACCGCGTTCTCGCCTTCGGTGAGGCTGAAGTCCCAGGTGCGGATCGGTCGTAGGCGCCCGATCTCGTTGGCCCAGCCGACCGCGTTGGCTTCGCCATCGGGGTCGCCATTGCCGTTGAAGCCCATGTTGATCGAGACCACCGTCCGGTCGGGGAAATCGGCCAGATGCTGCAGCAGATGGCGCATCGATCGTTCGGTGCGATCGCGGCTGAAGTCCCAGGCCGTGTGTTGGTACTCGGGGATGAACTCGCCCTGCCAGCCTTCCGGGAACTTGAGGTTCCCCCAACCGAAGAACGGTGGGCCCCAGGTGCCGAACTCGATCTCCACGGTCGGGCGCAGGGAGCGGATCAGCTGCGCGATCTCCGCTGACTTGTCGATATAGGTCTCGGCTGTGCAGCCATTGCGGCTGCACGCGCCCGGATCACCCGGGAAGATGGCGATACCGTCGACACCGTCAAAACGACGCGTCCACTCGGCCCAGAGTTGCCGAACCTGAGCCCACTCCTCGGGTACATTCGGGCACAGGGTGCGCCAGTCGCCGCCGGAAGTCGCCAGGGCGGCCAGCAGGATGGTCTTGACGCCGCGCTGGTGCCCGCGCTCGACCACCGCCGACATCTGGCGATGGAACTCCTGGCCGGCGGCAGAATCGAGCCCTTCGCGGCAGAACAGTCGCGGCTCCAGCCAAAATTCGAAGTGGTTGAAGCCGAACTCGGCGATCATGTCGATCAGGGCGAACCAGTCGCTGTCGTGCCAGCGGTGGGGCAGCCCCGGGTAGTACATGTTCGGGTTGTAGCCGTTCAACAGGTGGGCCGCGAAGTTGTTGTAGTAGATCCGCTCGGCGCCGAAGTGGCGGCTCATGGCTCATCTCCAGGGCGCCGGCCGGCGCCGGCGGTCAAAGGTGAAGCGGCCCGGCTGGGGCGTGGCCCCGACCCGGCTCCGGCGGTTCGGGTCTACGGTACGGCACCGCAAGCGAGTCGCTGCGACGCAGCGAGGGGCTGGTTGCCGGTTTGGTGACCGCCCCTGCCTCCGACCCGGGGGACGCGTTACAGGTCCAGGCGCAAGAGCTCAGTGCCGATGGCCGCGTACACCTGGCCCTGCGGGGTCACGGCCATGGTGTTGACCTGGCCCGGCAGATCGCCAACGAAAACACGGTCGCCGCTGAGCGGGTTGAAGCGCCACAGCTGGTGGCCGCAGAACAACGCCGCCTCAGTGGCCGACAGGGCCGCGGCATAGTGGCAGGGGATTTCCAACTCGACTGCCCGCTCCTGCCGACGTGCCTGGGGGTCGTACACCTCGATGCGCTGGTCCACAGCTAATACGGCGCGGCCGGCCACGGCGGCCACGCTGCGCAACGCGACACCCCGGGGATGGACCTGCTCCCACACCAGACTGCCGTCGGGGCTGAAGACGCCGAAGTGGAGGGGCTCCTCCAGGGTTGGCAGGCCATTGGCCCCGCCACCGGTGATGAAGTACAGATACCGGGCGTCGGCGGCCAGGCCGACGACGGCCTGGTTCGGGATGGGGTCGTACCACCGCGTCATTTCCAGGCTGTTGATGTCGACGCGAGACAACCCGCCGCCGTACGTGCCGTACCGCGCCATCCAGCCGGTCCAGAAGTTGCCGTCCGGGCCCACCACGCTGCGTCCCGCCGGCCGGATCAGTTCCGGGCCCACGGGTGCCAACGTGCGTGGGTTCACGTTGTCAATCTGGTTCCACGATTGGCTCGGGTCGTAGACCACGTGGTCGCCGCCTGAGTAACAGGCCAGGAACAGCCGATTGCCAATGGCCGCGATGCCGTAAACCTCGCCGCCATTGTTGCAGACCACCTGCGAGTTCCACGGCTCCGAGACGGCTGCGTCGTAGCAGAAGATCGTCTGGCCGAAGCCTGCCGAACCCCAGATGCGGCCCTGCGCGTCGGCGGCAATGGTCAGGATATGCGTGGCCGGTCGAGGCGCTGGGATCGCGTGCAGCGGCGGCGCTGCGGCCCCGCCGTCGTCCAGGTAGTATTCCTGGCCTCGCGTGGCCAGCGTTCGGCCGTCGGCCAGGGTGACTGAGAAACTCATGCCGGTGTACCGGGCCGGTCGGCCAGCCGGGGCGAGCCGCCCGGTGTTGTCACCGGGCAGTGGCGCGAGCGTCTGCAGGTCATGAAAGTCCAGCTCCGTGCCGGTCTGCAGGCAGATGAAATCGGCACCGATTTCCTTCACCGCAGCCCCGGGGCGACCAAAGCGTCGCCACGTGCCGGTGGCGATGTTCCATAGCGACAGATGGGCATCTGCTGTACCGCAGGAAACCAGGATGTGCCCCGGGATGCCGCCGTAGACCATGCGGCTGTACAGATTGTCCTTATGGTCCGAGACGCGGCCGAGGTTGACCAGGGTCCGTTTCTCGGGGTCGTAGCACAGCAGGACGCAACCCGGGTACGTGCCCCCATACACGCGCCCGTCGGAACCCACGCACAGGTTCCAGATGTACTGCTCGTTGGCGTCGCGCAGCGGCGGATCCCATTGACGAGTGACCAGATCCAGGCTGTGCAGGTACCCGTACTGACCGCAGGTGCCGATCAGCAGACGCTCGTTGCGCCAGTTGAGCACGGCCCAGGCGCCGTTATCACCGGGCAGGTCGATGGCTTCGCCCGACCCCGTGGCCGGGTCGACAATGACGATGCTGCCAATGGCACCGGAGGCGAAGTTCGACAGCACAACCTTCTCGCGCCCGCCGTCGCGCGGATCGTTGAACTGAGCGATGCCGAGGATCTGGAAGTTGCGGCACGGTTGGCCGACGCTGTGGCAATTCACCGGGTTTCACCTTGTGGGCTGGGCGGCGGCCAGCGCCGGGCGCAGCCGCGGCTCGGGGTGGGGAGGTCAGAACTCGCGCGTGTAGCCGGCGGTCCAGCCGCCGTCCACGGGCAGCACCGCGCCGTTAATGTAGCTGGCCTCGGGGGACACGAGGAAGAGCACGGCGTGGGCGATCTCCTCGGGCTGGCCGGGCCGGCCCAGTGGTACATGGGCCAGCAGCGCTGCCGCCTTCTCGCTGTAGCTCCCCTCTGGACCATAGAACAAGGCTCGGGTGCCGGCGGTCAGCGTGGAACCCGGCGCGACGCAGTTGGCGAGTACGCCGTGCGGGCCCAATTCGAGGGCCATGGAGCGTGTCAGGTTGACCACGCCGGCTTTGGCGGCTACATAGGCCGACTGCAGGCGCAGCGGCACCAGGCCGGCGATCGAGGCAATGTTGACGATGCGGCCTTGGCCGCGCTGCAGCAGCGCCGGCACCATGGCCTGGCTGACGATGAAGACGCCCGTCAGGTCCACTTCGATGATCCGATGCCAGTCGTCTGCCGAGTACCCCTGAATGGGTTGGCGATTGCCCGAGGTGTTGATGCCGGCGTTGTTGACCAGAATGTCAAGCCGGCCCCACCGGTCGAGAATCTGGCGGGTCGCCGCGGCGATGGCGGCCGGGTCGGTAACGCTGGCCGTCCAGGCGACCGCCTCGCCGCCCTGGGCAACGACCTCGGCAGCGGCCGTGGCGGCCGCCTCGCCGTCCATGTCAACAATCGCCACCCGGGCGCCGTTCTGCGCCAGGTCGTCGACGATGGCGCGGCCGATGCCATTGCCACCGCCGGTTACCACGGCTACCTGGTGCTGCAGATCCACCTTCATGGCTCAGGCCTCGCTGTCGATGAGTTCGGTCGTGATCGGCGTGAGCTGACGCAGGTTATCCGACACCGGGCAGCGACTGTCGACCTCGTGCAGGAAGGCGCGTTTCTGCTCGGGCGTCATGTCCGCGTCGATCCGTGCCTTGATGGTGATGCCCCCGAAACCGGCGCGACTGGGGCTTGCCTTGCCCAGCAGCACGTCCACGTCGAGGCTGCCGCTGACCGTAACCTCCAGGCCGCGCAGGGGCAGGCGCTGTTGGTGGGCCGCGATGCGCGCGATCGAGGCAATGCAGCCGGCCAGGCTGCAGAACAGCAGCTCCAGCGGCGTGGGCCCGGTGTCCGTGCCCCCCAGCGCCTTGGGCTGATCGATCGGTATCACGTGGTTGCGGGCCCGGCTTTCGATCCGCATGCCAGGGCCCAGAGTGGCGCTGACCTCGACTTCTTTGACGCTGGCCATAGTCCATTCCCTCCTTGCGCGGCGGGGCGCGGGGCGCGACCGGACCTTGCCGGTCGGTCGCCGGGGTCAGTTGGGGCGACGGGCGGCGGCAATAGCCGCGAGCAGAGCCTGCGCCGCGGCGGCGATGGCGTCTATACGTCCCTCTTCGTATGCGGGTGCGGCGAGGCCGTTGGCGAGCACCGTAACCACGCTGGCGCCGGCTCGCACATAGTCGCCCACATTGGCCAGGCTGATGCCGCCGGCGGCCATCAGGCGGGTCCCGGGGAAAGGCCCGAGCACCTCGGCGAAGAAAGCAGGTCCCACGGCGGCCGCCGGGAAGACCTTAATGATGTCGGCGCCGGCCTGCAACGCCAGCATGATCTCCGTGGGCGTCATGGCGCCGGCCACGCTGACTACCCCCAGGCGATGGCAGGCTTCGATCACTGCGGGGCAGCAACCGGGTCCGGCGATGAACGTGGCTCCGGCCGCGACAGCCTGCTCCACGGTGGCCACATCCATGATTGTCCCGGCCCCCACGGCACACCCCGACGGGCACTCGGCCACCGCGCGGCGCACCAGCTCCAGGGCGCCGGGCATGGTCATAGTGTATTCAATGCAGGCGATGCCCGTGCCCCAATAGGCGTGGCTAGCAGCCATCAGCGGCCCGGTCTGGTGGGTGCGGAACACCGGCAGCAAGCCGGGTCTGCACATGCTCTGGACGAGTTCGTCGCGCTCCATCTGATCTCCTTGCGCCGCCCGGGCAGCGGCGTCCCCGGCAATGGGCGGGCCGCCGTCAAGGCGCGTCAGGTTGCGTGGCAGGCCTGGAACAGCGCCTCGATATTGGCCAGCGGTATCTCCGGGGTCAAGACATTGCTCGGTCCGACCAGGTATGCGTTGCGGCAAGCGCCGCCGATCAGGTCGATCGTACGGCGGACCGCCTCGGTCACCTCGGCCGGTGTCTGGCGGGCCAGAGTCTGGTCGCTCAACCCGCCTGAGAAGGCGACGTGAGCGCCGTATTCGCGCGCCAGCGTTGCCAGGTCCATGGCCTCTGGCTGCAATGGGTCGAGGATGTCGATGCCGGCGTCGACCAGATCGCCGACAATGGCCGACACATTGCCGCAGCTGTGGAAGATGACGTCCAACCCGGCCCGGTGGGCGGCGTCGAACAGCCGTCGGTAGCGCTCCAGGAAGAAGCGCCGCCACATGGCCGGTGAGATCATCAGCGCCTGTTGGGTGCCCCAGTCTTCACTCATGAACAGGGCGTCCACGTTGGGCAGGGCGCCCCACGCCTGGATGATGCCCAGGTAGTACTCCGTCAGGGCCTCCAGGAGGCGCTCGGTCTGTGCCGGCGCCTGGTACAGGTCCTCCAGCGTGTTCTCCAGGCCGCGCAGGCAGTGCAGACGCTCGTACAGCAGCAGATGCGTCATGCCGGCGAAATACAGGTGTCCGCCAAAGCGCGACAGGGTCGGCTCCACCGCCTCCAGGCGGCCTGGCAGGTGCGGGTCTGGCATGCCCTGGAGGAAGGCGTCCAGGGCCGCCCAGTCGTTCAGGGGGTACGCCACAGTGGAGGCGCCGACGCCGCCGGCGGCGTGCCGCCACCGGGTGCCCCATTCGTCGGTCCATTCCGCCGGACCGGTCAGGGCGGCCACCAGATCGACGCGCTCGGGAGCGTCGGGTCGCTGGTAGCCCAGGAAGATGTCGTACGAGGCGGCGAAAACCACGTCGTCCGGGTAGGCGGCGAACAGGTCGGCCAGGGCGTCGCCATAGCGTAAGATGATGTCCAGTGACAGGCGCCGCAGGCGTACCGGGCAGCGACGGGCGCCCTGGCGGTGCAGGGCACCGCGAACCCAGGCGCGGGCTGCCGGTTGGGCGCGGCAGGCCTGGTCAACGCGTCCGTTGAACCGCGCGATGTCCCGCCTGGCCTGCTCAGGATCAGTCGATGGTGCCCAGTCGGAGGCCATAGTCGACGAAGTCGCGGTAGGTAGCATAGTCCACCTGGTCGGGTACGGAGTGATCCACCTGCAGCACATAGCCGTGGTGTGCCATGGCCCCGCTGACCTTGGCCTCCAGTTCGGCGCGCACGGCGTCGCGGTCATTGGTGACCAGCACGCGGGCGTCCATGCCGCCGATCAGCGACAGTCGGTCGCCGAACTCGCGGGCCAGGGCCACCACGTCCATGCCGGCTTTGGCCTCCAGGGGCTGCAAACAGTCGATCCCGGCCTCCAACAGCAGCGGCAGCAGGGCGTGAATGCGGCCGTCGCTGTGCAGGATCACTGGCAGTTGGCGCTGGTGAGCAAAAGTGAACAAGCGGCGATGGGCCGGCATGATCAGCTCGCGGTACATGGCCGGCGACAGGAATGGACCGTTAGCGAAGCCCAGATCGTCCCAGACCCACAGGCCGTCGGGCAGACCCTCCCGCGCAAACAGCAGACTGAGCAGCTCCACGGTCGTCTCGGCATACAGGTCGGCCATGGCGCGAATCCAAGCCGGGTCCAACGCCATGCCGGCCAGCACGTGCTCGTGGCCGCAGACGGGCGTCATCAGGTCGAAGGCGCCCACCACGGCACAGGCAAGGAATCGCTGCTGTCGGACGCAGTGGTCGCGCGCCTGCCGGTAAAGGGCGAAGTTGATGCGCCGTTCATGGCTGCGGCGATCGCACAGGCGTGGCAGGAGATGGCGCTCCCAGGCCACGCGGTCCTGCACCAGGAAGTCCACGTGCTCGGGCGCACCCGAGCGACGAGGCCAACGGAGCACCGCGCCATTGCCGTCGCGTACCAGGCGCGTGGTGGGTGTTTCCTCCAGCACCGTCTCGCCCACGTCCAGATCGGCGGTCAGGTCCAGCAGTTTGCCCGACTGGGACAGCGCCCCACTGCTCCGCCGCAGGTCGAGTCCGAAGTGGTCCTCCAGCGTCTCGTCGGCGCGCAGATGGCCTTCGCGCCGCCATCGCTGGCCTGTCTCGGCCCAGAAAACCTCGAACAAGCCAATGCGGTCCGTGGGCTGGCGCCGCAGGATACGGCGCAGGCGCTCGCGGCTGGTCACAGCCAGTCGGGTCGGGCCAGACCCAGGTCGCCGATCAGCCCGCTCAGGCTCTCGCGCACGTCGGCCGGCAAAGGAATGCCATGCACGCGCGCCTGCGCCTGCGCCTCCCACTCCTTCTCACCGGGCAGCCAGATCCGTTCCTGGCCCTGCGCTTTGGGGGCGCTGCGTATCTGCCGGATCAGCTCATCCATGCGCTGCCGGTACTGATCCAGTGGGAAGAAGGCCCCCACGTCCAGCGCCAGGAAGGCGTGCCCGTGGTCCGTGGGCAAGGCCGGGTCACTGTCGATCCAGCTGCCGATGGCCTGCGTGAGCCGGGCGCCGCTGAGCAGTCCGGACAGCGTCTCGATCATCAGCGCTAGCCCGTACCCCTTGTGACCGGCCATGGGCGTCAACGAGGCCGCATGCGGGTACAGGTGCGGGTCGAGGGTGGGTGCTCCCTGGAGATCCACCAGCCACGTGGGCGGGATGGGCTGGCCGAAAGCCGCCGCGATGCGCACCTTGCCGCCGGCCACCGCGGCCGTCGAAATGTCGAGCAGAATGGGCGCTTCCTCGCCCGCCGGCGCGGCAAAGGCGAACGGATTGCTGCCCAGTACCGGCCCCCGCGAACCGGGTGCCGTGACGCTGGCGGTGTCATTGGCCATGGCCTGGCCCACCATGCCTTCCCGGGCGGCCATCCAGGCATAAAAACCGGCGGCGCCGAAGTGGCAGCTGTTGCGCACGGTGGTGAAGCCCAGGCCGCAGGCGCGCGCCTTGTCCATGGCCGTCCGCATGGCGAACCGGGCGGTGACCATGCCCACCGAGGAGTCGCCGTCGATGACCGCCCAGGCCGGGCCCTGGCGGACAATCTGCGGCCGGCCGTCGGCCCGCAACCCGCCACCGCGCAGGCGGCGGGCATAGCCGCGCAGGCTCTTGGTGCCGTGGGTGTACACGCCCCAGGCGTCGGTGGTGACCAACACCTCGGCGGCGGCCTCGGCGTCGGCCTCGTTCAACCCGCAGCAGCGGAAGGCGGCCAGCGCCAGTTCCTGCAACGCCCCGATGGGTACCGGGAGCGATATGCGTTCCATAGCAGCGCCTCGATTTCCGAACAGGGCCTCGGCTCTCGCGGTGGTACCGTGGGCGACAGGTCGGCTGCCAAGCGGGCCGACCCGGCGCTTCACGGGGTGACGCCGTTAACGACGTTGACGGCCGGCTCGCCCTTCAGGGCCCGGGCCACCGCCTGGGCGGCGCTGGTGCGCAGGTTGCGCACCGCCTGGGGCGTGGCCGAAGCCACGTGCGATGAGACCACCACGCGGTCGGACTGGCGCAGCGGATGGTCAGCGGGCAACGGCTCCGGGCTGGTCACGTCCAGCGCCGCCGCTGCCAGGCGACCTGCCGCCAGGGCCGCCAACAGGTCGTCGGTGACGACCAGGTCACCCCGGCTGGCGTTGACCAACAGGGCCCCGGGCTTCATCCGCTCGATCGACGTGGCATTGATCATGGCCCGCGTCTGGGGCGTGCTCGGGCAGTGCAGCGACACCAGGTCGCTGGTGGCCAGCAGTTCATCAAGGGACACGGGCTCGGCGCCCAGCTGCCGCACGGTGGCCGCGTCCACCATGGGATCGTGCACCAGCAGCCGGCATTTGTGGGGTCGTAGACGCGCGGCCACTTCGCGGCCGATGCGGCCAAAAGCCACCAGGCCCACGGTCATGTACTTGAGCGCGCGCAGATCCTGCAGCGAACCGGCCAGGCCCCAGCCGCCGTTGCGGAACAACTGGTGGCCGGGCACGACCTGTCGCGTCAGCGCCAAGATGAGTGCCAGGGTGTGGTCCGCCACTTCGTCAATGCAGTAGTCGGGCACATTGCAGACCGGGATGCCGCGGGCGGCGGCCGCGGCCAGGTCCACATTGTCAACGCCGATGCCGTAGCGAACGATCACCCGGCAGCGCTGCATGGCGGCGATGACCTGGGCCTTGACCGGCGCGAACTGGGTGAGAACCGCGTCCACCTCGCCCACCAACGGCACCAGCTCAGCCTCGGTGCGGCACTGCGCGGGCACGATCTGGACCCCCAACGGCGCCAGCACCTCCTCTTCCAGGTCAAAGGGGCCGAATGTCGCGTCGGTTACCAGCACCTTCCAGGACGGAGAAGCAGTCATAGGATCAACCTCGCTCCAGGGTTTTCCAGCAGTCGACGCAGATGGTCGAGGAAACGCGCCGCCGGGGCGCCGTCGACCACGCGATGGTCGAAAGTAAGGCTGAGCGACAACTGGTCGCGGGGGACCACCTGATCGCCGACCACCGCTGGTTGACGGGTAATCCGCCCGACCCCGAGAATGGCGCATTCGGGGTAGTTGATGATGGGCGTGAAGGCATCGATGCCCATCGGGCCGAGATTGGATACCGTGAAGGTGCTGCCGGTCATCTCCTCGGCGTTCAGTCGGCGCGCCCGGGCCCGTTCGATCAGGTCCCGCGAACGGGCGGCCAGTTGGCCCAGGCTCAGCCCCGGAACACCGCGCACCACGGGGACAACCAGGCCACTGTCGGTGTCCACGGCGATTCCCAGATCAATGCGGCCGTACCGAACGATATGGTCTTCGGCCCAACGGGCATTCAGGTCCGGGTGCGAAGCCAGGGCCACGGCAGTGAGCTTGAGCAGTATGTCGGTAAACGTGGGCACCGGTTCGGTGGCCTCGTCGACGGCGGCGCGCAGCTGCTGCCGCAGGGCCACCAGACCCGTGGCGTCGACTCGGGTCATCAGCGTCACCGCGGCGGTGGCGCTCTGGCTCTGTACCATGCGCTCGGCGATCATGCGGCGGGCCGTGGTCAAGGGTACGTCCTGATCAGCCACGGTGACCGCCGTGGCCGCTGCCCCCGGCGTCGCCGCTGCCCGGGCGGTCGCCGCCGGCTGCCGGCCGGCCGCGGCCTGCACATCACGTTCGCGGATGCGGCCACCCCGGCCGCTGCCGGCAACTTGGCGCAGGTCCACGTCCAGGGCCGCCGCCAGGCGGGCAGCCCGGGGTGACACCGCCGGCGCTGACCCGGCCGCGGCGGTCGGCGCCCCGGCCGGCGCCCCGGCAGCCGCGCTAGCTGTGACCGCAGTCTCGCCGGCGGGTTCCGCCGCTGTCGCCGCGCTTGGCACCAGACCCTCGGGTCGCGCCTCACCCTCGGCCAGCAGATAGCCCAGCACCTGGCCCACGGTCACTGTTTCACCCGCCACCGGGCCGCCCGGTACCAGGGCCAGGATGCCGGCGTCGGTGGCTTCGACCTCCTGCACGGCTTTGTCGGTTTCCAGGCTGAACAACGGCTCGCCTGTCTGCACCACCTCGCCGTCCTGTTTGAGCCACTGGACGAATACCCCCTCGTCCATCGACCAACCGAGGCGCGGGAGGGTGATCTCGATGGCCATCGTCGATCCCTCCTCTATTCGTTGAGCAGGTCGCGTACGGCCTGCGCGATCGTCTGCGGGTTCGGGGTCACGAGGGCCTCCAGCGGCGGGCTGTAGGGGGTAGGCGAGTGCGCGCCGGTGACCACCTGCACCGGCGCATCTAGCGCGTCGAAGGCGGCGCTGGCGACCCGACCGGCGACGTCAGTGGCAAAGCCGTACGGGCCGAAGTCCTCATCCACGACCAGCAGACGGCCGGTGCGCTCGACCGACGCGAGGATGCTGGCCAGGTCGAGGGGGGCTATGGTCCGCGGGTCGATGACTTCGACCTCGATGCCTTCGGCCGCCAGCACTTCGGCTGCACGCAGGGCGTGGTGGACCATCAGCGCCAGCGCCACCACGGTGACATCACGCCCGGCGCGGGCGAGGCGCGCCTGACCGAATTCGATTTCGTAGTCGCCCTCCGGCACCAGGCCCTTGCTGCCCATCAACTCGCGGTGCTCCAGGAACAGCACCGGGTCGTGGCCGCGCAGGGCGTGGTTGAAGAGCCCTTTGGCGTCGTACGGGGTGGAGGGCACAACGACCCGCAGGCCGGGGAAATGGCCGTACATGGTGTAGTAACTGCCCGAGTGATGGGTGGCCGCCGCATGACCAATGCCGATACAACCACGCAGCAGTACCGGCATGGGCACCCGGCCGCCGCTCAGGTACTGGATTTTGGCGATCTGGTTAACCACCTCACCCACGGCGTCCAGAATGAAGTCGGCAAACATGAAATCGACGATGGGGCGGGTCCCGGTCATCGCCGCACCACCCGCCAAGCCGACAAAACCGCGTTCGCAGATCGGCGTGTCGCACAGGCGAACGCCGCCGTACTGGTCAAAGAGACCAACGGTGGTGGCAAAGTTGCCGCCGCGCTTGCCGATGCCCTCGCCGAGCACGAAGATATTCGGATCCACGGCCATGGCCGCGACCAGGGCTTCGTGGGTGGCTTTGGTGTACGAGATCTCGCGGCCGGTTTCCAGCGCGGGCGGTGGTGGCACGGGACGGGGGACGCTGAACACGTGGCGATCCACCGTGTCGGCCGCCGGCCACGCTTCGCCCTCGGCCAGTCGCTGGGCCTCCTCGACGCGGGCCTGGGTGCGGGCGACGATGGCGTCCAGGTCGGCGGCCGAGGCTTGGCCCGAATCGATCAGATACGTGCGCAGTCGCAGGATTGGGCAACGCCCGCGCCAGGCCTCCACCTCTTCCCGCGTGCGGTAGGTGTAATCCCCCATACCCTCGGCATGGGGCCGGGTGCGGTAGGTGACGCACTCGATGAGGGTGGCGCCTTCACCGGCTCGGGCCCGAGCGACGGCCTCGGCCGCTACGCGGTGCACGGCGATCACGTCATTGCCGTCGACGCGCACTCCGGGGAGACCATAGGCCGCGGCCCGGGCTGCCACTTCGGGGTTGCCGGCTGAGTACGTGATCGGTACCTCGGTGGCGAACTGGTTGTTCTCGCACACGAACAGCACCGGCAGTCTCCAGATGCTGGCCATGTTGAGGCCTTCGTGGAAGGCGCCGTTGTTCGACGCGCCGTCGCCGAAGAAGGCCACAGCCACCCCGCCATCGCCGCGGAGCTTGAAGGAATAGCCGCCCCCGGTGGCCTGAAGGATGCACGGACCGACGATGCCGCTGGTGCCCATCAGCCCGATCTCGGGGGCAAACAGGTGCATGCTGCCGCCCCGGCCCTGGGAGCAGCCTGAGGCTCGACCGAAGAGCTCGCTGAACAGCGCCCGCGGGTCCAGGCCCTTGGCCAGGGCGTGACCATGGCCGCGGTGAGTGCTGAACACCACATCGGTGGTCTTGAGGTGGCTACACACGCCGGTGGCCGTCGCCTCTTCACCCACATAGGTGTGGCAGGCGCCGTGCACCAGGCCCCGCTGATGGGCGCGCGCCAGCTGCTCCTCGCTCTGGCGGATCAGGACCATGGTGCGGAACAGGCCAAGGAGCGTGTCGCGGTCGGCAGGGGCGCCTGGGGGCGGTGACCCGGCAGTGGCTTGACGGGGTTCGTTCATCCGGAGTCTCCCTTGACAATCGTCATATCATCTGACCAAAATACTGTCAAGCAAGTCGCCGGGCAAGGCAGATACGCGGCTGCGGGCTCAGGCCCGGGACGCTAGCGCCGGGTCGGCGGTCGCGCGCGAAGGCGCTCTGCCGAACGGCGGCTGCCGGCACCCCGGGAAAAGGTACGCGCTGTGGCCAGGGACGACGCACGGGGGGCCAGGCAGAGCCTGGGGGAGTGGGTGGCGGCCGGGATCAGGCGGCTCATTGCCGACCAGGGGCTGCAGCCGGGCGATCGCTTGCCCACTGAGCAGGAACTGGCGCTGCGTTTCGGGGTGTCCCGTCTGAGCGTTCGCGAAGCCACCCGCACGCTCAATTTCCTCGGCATCATCCGCGCTGCGCCGCGCCGCGGTCTGACGGTGGGCCAGTTCGACATGGCTCGCATCGCCGAGATCGTAGGCTACCACCACGTGCTGGCTGCCTACCCCGGTCGCCAGCTGGTCCAGGCACGCCTGGTGGTGGAGGTCGGCGCCCTACCCTTCGTAGCCGCCGGCGTGGCCGCCCAGCCGGGGCTGCTCGAGCGCCTCTGCGAACTGGCCGAGGCCACCGAAGCCGACACGCCCGACGACCGCTTCATCGACGCCGAGATCGCCTTTCACCGAGCCCTGGTGGAAAGCAGCGGCATTGCCCCCCTGGTACTGTTCAGCGATCTGCTGGAGGCGTTCTTCCGCCGTTTCCATGCGCGTGTGGTGGCTCATCGGCGCGAGGCCGGGGTTCTTCAGCACCGCCAACTGGTCGAGCTGCTCGGCGCCGGTCGCCAGGCCGAAGCCGAGGCCCTGCTGCGGGGGCACCTGGCCAGTTTCCTCGCCGAGACCGAGCCGCCGGGGCGAGATGGCCTGGGCTCGCCGCCGGGCCCTTCAGTGGCCGGGGGGCGAACGCAGGCGACCGACTGGACCTGAGCCACCCACCCGCGCTACCTTACCCCACGACAAGGGGCGCCGCGCGGCTGCCGAGGCGCCCGGCAGCGCGACCGCCGCCATCCCCGTGGTCAGCCCAGGGAGGAACCCATGCCCGTCAGCCACCAAGACCGCGAGACCCTGCGCCGCCTGGCCAGCGAGGTGGCCGCCATAGCCGCGCTGCCGGTGCAGCAGGAGACCATCGCTGCCTGGAAAGCCCTCAATCGCCTGCAGCCGATCCGCCCCATGGTGATGATCGACCAGGTCTGCTGGCACGAGATGGATGTCGACGGCGAACTGGCGATCACCTGCCAGGACCCCTTCTGCCAGGGGCTGGAAGGTCACCTGAGGCGGACCCTCTACTCTTGGCGCCACATGCCCGGTGACATGGTGATCGAGCCGGTGATCGACATAGGCAAAGCCATCGGCAACACCGGTTTCGGCGTTCAGACCCAGGAACGGACGGCAGCGCTGGATCCGCGGAATGGCGTCGTTGGCCATCTGTACCTGGACCAGATCCGCAACGACGAGGAGCTCGAGAAGATCCAAACCCCCCGGATCAGCCACGACGAGGGCGCCAGTGCGGCCCTGGAAGCCCGTGCCCGGGAGCTCTTCGACGGCATTCTGACGGTGCGCATGCAGGGCACGTTCCCGTCCTTCGCACCTTGGGATGCCATTGTCCAGTGGCGGGGCGTCGAGGGCCTGCTCTACGACCTGGCGGACCGCCCCGAGTTCGTGCACCGCATCATCGACCGCCTGACCCGCGCCTATCTGACCATGCTGGACCAGCTGGAATCCCAGGGGTTGCTCGGTTGGGGCCAGGCAACCATCCACTGCTCCGGGGCCTGGACGGACGAATTGCCGGCACCGGGGTTCGACCCTGCCCGGCCGCGGGCGCGTGACCTGTGGACCTGCGGCATGGCGCAGATCTTCTCCACCGTGGGCCCTGATCTGCACGACGAATTCGAGTTGGCCTATGCCCGGCAGTGGTACAGCCGTTTCGGTTTGGTGTACTACGGTTGTTGCGAACCGCTCGACGGCAAGATCGACATCATCCGTCGCGTGCCGGGGGTGCGCAAGATCAGCATGAGTCCCTGGGTGGATCAGGAGCGGGGGGCTGCCGCCATTGCCGGCGACTTCGTCTTCTCGCGCAAGCCGTCGCCCGCCTGCCTGGCCATCCGGTCGTGGCAGCCGGAGTCAGTCGAGGCCGACCTGCGCCAGACGCTGGAGACCTGCCGTCGCCATGGCTGTCCGGTCGAGTTTATTCTGAAGGACATCAGCACCGTCGCTTACCAGCCGCAGCGCCTGTGGGAGTGGGCCCGGATCGCCGCGCGCCTGGTGCGCGAGTTGGCCTGAACGCGGGCCGCAAGCCGCCCGCTTTTCGCGGCCTGTCTGTCTGTCGGGCGACAGGTCGTGGCACCGCCTGGGGGGAAGCATGGAGGACGTAACGAAATGGCTGGCCGCACCGACGCCGGCCAAATGGCTGTTCTACGGTGACAGCATCACCCATGGGGCGCTGCACACCTTCGGGCTGCGCGACTACACCGAGCTGTTTGCCGAACGGGTGCGCTTCGAACTGGGCCGTGGTCTCGACGTGGTCATCAACACTGCCATCAGCGGCCACAACACGCGGCTGCTGCTCGAGCAGTACGATTGGCGGGTGGGCCAGTTTGCCCCGCAGGTCGTGTTCGTGATGATCGGCATGAATGACTGTGGCGCCAGTTCGGGCATCAGTCAGGCCGAGTTCGGCGCCAACCTGGAGACCCTGGTGGGGCGCATTCGGTCCGACGGCGGGGCCGCCGTGCTGCAGACCACGTGCCCCATCCTGCCCGGGGCGGCCCCGGATCGCGAACCTGGTTTCGGGCCCTACATGGACCAGGTTCGGCAGGTAGCGGCGGGCACGGGCGCCCCGTTGATCGACCACGAACGTTTCTGGCGCGAGCGCGCCGACCGACACTACTACTGGATGAGCGACGCTTTCCACCCCAACGAATACGGGCATCGGGCGTTTGCTCAATTGCTGTTCCAGGCCCTGGGCATCGACGACCCGGCAAGCCCCTGCTGTCGTCTCTTCCGTCCCTGAGCCGCCACCGGGCTCGGCCGGCGCCATGGCCGCCGCCCGGCTGCGGCGGGACCCTGGCTGCCCGTCGGGGCGGCGCCGCGCCGGGTCCCTTCCCGCCCATGGAGGTGGCATGAAACTGCTTGATCAGTGGTGTGCGGTTCAGGGGGTGCCGGGAACTGACCGCGCCATGAGCACGTTCCCCGCGGTGATCTGCCTGCCGCCTGGCGAGTTGCTGCTGGCCTATCGCATCGGATCGACCAAAGACAGCGACGACGAGGCCATTGAGGTGTGCCGTTCGCTGGACGGCGGCCGCACCTGGACACCACCGGAGCGTCCCTTCGCGTCGGTCCTGGACGGCGTCCGGGGCAGCCTGAAGGTGCTGTACTGGACCCGGGTGGCCCCGGACCGGCTGCTGGCCTGCACCATGTGGGTCGATCGCGAGGCCTGGCCCGGCCAACCGCTGTTCAACGCGGCGACCGAAGGCTGTCTGCCGATGGCCATCGCCATTGCGTCGTCGGCCGATGGCGGTCGCAGTTGGGGCCCCTGGGACCGCGTGACCCTGCCGCGCGAAGTGGGACCGCCCAGCCTGACCGCGCCGCTGCTGGTGCTCGGACCGGGGCACCTGGCGATGAGCATCGAATCCAACAAAGACTGGCAGGACGCCAGCCCGTGGATGCAGCGCGTGGTGCATTTCCACTCCCGCGACGGGGGGCGTACCTGGCCCGAGTGTGTCGTTACCGGTGAAGACCCCAGCGGCCGGGTATTCAATTGGGACCAGCGGGTGGCCCAGGCCGCGGACGGTTGTCTGGCGACCTTCACCTGGACCTACGACAGCCAGGATAAGGTGTACCGCAACATCCACCGGCGCGTCAGTGGCGACCAAGGACGGACCTGGTCACCCCCGGAGGACCTGGGCATCACCGACCAGGCCGGCCACCCGGCCGTGCTCGCTGACGGCAGCGTGGTGCTGCCGTGGGTGGACCGCTTCGGCGACCGGTCCATCAAGGTCCGACGGGCGGCTTCGCTGACGGCGCCTTTCGCGGCCGCTTCGGAGTTGTCTCTGTACGAGTTGCCCACGCCCCCCGCGTCGGGTCGGCAGAGCACCGGCGAGCTGCTGGCCGACATGGGCGTCTGGACTTTCGGGCTGCCGTTCGCCTGTGCCCTCCCCGACGGCAACGTGCTGGTTTTGTTCTACGCCGGTGAAGCCGGGCAACTGGACATCCGTGCCGCCCTGTTGCGACCCTGAAAACGCTTGCTGATGTGCCTGCGCGCGGCGTAGATTGCTGCCGCCTACTCCTCTGCGAGGTGAGCCGATGAAGACCGCCAGGTTTTACCCTTTTGAGCATTCGCCGACCCCGGACAGTTGCTGGTCGCTGTCCACCGGTCCAGATGGTCGCATCTACGCCTCGTCGTGCTGCGAAGGCACCGCCGGCGGCGGTGTGTTCATCGTGCGCTACAACGACGAGACCGACCGCCTGGACACCATTGTCAACGTGGCCGAGGCGGTCGGTGAGCCGCTCCACTCGGGCCGGGCCACCCAGTGCAAGATCCACTACAGCTTTGCTGCCTCGCCGGCCACCGGCATCATGTACGCGGCGACCCACCTGAGTGCGCCCGGCTACGGCCAGTTAGCCTACTCGCCGTGGGCCGACTGGCGCGACGAGGACCAGTCGTTTCCCCACTCCACGCTGCTGGCGTGGGACACGCGCAAGGATGAGGTTGCCTGGACTAGCGTGTTCATCCCGCGGGAGGGCTGCCGCTGCCTAGCCCTGGACGAGGAGCGCGGTCTGCTGTACGCCATTTCGTACATGCGCGATCACTTCTGGATCTACGATCTGGACAAGCGTCAGATCCGCTCCCTGGGCCGCTTGGGGTCGATTAACTCGCAGACAATCTTCACCGACCGTCAGGGCCGCGTGTTCACCAGCAACGGCGACGGGCAACTGGTCCGTTACTCGCCTCACACCGGCAAGCTGGAGGAGATTCCAGTGGTGGTTCCCGCCGCGGCCGGGTTGACCTCCTGGCACGCGGTGATCTATGACGCCGTGGCATCGCCCGAAGGCGACTGCGTGTACGGAGTGCCGTGGGACGCCAACCCGCACCTGTTCCGCTATTGGCCCGAAGACGGGCCTTACGGTCGCATGGAGGACCTGGGGCCGGTGCACCAGGACCGCGACCAGAGCATTGCCATGGCCTTCTATCTCGACCACTGCGGCGGGCTGGTGTTCGGCGCTGACGGCATGTTGTACTACGCCACGACGCGCTGGCAGCCGGGTGCTGAGGCCAGTTTTACGCTGGAAACGCCCACCGAGGGTATCGTTGTCCGCTACAACCCCAGGACGGGCGAAAAAGAAGACTTCGCCCGCCTGGTCGGACACCCCGGCGGGCAGGGGCACTATGTCTCCCGCGCCGGACGCGACCGGCACGGCAACTTGTTTTTCGGGCAGGTAACCCGTCCCATCCCCACGGGCATCTCGCGCCTGCCGATGGACACCGAGGGCACGGACCTGCACCTGCCGGTACGCACCTGGGGCTGAGCGGCCTCCCGGCGTGAGCGTTGTCCTGGCGCAGCCTGGCCCGAACGAGGCGGAAAGGCAGAAACATGGCCGAACAGATGAGTTGGCATAGTTTGCGGGAGTTCACGCGCGAGGGGCTCATGGTCGCCATGCCCCTGTGCTTCCCCGGGCAGTCCGTGCCCCCGCCGGCGGGAGAGACCGCCGCGAAGGTCATGGCCCTCAACGAGGCCACGGACTCGCTTTACATCGGCACCACCGGTACGCGCGCCCATGTGCTGGCGGCGCTGATCCACCAAGATACCGGCATTGTGCACGATCTGGGTGCTGTGCCGGAAGCCGTATCGGTCGACGCCCTGCAGGTGCTCGGCGGGGAGGAGATCCGCTTCCTGGCCTCCGGCCCGGCGGGCGCCGTGCTCTACGGCTGCCCTCGTTTCCTGGGGTCCTTCCTCATCCAGGAATGGGGCATGTCCAGAGTTCCGTACCGCCGCATCGCGTCGGTACTGGGCGGACAGTCGATCGGCCACGCCCTGCCCACTGCCGACGGCAGCGCCTTTGTTGGCGTGACTGCCGACAGCGGCGAGGTCTTCCGCACCGACCTGCACAACGGCGCCACGGAAGTGCTCGGCCAGCTCGACCCCCGCGGCAAGTACGCCCGGCGCCTGGTCATGGACACGCGCGGCGCCGTCTGGGGGACCTTCGGCAATGCCCAGCTCTGGACGCTAGATCCGGAGCACCTGCAGATCGAACGCCTGCCGCTGTGGCTGCCGGGTGCGGCCGGTCGCGAGCAGCACACCCAGGCTTCAGCCTGGGCCCTCGACCCGGTGACCGGCATGCTCTACGGCGGTACGCGGCCCGATGGCTTCTTCTTCAAGCTGGATCCGGCGGCGCGCCGGCTGGTGGCCTTGGGCAAGCCGTGCCGGCAGGACCTGATCACTGCCTTGGCCGTTGGCAACGACGGGCGTGTCTTCGGCATGGCCGGAACGGCCGAAGACATTGGCCATTTCTTCTGCTACGACCCCGCGGCAGGCAGCCTTACCGATCTGGGCATTCCCGTGTCGACCCTGACGCAGCGCCAGTACGGGTACCATTACGGGGCCGCGGTCACCGGCGTCGACGGCGAGATCTACTTCGGTCAACACGAACGCGTCAACTACCTGTGGATCTACTTCCCGGCGGTGCCGCGTCGCCCGGTGCCCGCCGTTTGATCTGCTGCTGAGCCTGCGGGCCCGCCGTCAGGCTGACGGGCTCGCAGACTGCGGTTGCCCCAAGGTTCGTCCAGGCCCTGGCGAGGGCATCAGGTGCCGGGGCGGGGCGGCTGGAACTGTGGCCCGGGTGCCGGGGGCATCGGCGCCCTTCAGGCGCGCTGGCCCAGGTCATTGACCGCGGCGAAATAGGCCTTGATGTTGGCCAACGGGATATTGTGCGGCAGGTCGCGGGTGGCCTTGATGAAATGCCCCGCGCACGGCCGTGCGTCGTTCAGGCACCGCTGCACTTCGCGCCGCACATCGTCGGGTGTTCCGTGGGTCAGGACGAGGGTGCTGACGTTGCCGATCAGGAACCGGTCCTGGCCATAGCTGCGGGCAATGGCTGCCAGGTCCATGTTGTCGTTGACCAGGAAGCCGTGGAAACCCAGCGCCGCCAGGTCGGCCAGCACCGGGCTGTAGTCCCCATCGGACACGAACGCCACGCGGGTGTGCCCGTTGGCGAACAGGGGCTCAAGCAGGCGCTCGTACAGAGGGAAAAGGCGCCGGCGGTACCACTCAGGGGCGAAGACCAGGCCGCGCTCCAGCGCGATGTCATCGTGGATCATGACCAGGTCGGGCTTGGCCTTGGCCCACTCGACCAGGTTGAGTCGCGTGACCTCAGCGAAACCCTCCAGCACGCGCTGGAACGCTTCCGGTTCAGCGGCTGCCGCGGTCAGAAAGGGAATCCAGCCGAAGGTCATGATCGGCGACTGGAAAAGCGTCGTGTAGTACAACCCGGTCACCAGGGCGGCATCGCCCATGAGGGCCTGATCGGCGCGCACCCCGGCCAAGGGGTCGGGCGACGGCACGAAACCAGCCAGGGGGTCGTAGGCAAGCACGTCCTCGACATCGCCGAAGGGGAACTCCTCCCGCCACGCCGAACCTGACAGGCCCCATTCCGTGTAGCGTACGCCGTCCTCGCCTGCTTGGCTCGATTGGCCGCGGGCAAACCGGCGTGCCTGCTTGGGGACGCCGAAGACCCAGTCGACGCCCAGGGCCCGGTAGCAGTCTACATAGGCGCGGGTGGGGTGTTCCCACGGGTCGTAGTCGAGGAGGTCCTGCATCAGGCCCGGATGGTCGAAGGTCTCCTGTTGACCGACGCGGTCGGTTGGCTGCAGGTGGATCGTCTGGAGTGCGCGTTGATAGCTCATGGGCCTCCGAAGGGTGTGCTGCCGCCTGGCGGGACCACCGGAGTCCCGCGGCGCGCTCGGGCCATGCCGCCGATGGATGGTCGCGGCAGGCCAGGGAGCAGCGGACCGGTACGATAGGCACAGCGCCATGGTGCCGCCAGGCGGTGGCGGCGAGGCATAGTCCCGGGACGCGACGGCGGCCTGGCAACAGGGGGGCACATGGGAAACGCAGGGACAGCGCAGGCCGACGCGATACAGCTCGCCAACGGGATCCTTGAGGTGGTGGTCGATGCCCGCTGGCCGCTGTTGCGCCGTTACCGGCACGTCGCCTCCGAGAGCGTCTTTGGCGCGGCGGACAGCCAGACCGGGGTCCTGTTGTGCAACGGCCGCCCGCTTTCGGCCGCTGACTGGGAGGCGACCGTCGAGTCTAGCGCGACATGGGTCACCTACTCGCTGTCGGCCCGCAGCGTTGAGCTCGAGATGGTCTGGCGGATCGAACTGGAGGCCGCGCAGGTCTGCCTGCGGCTGACCCGGCTGCATGATCCCCAGGGGCAGTGCCAAACCCTTGCCTGGCGCGACGCGCCGTTGCTGCGAGCCCGCGGCGCTGATCTTAGCTACTGGCGCTTGACCACCACGCCCCACGACCCCCAGGCCTTCAACAAAATGTGGACCGTCGATCAGGTCGGCTCGCTGGCGGACGGGGCGGTGGAACCCCAGCCGGGAGCGGTCATCTTCGGAGCCGTGTGGAACGACCGCGTCGGCGTCGTCGTCGACAGCAATTACCCCCTGTTCCCGTTGCTGCACCAGGTGACCCCGGACCGCTGTTACACGATCGCCGCCAATGAGTACCGGCCCCGGGTTCGGCAGCGGCGCCTACCGCTGCTGACGCTCCGCATTGCCTTCGTGGGTGACCTGAACCAGGACGGCCGGGCGGATCTGAGCGATTGCCGCCTGTGGCTCAACCGCAGTCTGCCAGATGGTGATCCGCTGTACCGCGAGGCCATCTGGTACAAGATCTTCCTGTGCGGGGGTGGCTCGATCGGCGTCAGGACGACATTGCCGCAGGCCGAGGAGATGATCCGTGGTATCCACCGCGCCACCGATGGATTGCCGCAGGTGGTGTACCTGGTGGGGCAGCAGCACGGCGGCCACGACGGTGACTACCCGACGCTGTCAACGCTCAACGAAGATCTGGGCTCGGCCGCCGATCACGCCCGACTGGCTGCCGTCTGCCGCGACGAACTGAACACCGTGCTCAGCTACCACACCAACCTCGATGACGCCTACCGGCACTCGCGCGACTGGGACGATCGCTGGGTGGTTGCCGGTGGCGCGCCCGGCGAGGCCGAGTTCGGCGTGCACGGTTCGGTGTGCCACACGCGCGATGCCGAACTCGGCGATGTGTTCCGTCGCCTTGAGGCCCTGCTGGCCGTCCTGCCGGTGCGCGCTACCCTGCATTTCGACAATCTGCGGCTGACCAACACCGTCAACCGGCCCGAGTGCGGCGGTATCGGTGTGCTTGAGGAACTAGTGTGTGGCATGATGCCGGTCATGGAGTGGCTGCAGCAGCGCGGCATCACGGTCACTACTGAAGGCTACAACGGCCTACCGATTGACCCTCGACTGCTGGTCCACGGTTTCTGGCATCACGACTGCCCCGACAGCGCCCGGCAGGTGTTCCACCGCAAGATCATGGGCGGCGGTCGGGGCGACCACGTCGGGCGCTACACGACCATGGACTGGGGCATCTGCAACGCTATCCATCAGGACTTCAGCTATGACCCGATTTCGCGTCAGGCCCTCGGTGACGCGGCCTGGGAGCGGGACTTTTCCTGGCTGGTGGCGCAGGGCGATGTGCCCTTGACAGTGTCCTGGCGCGAGGATGTGCAGGGCGTCCTGGATCGGATCTACGGCGGCGTACTGCTGCACCAGTTTTACCAGGAGCAGGAGATGCTCTCGTGGGAACAGGCAGGCTCGGGCGTGCGCATGCGCTTCACCGGGGACGTGGTGGCCGATGTCTGCATTGACGGTCCCGATACGCTCGTGGTCCGGCAGGGACAGGTGCTGATTGCCGACGGCCCTGATCGGTTCCTGCCCCGTGGCGACGCGGTGTATGCGTACAGCCCCACCGGCAGCGCCCGCCAGTGGCGCCTGCCACCGTCGCTGTGTGGCCGGCCCCTGGTCGCGTTCACGCTGTCGCCCGCCGGCCGCGGTCCGGCGCCAGAGCACACCTGGTGCGACGATGGCGTGTGGTTGCGTCTGCGGCCGCACGAGCCCGTCAAGCTGATGCCGCTGACTTGCTGACCACAGGGGCGCTCGCGGCACCAGTGGGCCCGGGCGCCCGGGGGGAGACACGTGGAACTCACCAAGCCGACCGCCGGCAACCCGGCGGACGCAGGCAGTGACGCGGCGCCGACGGGAGACGTCGATAGCCAGGCCCGTGCCGTCCGGGCGGCGCAGGCCGAGTTGCTCACCAACCTGAGCCACGAGATCCGCACACCCATGAACGCCATCATGGGGATGGCACAGCTTCTTCGGTTTACCGAGCTGACCGAGCGCCAGCGGGAATGCGTGCGCATCATCGATTCCTCGTCTCAGGGCCTGATGCGCCTGGTCGGCAACATCGTCGACCTGGCCCGACTGGATGCTGGCCGCGCCACCCTGGAGCGACGGTCCTTCGGCCTGCGCCGCCTGGTGGCCCAAGTGGTCGACCGCCACCGTCCGGCGGCGACCCAGCGCCAACTGGTGCTGGAGTCGGAGGTGGACCCCGGCGTGCCCGAGGCAGTACTCGGCGACCCGACGCGGCTGGCCCAGGTCCTGGACGAGCTGACCGAGAACGCGGTCAAGTTCACCATGCGGGGCAGTGTGCGCCTGGCGTTCACCGTGGGCCATCAGCAGAGCGAGCGGTTCTGGCTCCATGCCCGCGTGGCCGACACCGGCGAAGGCATGGGTGCCGACACCCTGGCGCGCCTCTTCGAGACCGGGACGTCCGCCCAGGTGTACACGGCCAGGTTGGGAACGGGCGCGGGTCTGGGCCTGGCCCTGTGCACGCGTCTGGTGGCTATGATGGACGGCGTCATTTGGGCCGAGAGCCGCCAGAACCGGGGCAGCACCTTCTTCTTGGACCTGCCCCTCGATGTGGATGCTGCCATGGCAACCTCGGCGGCGGCCACCCGACCCACGCCGGGGGTGCCGTTGGCCGGGTGGCCTGGGCCACCTGTGCGTGTCCTGCTGGTCGACGACCAGAGCGGCAATCTGCTGTTCGCGCGTCGGGTCCTGGAAGCGGCCGGGCACGCCGTGGTCGAGGCCCGGGACGGCCGACAGGCCGTAGCTGCCTGGGCCGCCGGCGGCATCCAGCTGATCCTGATGGACATCCAGATGCCTCGGATGAACGGGATCGAGGCCACGCGGAGCATCCGCGACCAGGAACGGGCTAGCGGTGGGCACATCCCCATCATCGCCCTGACCGCCTACGCTCTGCCCGAGGAACGCCAGGCCATCCTCAGCCAGGGGATCGACGGTTACGTGGCCAAGCCGGTCGAGGTCGGCGAGCTGCACGCCGAGATGTGGCGGTGCTGGCAGGCAGTGCAGGCCGGCGCTAGTGGCATGGGCGGCGCCTCCTGCTAGGGCTCCGAGCCCACCCTCTCAGTCGAGAGCGAACAGGTCTCGGGCATTGGTGTACACGATCCGGTCAAGGTCGGCAGCGCCGATGCCGCGCTCCTCGAGGGCGCTGATCAGCCCGGCATAGGTGCGCCGCGGCCGAGCGCGGGCAACGGCATGGCCGACCTCGAAACCTTCTGCGGCATCGGTGCCGAAGAGGATCTTGCTCGGTCCCAGCGCGTCGACCGCCAACTCGACCATGGCCGGATCGACGTAGGTCGTATCGAGGAAGACGTTGGCGTAGCGTTTGGCCAGTGGCACGGCGGCCAGGCGCAGATGCGCCAGAACCAACGGCACCTCAGGCCAGGCCCGGATCAGCGGTTCATAGCGTGCTGCGCCCATGGTCGAGCCATCGCCGTCGGTGTGGGTCAGTATGGGCCAGCCATGGGTCCGGGCACAGGCGAACACCTCGTCCAGGGCCGACCGGTCGACATCGTAGTGGTCGAGCACCGGATGGATCTTGATGCCTTTGAAGCCGTGCCTGACCGCCAACTCGACATCGTCCTGCCAGGCTGGATCGTGGGGGTTGACCCACAGCATGCCGGCCAGACGTCCGCCGCTGTCGCGCACCATGGCTGCGGTTTCCTCGGCGCCGAAATGCTGGCCGACGGTGGTCGCTGAGGCCGACGACACCAGCATCCGATGGACGCCTTCCTGATGGCACACATAGAGCAGATCGGCGGCGGTGAACTGTTCGCCGACCATGCCCGGCAGACGGCCAATGTGCGTGTGGATGTCGATGATGGGCCGTTCTGTCGTGCCCATGGCGCCCTCCTCTCCTGGTGTCGGTCAAGATGCCGGCCTGGCTTCGGGCCGTCGGCGCGGCCTTCCTGCCTGGCCGTCCGGCCCGGACCCGCCTTGCTGCGGATCCCTGCCCGGGCTATGTTGGCCGGAATAGCCCTGTCACGCGAAAGGTATTCGATGCATATGTGTCTAGTCGCCCGGTGTTCCAGGTCCCTCGTGCTGCTCCTGCTGCTGCTTTCCCTGGCGCCTGGGGGTGCCGCCCGCAGTGCGGCAGCCGAAACCCGGTACGCGGTCAGCGTCGTGCCGTCTGATGATCCGGTTCTGCCTCAGCCTACTGGACGCGACCAACCCCTGTCGCCTGACCAGGTACTGGCCATGGTCCGCCGGTCGGTGGATCTGGTGGGTGGCATGGCCAGTATTGTGCCGGACACAGCCCACCTGGTGCTGCTGAAAGCTAACATCGCCATCGACGCCCCGGCGCGCTCAGGCATCGTCACCGACGACCGGGTGGTGCGGGCTGTCGCCATCCTGGTTCACGAGGTAGCCCCGCGCGCCCGCATCCTCATCGCCGAGGGCGCCGGCGGCTGGATCTCGCCGGGCCTGCGCGACAGCCTCGATCTGCCTGACCTGAGCAGCCCGGTGGTCGACGGTTTCGCTCTGGCCGGCCACCGGGCCACCGTTGCCGAACTGCGCGCCCAGGGCGTGGACATCGACTGCTACGACCTCAACTTCGATCGTGTGTACAGCCTGCAGCCGGCCGGCGGCGGCCTGGCCGCACCAGAATACTCGATCGCTGCCGCGGTGATCGACGCCGACGTGTGGATCAACA
This sequence comes from uncultured Gemmatimonadota bacterium, assembly GCA_903893785.1. Taxonomy (GTDB): domain Bacteria; phylum Latescibacterota; class UBA2968; order UBA8231; family UBA8231; genus CAITNQ01. Next base: position 27,362 of record CAITNQ010000251.1, read on the forward strand.
TACCGGTGGCCAAGACCCACGGCGCCAAGATCACCTGCTGCATGAAGAATCACTTCGGTATCCTTCCCGGTCGGATCTACGGTTGGTCCAAGGCCGGCGGCACGCCACGCCACGCGGGTATGCCCCATTCGCCGCGACTGATCGATGAAGCCTGGATCGACCTGTACGGGCTCACGCAGGTGGACCTGAACGTCGTCGACATGCTCGCCGGTAGCCAGGCGGGCGCCTTCGAGCGCGACAACACCATGCGCTGCAACACCGTGCTTGCTGGCCGCAATCCCGTTGCCACCGACCTGGTAGTAGCCCGGCTCATGGGCTTCAACCCCGACGACTTCGAGTTCGCCGAACTGGCCTGGCAGCGGGGTATGGGGCCGCGGAACCTGGATGCCGTTGACACGCTGGGCGCGGCGCCGTCGCGCCTGACGGCCCGCTGGCAGAAGGCCGGTGCCTCATACGGCCGCTGGGGCGAGTGGGCCGAACACGCCAACTACGGCATGGGACCGCGTTACTGGACCCTGCTAGGTCCGTTGCCCGCCGACCACCAATTCAGCCCGGCGCAACGGGCCCGCCTCGAACCTGTACCGGGGCAGGACGGGTGGTCGCCGGTCGTCTACTTCGGCAGCGACCGCGTGGATCTGGACAAGCAACTGGGCGACCCGGTCAACTGCGCCGTCTATGCCTTCACCCACTTCACCATGGCCACCGACGACTCGGTCCGGTTCTGGGTTGGTTCAGACGAAGACGTCACCGTGTGGTTGGACGGCACCGAGGTTTACTCCTACGTGGGGCGTCGCCGCCACGCGTTGGGCATGGATCGCGTGCGCGGTTACGTCGGCGCCGGTGAGCACCGGTTGCTGGTGCGGGCCGGCCAAACACGTGGCGATTTCGAATTCTCGTTCAATGTCTGCGAGCCGGTGGACGATGAACTCTTCGCCGGCAACCGTTACCCCGGGGTTCGGTACTGGGTTAGCCGGCCGGACAGCCCCGAGGTGGCCGGTCAGGTGGTTGCTGCTGACGATGCCGGCGCTGACCTGAGTGAGGACAGCGAGCCGTTCTACCTGTCGACCCTTGCACCCGCCGGCCCGGCGGCGGCGTCAGGACCGGCGACACCGGATACGGTTAGGGTCGCGGTCGCCCCGCTGCGCGGTCATCTGGA
>CAITNQ010000252.1 GCA_903893785.1 uncultured Gemmatimonadota bacterium
ACCGAAGCGCTGGCCCACGGTCGACGGGTAGAACAAGCCATCGCCCCTGGCCACGCCGTAGACGAAGGTATCGACGGAGATACCAGCCACCTCGTCCACGGGGGCCCAGGCATCGACCAGACGCATGGGGGGCTCAAACACGAACAGGTAGTAGTGGCGAGCATCGTTGAAGTAGATGGTGCGACGGCGCCCCATGGTCAACCTCCGCATGCTGGGGGCCCGGGCCGGCGAGCCCGGGTCAAGGACGCACTACCCGACCGGCGGCTTCGTCGAGCGACTGCGGGCACCCGGTGTCGTCACCGCCTAACCAGCGGTACGGCGCGGGATAGAGGCTGAGCGAACGGTCCGCCAGGGGCAGCGACACGGGAACACTGCCCTGCCGGGCCGACAGACGAGCAGCGATGGCCACCTCGAGGGCTTGCCGCAGGTCATGGCCCGAGATCCACGGTTGAAGGCCCGTCTCGACGGCCGCCAGCAGGGACCGGATCGACCCGGTCAGGTAGCTGAATTCGCTCCAGGCGTAGGGTTGGTAAGAAACCTCCAGCCGGCGGCGGCAACCTTGGGCGTCGACGCCCAGGTACACCTCCGGCGGCGCCCAGTCCCAGCGCACCAGAGCCTGGTCAGTCCAGACGTCGACGCCGCGATGGGGGGTGGGCACGCCAAAGACCAGGCATTCGAGTCCTGATGTCATGCGGAAATGGCCATGGATGGCCAGCCCCTCATCCGTCTCAGCGTCCAGGGCTTCGGGCGGTCCACCCCAGGCCATGACCTGGGCGACCTCGGCCCCGGTGAACAACCGCAGGATCGAGATATGCTGGCAACCGCCGCCGGATATCTCAAGGCCATAGCGGTGGACGCAGGCGCCCCGCAGGGGCCCGTACTCGCCGGCGTGGAGCCGGGCCGCGGCCTCCTGCACTTCGTGCATCGCGCGCTGTAGGTTGCCGCCGCTGAAGACGATGTTGCGGGCGGCGCAGGCCTCCACCATCTCGTCGGCGTCCGCCAGCACCGCGGCCAAAGGTTTGTCCGCCGACACCCCTTTGACCCCGGCCTCAGCGCAGGCGATCACCGCTTCCTTGGTGTACTTGGCCGGCGTCACAATAGCGGCAATGTCGGGCACCACGTCGCGCAACAGCGCCGCGGCGTCTGGGTACAGCGCGCGCACGCCGAAACGCTCGCCCACGATGCGGCGCCGTTCCGGGTTGTACTCGGCCAAGGCGACGATCTCGGTGTCGGGGTACGCCTGGTACGCCTCGGCGTATTGCTGCCCCATGCGACCGCAGCCGATGATCGCCACGCGATAGCGCCGCTGTGCCATGGTCACCCTCCTGAGCCGGGCCACCCCGCCGGAAGTCTCAGCGGTGTGGCAGGACGACGGTGCCGCGCAAGACGGTTGGCGCGGGGCGGCCTCAGCCACGTCACCCGTGGATGGCCATGTCAGAGGACAACACCCCTACGGCGCGACACCCGCCGGCACCAAGGGTACTACACTACGCGCCCGTTCCCCACCCACGGCGACGTACCGGCTGGCGCGGCGACGGGCGCGGTCCGGGCGAGCCGGTTGCGTAGCGGTAGGCCGTCCCACCCACCGAGCCGGCGAGCCCATCACTCGCCGTAGAACCAGGACTCGGGCACACTACGGAACTTGAGGTTGATCCCGGCCCCGTCGATGACCCAGTAGGTCATCAGCGCTCGATGGGCGTGGAACACGACGCTCGAGTACGCAAACTGCGTCACGCCCGGCGTCTCGACCTCGAGGTGACGGCGCCGCGGCCAGGTCCGGCCGTCGTCGGACGACACCGCCGCAGTCAAAGGGTAGCGGTGCGCGTTGCTGTCGTTCCAGATGCACAGCAGGTCGCCAGTGGAGGGCAGGCGCCGGAGCTGCATGGGCGAGCGTGGGTGGACCAACGGGCTGGGCTCGGGGGCCGACCAGGTGGCGCCACCGTCCGCGCTGAAGGTCTGGAACATGGGGCCGGGCACGTTGCGGGTGAACATCAGCAGGCGGCCATCGCGCAGCTCCACGATGCAGGGTTCCTCCAGACTGCGCCCTCCCGGCAGCTCGATGGCCGCGGCGTGCTGCCAGGTTTGGCCTTCGTCGTCCGACCAGCACGGGTACCCGCGGAACTGCGGCTGCAGCTGCCAGTCGGTCGTGCGATAATCCGGGGCCAGCAGACGCCCCGAAGAGAGCTGAACGAGCACATCGGGTCCGGTAGCGCCGTAACCCCACGCTGGGCTCACCCTGACTTCAGACGACCAAGTGCACGCGTCATCGTCGGAGACACGCCAATACAGGCCACAGTCGGCGTCGGAATTCTTGCGCGCGTAGGCCATGCCAACGCGGCCCGACTGCAGTCGCAGCAGGCACACCGACATGACATTCTGGCGGCCATCGTTGCGCTGAACCTGGAAGGGTTCGCTCCACGTGCGGCCGCCATCGTTGGAGGTACGGCCCGAGATATCGGCAGCCGCCTCGTCGCCGCCGCCGCCGTAGAACCGGGAGTACGCCATCAGCAGCGTCCCGTCGCCACGCACCAGAATGGATGCCTCACTGTTGCGCGGGTTGGTCGGGTTCGCGGGACACACCATCACCTGGATATCGTCATCGGTCGCCATGGTCGCCTCCTGCTAAACACGGTGTACGGCGGTGCGTCAATGGACCGCAGACCGGCCGTGTGCGGTGGCCAAACCGCGAACGGCGCTGCCTCGCCGCCGTGCGTGGGTACAAGCAGAACCAGGAAACGGCCATCATGACCGGTCTGGCCGGTTCGACGACCGGCGGCCTGCCTTGCGCACTCGGACCTGGCCGGTCCGCGCCGCCAGCGCCGGGGCATTCGGCGCCCCCGGAGGACATCACGGGATTCGGCGGACCGGGGCAACCCGGGCCGCCCACCCCTGCGCGCGACGGCGCTGCGTACTGGCGCCTGACGATGGCCGACCCACTGGCGCCTGACGATGGCCGACCCGACGAACGCCCACCCCTGGACGCGACGGCGCTGCGCTACCGGCCTGCGCGCTCGTGAGCCGCATGATGGGCCGCAGCGGTGGACCCAGGTGGCTCAACTCACGTCCGGTGCCGGCCATTCCCGCCCGCGACGGCGCTGCGCTACCGGCCTGCGTGCTCGTGAGCCGCATGCTGGGCCACAGCGGTGGACCCAGATGGCCACCGGGACGCCGCGGCTCATGATATGGGCGGTGCTTGGAGGCGGCAAGTCGGGCCACCCTGGGCCAGGGTGGCCATGTACTCCGCGAACCAGGCAGCGTCGAGCCCCCGCAGGCGGGCGCGAAGCGAAACCATGGTGGCGTGGTCTCCACCGGTCAGGCGCACCCCCTCGGCGCAACAGAGCGCCCGGATGAAGGTCAACCGCGGCGGCGGTGACGCCCCGTCACTGCCGCATTCAGCCCGCGCCAGCAACCCCTCCAAGTGGGCCCGGAACGCCGTGTCCGCCGCCGGGACGGGCAGCCGACCCCGACGCCAAAGGGCAAAGGGAAGCTCCATCCAGGCACCAGCATCGTCGCCACAGGTGTGCCGCAGGTCCCGCCAGCACGACCTCACGTCAGCGGGCGCCAGCAGGGCCACGCGACAACGGCCCGGATCGTGGAACAGCGCATGGCCCAGGTGCACGAGGGCCAGGTCGTCCCGGCCGGCGCGGCTGTGCAGGTAGGCCAGCACATGACGCAGCCGGGCGTCTTCGCCGACCGCGGCCAGGCCATTCTCGGCGCACCGCTGGGCCGCCTGTTCGTGGCCCGCGCGCAGGAACACCTCGGCCGGATGCAGGTCCGGTCGTAGGTAGGTCGTCGCCTCCAACGACAGGGCCTGCGCCGCTTCGCGCACCAACCCGGCACCCAGGGCGCTCCGAGCGTCGGCCAGTCCCTCCCACGCCGCATCGTCTGCCAGGTCGAGTAGCGCCTGGGCCCGTTCAGCGGCCTCGCCGCGCGCCAACTGGGCGTACCGCGCCGTGAACTGCGCCAGGGTCGCCACCTGCACCGTCAATGGCCCGGGCTGCGTACCCCGCCTGGCCAGTTCCGCCAGGGCGGCTGTGGCACCCTCCAGGTCGAGTCGCTCAAGGCTGGCCAGGTACCGGTTGGTCAGGACCTGGACCGATCCGAAGAGCGACGGCTGCGACCGCTGGCCGGGTCCCGGGGCTCGCAGCGAACCGAAAAGGTCCAGTTGGGCCTGCCTGTTCACCGTTCCCTCTGCGCCCCACTCCTGGGCGAGGTAAGACTAGGGCGATGCGGGGCTGACGGATGCGCCGCGCCGCGGTAACTTACGGCGGGGCCATGGCCCGCGTCCACCCGTACCACAGGAGGCTGCCGGCACCCAACCGATCGCCGCTGTCCGCCCCGGCGGAGGCCGGGGGCTTGGGGCGAATATGCGTATGGCTCTGCATGAACGCTCGCCGACAGACACCCCGTATCTGGCCGGGAGCCCAACCAAGCGGTCGGTACGCCATCACGCCGGACCGCGCTGGCGCTGCTATCTGTCTGCCCCGAACGACCACCGCATCGAGGGCCTCGGGCGCGACGAAGCCAGCCAGGTTGAAGCCACAGTCGCGGATGCCGGCCAGCACCTCGGCGTCGGCCGGTACCCAACTCCACGGGAGAATGGCGAACTCCTCCGGTTGCACCATGGTAGCCGCC
>CAITNQ010000253.1 GCA_903893785.1 uncultured Gemmatimonadota bacterium
ATCTCCTCGACCGGCGCCTGCCCGGCCGCCTGGGGGATGACGAACTGGTACTGAAGGAACCCCTGCCGGCCGTAAATGCGATTCCAGTGGCCCACCGCGTCCAGCGGGTAGAAGAACGGATCATAGTGAACGACTTGGTAACGGTCGCGCTGCCATTGGCGATGGTAGTACAGGCCATTGAAGGCCCGCACCGTCAGCGGGCTGAGCGCCCATCCCGGCAGCGACCAGGGCACGTTCAGTCGGCCCGGGGGATGCACGGCCAGGGGCGTGCGCGTTTCCAGGTTCCCGGCTTCCACGTGGTCGCCCAGCATGACCAGCGAACGGCCCAGGTGACGCCCTTGGGCCAGGCAGTCGATCCAGGCCACTGAATACCGGTATTGGTCCTGGGTCTCGCTGAAGACGCAGCAGGTCTCCGACAGGTTGCCGGTGCGGTAGGTGCGTACGCCGACATACGCCGAGGTGATCCGGCGCAGTCGCAGCGTGGCCGCGACGATGACCCCGGTCAGGCCCATGCCGCCCAGGGTCGCCCGGAACAGTTCGGGCTCCTGCTGCCGCGAGCAGGTCACGTCGCGGCCGTCGGCCAGGATCATCTCCAGCGACTCGACGTGGCGACTCAGCGAGCCATCGACGTGGTGGTTCTTGCCGTGCACATCGGCGGCCAGGCAACCACCCAGGGTAGGGAACTTGGTCCCCGGGGTCACCGGCAGGAACCAGCCGCGGGGCACGGCAAACTGCAGTATGCGCTCAAGGGTAACGCCGGCTTCGGCTCGCAGGCGACCGGTTTCGGCTTCGAAGTCCAGCAGCCGGTCCATGGGCAGCATCGACAGCACGCGCCGGGCCAGGCAGGCGTCGCCGTACGAACGGCAGTTGCCCTGAGCCAGCCAGGCACCCGGCAATTCGAGGCATGCCTTGAGCTGCCGGCGCCAGCGCACGCGGACCACGTCGGCTTCGACCACGGGATAACGACCCCAACCGGAAGTTATCTGGCGCTGCACGTGCGGTCCTGGCTACAGGAAGAGGGAAGTGGCGTGGGCAACAGGTCAGCAAGGTACAGTCGGCCTCGGGCGGCGGCAACCCGGAGGCGGCTTGCGCCGTTGTCCACGGGGAGGTTGTTTACCCCGGTGGAGTCATCTGACCGTTCTGACCTCTGCCGCCGCGCGGGCCGCGGCAAGCCGGGGCCACGGAGCCCACCCATGGGGACCTGGAGATGAGCAAGACCCTTACTGACGACCAGTTGGGGCGGTTGTTGAGCGCTGACCTCGACGACCCCTTCGCCGTGCTGGGAATGCACCCGGTCCAGGGAGCGGGTGAGCCGGCGCTGGTGGTACGGGTCTTCCTGCCGCAGGCGCGTCAGGTCACGGTCCTGGCGCGTGCCTCCGGGACGCGCTATGCGGCCACGCAGGTCCACCCCGAGGGTGTCTTCGAGGCCCTCGTGCAGGGCGCAGCCACCCTTTTCAGCTACGAGCTGGAGGTGGTCGGTGCCGATGGCGTTCGGAGGTGCCGCGATCCCTACTCCTTCTGGCCGCAGATCAGTGCCTACGACCAGTATCTCTTTAACGAGGGTTCGCATCTGACGGCCGGTGACCGCTTCGGCGCTCATCTCCAAGTGGTGGATGGCTGCGCCGGCGTGCTGTTCGCGGTTTGGGCGCCCAATGCGCGGCAGGTGAGCGTCGTCGGCGACTTCAATCGCTGGGATGGTCGGTGCCACCCCATGCGGCCCCTGGGGCCTTCGGGTCTGTGGGAGCTCTTTGTCCCGGATCTCGGCGACGGCACCGTGTACAAGTACCAGGTCAAATCGCGTACTGGCGCCCTGCTGCTCAAAGCCGATCCCTTCGCGGCCGCCGCCGAGGTGCCGCCCCGCACGGCGTCGGTAGTGCGGCGTACGGACGACTTTGTCTGGGGCGACCAAGAGTGGATGTCCGCCCGCGCGGATCGTCGCTGGTTCCAAGAGCCCCTGTCCATTTACGAGGTGCATCTGGGGTCGTGGCGGCGGCAACCGGGCAGCGGCGAGCCGTTGGGGTACCGCGAGTTCGCCCACCAGTTGGCCGACTACCTGGTGGACCTGGGCTTCACCCACGCCGAACTCCTGCCGGTCGCCGAGCACCCCTTCAGCGGCTCCTGGGGGTACCAGGTGACCGGTTACTTCGCCCCCACGGCGCGCTTCGGCAGTCCGGCCGATTTCGCCTACCTGGTCGATCACCTCCACCAGCGGGGACTGGGGGTGATCCTCGACTGGGTTCCGGGCCACTTCCCGCGCGACGCGCACGGACTGGCGCGCTTCGACGGCACCTGCCTGTACGAACACGAGGATCCGCGCCAGGGGCTTCATCCGGACTGGGATACCCTGGTGTTTAACTACGGCCGAGCCGAAGTGCGGTCGTTCCTGCTCTCCAACGCCGTGCACTGGCTCGAGCAGTACCATCTGGACGGCCTGCGCGTCGACGCGGTCGCCAGCATGCTCTACCTGGACTACTCGCGCTCCCATGGGCAGTGGGTTCCGAACCGTTTCGGTGGCCGCGAGAACCTGGAGGCCATCGACTTCATGCGTCAGCTCAACACTCAGGTCTACGACCGCTGCCCGGGGGTGATGACCATCGCCGAGGAGTCGACGGCCTGGCCGGGCGTGTCGCGACCCGCCTGGGCCGGCGGGTTGGGATTCGGCTTCAAGTGGAACATGGGGTGGATGAACGACGTGCTCCACTACGCCACCAAAGACCCCGTGCACCGCAAGTACCACCACTCCTCACTGACCTTCAGTCTCCTGTATGCCCACAGCGAGAATTACATCCTGCCGTTCTCTCACGACGAGGTGGTACACGGCAAGGGGTCGCTGCTGGCCAAGATGCCCGGCGATGCCTGGCAGAAACTCGCCAACCTGCGCCTGTTCTACGCCTTCCTTTACGGTCACCCGGGCCGGAAGCTGCTGTTCATGGGCGCTGAGCTGGGCACCTGGCACGAATGGAATCACCAAAGCGAACTCGACTGGGGCCTGCTGCAACAGGCGCCGCACCAGGGCGTACAAGCCTGGGTTCGCGATCTGAACGCGGCTTACCGCCGGTTCCCCGCGCTCCACCGGGCCGACAGCGATCCGGCAGGTTTCGCCTGGATCGACTGCCAGGACGTGGAGAACGGCGTGGTCTCGTTCCTCCGGCGCGATCCGGCTGGCGGGTCCCTGCTGGTGTGGGTACTCAACTTGACCCCGGTCCCACGGCACGGCTACCGCGTGGGCCTGCCGGCGCCCGGGCGATGGGACGAAGTCCTCAACAGCGACGCCGGTTGCTACGGCGGCTCGGGCCTGGGCAACGGCGGGGTGGTCTGGACCGAGGCGGTGCCCAGTCACGGCCATGCCCAGTCAGCGCCTCTGCTCCTGCCTCCGCTCGGGGCGCTGCTGCTGGCCCCGGCCCTACCCGGCTGAGTCCCGCCGGTTGACGGTCGGGTAGCCGACTGGCGGCGAGGGAGTTATATTCTCTGCGATTCGCTGCGGGCGAAGGTGCGCCACGACCGCCGGGGGATCTCCGGAAGCGAGGGCCGACTGCATACCAACAAGCTGCTGATCCAGGTCCTCCGCAAAATCCCCATCTTCCGGGGGTTGTCGCCGACGCAGGTCAAGACCATCCTCGGGCTGTGCACACCGCGCGCGTTTCCGGCGGGGGCGCTGGTATGCCGCAGCGACAGCCCCAGCGACGAGATGTTCATCCTGATCTCCGGCGAGTTGGTCGTCTCGACGGCCGAAGGTATTCGCGTCGCCACAGTGACGCCGGTGACCACGGTGGGGGAGTTGGGGGTCATCAGCGGCCATCCCCGCACCGCCACGGTCGAGGCGATCAAGAACAGCAGCGCGTTGGTGATCCAACGGGCTCATTTCGACTATGTCCTGCGCGACGACCGCGACCTGCAGGCGATCGTGTACCGGAACATCATCGACCTTTTGGCGGTCAAGCTGACGAACGACAACATTCGTCTGCGCGACCACGAAATGGCGGCGCAGCGCTACGAAGCGCGCATCTCGGTGCTGGAGCGGGAGTTGCGCGAGCAGCAGCAGAAGGCGGGTCTGTCCGTCGACATGCTGGTCGAGAAGGCCGGTGTCGATCGCCACGTGCTCGAGGCCGAACTCGACTCGCAGACCCGGCAGCCGCTGCCGGTCATCCTGGTGGTCGATGACGAACCCGAAGTCCGCGCCCTGCTGCGCCAGGCCCTGGCGACCTACTGTGTGGTCGAGGCCGCCAACGGCAAAGAAGCCCTTGAGCGTCTGGCCGCCAAACCGGCGGATCTGATCCTGACCGACCTGCGCATGCCGGTAATGGACGGCTTCGAGTTGCTGGCCGCCGTGCGCCGGCAGTTCCCGGACCTGCCGGTCCTGGCCATCTCGGGCTTCCTCGACGAGGACGACATCAGCGGCCAGGGGTTCGACGACTTCATTGAGAAGCCCGTCAGTCTGGCCCGGCTCCACGAACTGGTCGTGGGCGCTCTGGCCCGCAGAATGGAATGAACCCCGGTCTATGTGGCGTGACACCTGGCGGCATCTGCGACGGCACCGGTTGGCCATGGCCGGCGCGTCGGTGCTGGTCCTGCTGTTGCTGGCGGCGCTGACGGCGCCCCTGCTGGCGCCGCAGTCACCGCTGACTCAAAACCTGTACCAGCGTCTGCTGCCACCCTCAACCGAGCATCTGTTCGGCACCGACGAATTCGGCCGTGACATCTTCAGCCGCCTGCTTTTCGGGGCCAGGATCTCGCTGCGCATCGGGCTGGTCGCTATCGCCGTGGCCCTGACGGCCGGCACGCTGCTGGGCCTGCTGGCCGGGTACCGGGGCGGCTGGGTGGATACCCTGGTCATGCGCGCCATGGACATTCTGCTGGCTTTTCCCAGCATTCTGCTGGCCATCGCCATCGTCGCCGTCATTGGCCCGGGTATCGACAATGTCATGGTGGCCATCAGCATTGTCATGGTGCCGCAGTACGCGCGGTTGGTGCGCGCCTCGGTACTCACGGTGCGCGAGGCGGCCTATGTCGAGGCCGCCCGGGCTCTGGGGGCCGGCCACCTGCGCATTGTCTTCGCCAGTGTACTGCCCAACTGCATGGCGCCTCTGGTAGTCCAGTCCACCCTCAGCCTGGGCACGGCCATCCTTGATGCAGCCGGGCTGAGTTTCCTGGGCCTGGGGGCGCAACCGCCGACGCCGGAGTGGGGCGCCATGCTGTCGGGTGGCCGGGAGCTCCTGCTCACGGCGCCCTGGGTCATGACCTTCCCCGGACTGGCCATCCTGCTCGTAGTGCTGGCGCTGAACCTGTTCGGCGATGGCCTCCGCGACGCCCTCGACCCGCGCCGAGCCACCTCGTGATGCCGTCGACGCGCGCAGCGTGGGCGCCACTTCGGGCACTGTGCCGAGGCCGAATCTGGCTGCTCTGGCTGGCGCTACCCGCACTGACTGGTTGTGCCAGCGTTCTGGGGATGCATGGCCGCGAGACGGCCAGACCCAGCGCCGCCGATGCGCGGCTGGCGCGCCGGTACTTCATCGACGCCAAAGTGCGCCAGGCCCAGTCAGACTGGCCGGCCGCCATTGTGGCGCTGCGCAGCGCCGCGGACTTCGATCCGAGGTCCTCGGTCATCTACGCTGAACTGGCGCGCTGCTACCGCGAGATGGGCGATCCCACTCAGGCGCTGCGCTTCGCCCGTCGAGCCGTAGACCTGGACCCCGGTCGCACCGACCTGCGGCGCAGCATGATCCAACTGCTCGAGCACGTCGAGAGCCCGGCCAGCGCCGTCGGCGAAGTTGAGCAGCTGATCCAACGCGAACCCAGCAACTGGCGATTGTACCGGCACCTGGCGTACCTGTACCTGCAGTCGGGCCATCCAGAGCGGATCACCCCGCTGTTCAACCGGGTGCTGGACCGCCGCGATACGCCCCCGGAGGTCCGGGCCGACATCGCTTCGGTGCTCGCCCGCGTCGGCAAGCAGCACCAGGCCGAGCGCGTGTACCGCCAGGTACTGGCCACGAGTCCGCAGACCGAGGACGCGTGGCTGGGCCTGGCCGAGGTCCTGCAGGCACGCGGCCAGCGCGAGGAGGCCTTGGCCACGTACCGGCGGGCCGGGCATGAGTTGCCCGAGAGCCCCATGGTGTTCTTCTACCTGGCCCGCGCCGTGACCACGGCCGAAGACCTGGACCGCATCGTCGTCGACGAAGACCCTCGCTTCCTCTACCGGCTGGGCGTCGCTCTGGCCAGCGCCGGACGACAGGAACCCGCCGGGCGCGTCTTCCGGGCCATCGTCGATCGGCAACCGGGCACGGCCGAGGAGTGGCTGGACCTGGCTCGCTACTACCTGAGCCAGGAGGACCTTTCCCAGGCGTCGGAGGTAATGGCCCGAGCCCTTTCCGCCGCTCCTGACAGCGCCCAGCTCTACCTCTTCTGGGGCGCTGCCCTCGAACAGGCTGACCGGCTGGACGAGGCGATCGAGGTCTACCGGCGCGGCACCGAGCGTCTTCCCACTGAGTCGCGGCTGTATCTCTACTGGGGCCTAGCGCTGGAAGAGCGCCAGCAATGGCAGGAAGCCGCTGACCTGTACCGGCAGGGGCTCGAGCGTGGCCGGGAACCCGACTCGGACCTGCACGTCCGCTGGGGTATCTGCCTGGCGCGGCAGGAGCAGTGGGATGACGCTACGTCGCACTTCAGTCGGGCTCTGGAAATGTCTCCGCGCTCGCCCGAGGCGCATCTCCAATGGGGGCTCGTTCTTGAGCGCCAAGGGCGCTGGCAGGAAGCCGTCGGGCGCTTGGTCACGGCGGGCGAGCTGGCCCCCAGTGATACCCGCGTGCTCTTCTACCTGGGCGCCGGCTTCGAGCAGGCCTCGCGCCAGTTGGGCCAGAGCGAGTATTTCGACCGCGCCGTGGCCACCTTTAGGCGTCTGCTGGAACTGAACCCGGACGACGCCTACACGCTGAACTACTTGGGCTACATGTTCGCCGAGAAGGGCACGGATCTGGAAGAGGCCGTGTCCCTGCTCAAGCGAGCCATTGAGATCGAGCCGGGCAACAGCGCCTTCTACGACAGCCTCGGCTGGGCCTATTTCCGCCTGGGTGAGTTCCAGCGCGCCGAGGAGTACCTGGCCCAGGCGCTGGCCGCCATCGACGAGGACGACGCCCAGGAGCAGGCCGTCATCTTCGACCACGCAGGTGATGTTGCCCACGCCCTGGGTAAGGGTGACGAGGCTCGGCGCCACTGGGCGCGGGCCCTCGAGCTGGGGCCAACCAGCGAATCCGTGCGGCGCAAACTCACCCCTTGACCGCTGTGCGCCAGCGGCCCCGCTGCCCCTGGTCCTGGTTCCTGGGGCTCGCATTGATCGCGCTCGCCTGTGCGCCGCCGCCCATAGCCCGCAGCGGTTGGCGACCGGACGGCGACGTGGCCTGGCTGCTCAGCCCGTCCATCGATCCGCGCCTGCAGCTGACCAACCTGCTAGCCGAATTCCGCGTTACCCTGGTGCAGGACAACGAGCGCCAGTTTGCCACCGGGGCGCTCCGCTTAGCGGGGCCGGACTTGGCACGCCTGGACGTGCGCGGTCCCTTGGCGGCCCATCTTTTCAGCGCCGTCGTCGAGAGCGACAGCCTGACGCTGTGGGGCCCTCAGGCCCAAGGCGCCTGGAAGGGCAGCGTGGACGGCCCGCTGCTATCGCGCCTGACCGGCGTCGATCTGGCCGGTTACGACCCGGCCAGTGCCCTGCTGGGCCTGGTGCGGCCCGCAGGGCCGGCAACCGTGTCGGTCGTGGGCTCGCCGCGCCGCAACCCGGTCAAGGTGACCATCGACCAAGCCGGCGACCGGCGCACGCTGTGGATCGACCTGAGGCATGGACTGGTCTGCCGCGAGGTCGTCGTCGGGGCCGACGGGGCGGCGGTACTTGAGCGCCGGCTGGAACGCTACCGCGAGGTTGACGGGGCCCTGCTACCCGAGCGGGTGACGCTGCAGAGCCCGTCCGGAGCCCGTCTGGTGGTGGAATTCCGTCGCTGGGTGCCCGGGGGCGTGCCTGACGCGACGCGCCTGCAGCGCGATGTGCCCCGGGTCGGTCTCACCCGGTGCCCCGCCGACGGCGCCATGGACCGGTGGCCCTAGGCGATTGACACGATCCGCGCCATTGCTTACCAGTAAGCTCCGTAAGCACCCCAATGGGCGACTTGACACGACCTGCACCTTGTCCGCACAGGCACCACAAGGAGGGAAATCGCATGGCGAAGCTCAGAGTTGGCATGATTGGCGGCGGCGGCCCGGGCAGTTTCTTCGGCATGGTCCACAACCGGGCCATCTCATTGGACGCCAGTCGCGAGTTGGTGGCCGGAGCCTTGCGCACCGACCCGGCGGCGGCGTTGGCGGCGGCCGCCGCGTGGGGCATCGAGGGCTACGGCGACTGGCAGTCCATGCTGGCGGCGGTTCAGTCAGGCAAACTGTGCCTCGACTATGTCACCATCGTGACGCCCAACCACGCCCACTATGCCCCGGCGCGGGCGTTCCTGGCCGCCGGCATTCCGGTTCTGTGCGAGAAGCCCATGACCATGACCGTCGAGGAAGCCGAAGACATGGTTGCCGCGGCGGCGCCGGGCAACGTGCCTTTTGTGCTGGCCCACACGTACACGGGCCACCCGATGATGATGTTCGCCAAGGAGTTGGTGCGCACGGGGCAGATCGGCGAGGTGCGCAAGATCGAGTCCTGGTACAATCAGGGTTGGCTGGCATCGGACCTGGAGGCCAGCGGCCAGCAGCAGGCCGCGTGGCGCACCGACCCGCAGCGGACCGGCATATCCAACTGCGGCGGCGACATCGGCACGCATGCCTTCATTGCCGCGACCTGGGTCAGTGGTTTGGGCGTTGCGCGGGTGTCGGCCCGGTTGAACTCGTTCGTGCCCGGTCGGGTCTTGGACGATGACTTCAATGTGATCGCCGAGATGTCCAACGGGGCCACGGCGCTGATCCACGCCACCCAGATCGCTATCGGTTACAAGAATGACAACGGGTTCCGCATCTTCGGCACCAAGGGTTCGCTGGAGTGGCACCAGGAACGCGCCGAGAAGCTGCTGGTCCGTCGAGGTGAGGTGGACGAAGTGTACTGGATCGGCGCCGGGTTCAGCTACATTCCGGCATCGGTGAAGCCATACCTGCGGGTGCCGGCTGGTCACCACGAAGATTTCTTCCCAGCGCTGGCCAACCTGCATCAGACGATGGAATTCACGCTCCGCCGCCGCCGCGGTGACGGCACCGCGCCGACGCCCTTCGACCATCCTGGCCTCGCCGAAGGCGTCGCCGGCATGCGCTTCGTCCGTGCTGCCGTTGAGAGCTCCAAAGCAAGAGGCGCCTGGACCGAGCTGTAGGCGACGCGTTGGCGCCGGTCTGCCGACTCGGCCGGCGTGGCTCCCGCGTGCCGAGCGTCTGGCGCAACAAGGCTGGCGCCCCTTCCGGGGCGCCGGCCTTTGTTGCGTTCAGGGGTCGCTGGCCATTCAGCCGGCGGCCGGGCGGGCAGCCTTGGGCGGGCTCAGCCCGCGCTCGTCCGGCCCCGGCGATCGCGATGGGCGGCCAGGAGGACGGTCAGGCGTCGTAACGGATGCGTGGGTCG
Source organism: uncultured Gemmatimonadota bacterium (assembly GCA_903893785.1). Taxonomy (GTDB): domain Bacteria; phylum Latescibacterota; class UBA2968; order UBA8231; family UBA8231; genus CAITNQ01. The sequence goes on from CAITNQ010000253.1 coordinate 9,587, forward strand.
AGCCAGGCGTACAGGATGTCGGCCAGCAGGTTGATCACAATGAACACCGTGGCCAGCAACAGCACGCCGCCCTGCACAGCGCGGAAATCACGCGCCTGGACCGCCAGCAGCAGCCAGCGCCCCACGCCGGGCCACGCGAACACGGTCTCGGTAATGATGGCCCCGCCGAGCAGATAGCCAAATTCGAGCGCGATGACCGTCAGGGTCGGGATGAAGGCGTTCTTCAGCGCGTGACGCAGGACCACGGCCCTCTCGTCCAGACCTTTGGCCCAGGCGGTGCGGATGTAGTCTTGGCCCAACACCTCAAGCAGGCTGGCCCGCGTCATGCGGGCAATGACCGCCATCGGCACCGTGCTCAGGGTCAGCGCGGGCAGGCACAGGTGCCACAGGGCATTCCCAAAGGCGCGGGCATCGGCACGCAGCAGCGCGTCCAGCGTGTACACGCCGGTGATGGGTGCCAGCAGCACCTCGGTACTCAGCCGACCCGAAACCGGGAACAGCGGCACGAAGACGGAGAAGACCATGATCAGCATCAGGGCCAGCCAGAAGATCGGGATGGAAATGCCGGCCGTCGCCGCTACCATACTGATGTAGTCGATCGCGCGGCCGCGGCGCACGGCGGCGAAGACGCCGGCCGCGATGCCGCCGCAGATGGCCAGCGCCATGCTAGCCAGAGTCAGCTCGCAGGTGGCCGGGAAGCGCTGGAGCACCTCCACCGTGACCCGTTCGTGCGTGCGGATCGAGCGCCCCAGATCGCCGCGCAGCAGTCCGGCGACGAAGCGACCGAACTGCACGTGGAACGGTTGGTCGAGCCCCATCTCCTGACGCAGGGCGGCCAGCGTCTCGGCGTTGGCCCGTTCGCCCAGCATGACCTGAGCCGGATCACCCGGTACCAGGTACAGCATGGCGAACACCAGCAGCGAAATGCCGGCCAGGGTCGGCAGCAGCAGCACGATACGTTTGAGCACGAACCGCGACATGGGCTTTCTACCGGTCCAGATAGGTGCGACGGAACCAATGGCTCCCGGTCGGGTGCAGCGAGAAGCCATGGACCCGGCGCTGGAACGCGATGGTCTGTGTGGCATGGACCAGGGGCACCCACGGTGCATCGCGGTGGATCACGGCCTGGGCCTGCCGGTAGAGCCGTGCCCGTGCCGCGGGGTCGCTCTCCCGACGGGCGGCAACCAGAAGGTCGTGGAGCTCCGGGCTGCGGTAGAAAGAGATGTTCTGCGCTGGTTTGACCGCCGCCCCGGGGTCGAGCAGCACGTAGAGGAAGTTATCCGGGTCGCCGTTGTCGCCAACCCATCCCAGCAGCGCCATGGGGTGGTCGCCGTTGGACACCTTGTCCAGGTACGTGCCCCATTCCCACTGCACAATCCGCGCCCGGATGCCCACCCGGTCCAGATCGGCCTGGATCGCCTGCGCCACTTTGTCCGGCTGCGGCATGTACGGCCGTGGGGCTGGCATGGCCCACAGCTCGGTATCGAAGCCGTCGGCAAAGCCGGCCTGTCGCAGGAGGTCACGGGCCCGGTCCGGGTCGTAGGCGTAGGCCTCGATCTCGTCGTTGTACCCCCACATCGTCGGTGGGATGGGATTCTTCGCCGGTACGGCCAACCCGCCGTACAGGTTGTCCACCAACGACTGCTTGTTGATCGCGTGGTTGACCGCCAACCGCACCAGACGGTTGTCAAACGGCGGGCGATCCAGGTTCATCGCCAGATACGCGACGTTCATGCCCGGCTGGGTCAGCAGCTCCAGGTTGGGGTCGCGGCGGATCAGGTCGACGTACTCGGGGATCAGGGCGTCAAGACCACTGACCGCTCCCTGGCGCAGTTCCAGGAAGCGTACGGCGGCCTCCTGCATCGGCTTGAAGATCAACTGGTCCAGTTTGGCGCCTTCGCCCCAGTAGTCGGCGAACCGGGCCAGCACGAGACGCTCGTCTTTGCGCCATTCAACAAAGCGGAAGGGGCCTGTGCCGACGGGGTTCTTGAAGTAGTCGCTTCCCCAGCGGGCGACGGCCGCGGGGCTGACGGCCGCACAGAAGTTCATCGCCAGGTTGGAGAGGAAAGTGGCGTTAGGACCCTTGAGCGTGATGACGAACGTCGAGTCGTCAGGCGCCTGCATGTCGGCCACCAAGTCGTCCATGCCCATGTCTTTCCAGTATTTGAACGCGCCCTCCACGTGGTGGTAGGGATGATTCGGAAAGAACTGGCGCCCCAGTGAGAACAGCATGGCGTGGGCGTTGAACGGAGTTCCGTCGTGGAAGCGGACCCCCTGGCGCAGATGGAAGGTCCAGGTCAGGCGGTCTGGCGACACCTCCCACGAGCGGGCTAGCAGCGGTTGGACCTCGGTCGACGTATCGGCGTAGGTGACCAGGGTCTCGTAGATGTTGTCGCAGACTTTGAACGACTCGCCATCGGTCTCCAGGGCCGGATCCAGCCCGACCGAATCCGAACCGCGACCGAACACCAGCACCTGACCGCGGTCGCCCGCACAACCCAGCAGCAGCAGCGCTGCCAGCACGCGGCTGATCTTCCTGCAGGCCAGCATCATGGGGCCCTCCGCGGCAGGATGGGAGGCGGAGCCGTCGCTTCACGCTGGCGCCTCTCCATCACCTCCTCGCGCGATTCCGCATGCAGCGACTGCAACCACCGGCTTTGGCGGTGCAGGTCAGTGTGGGGATCGATGGCGTCGATCAGGTTCAGCCAACGTGAAAACGCCGCGGGTACAGCCGGCGGCAGCTTGGCGCCGCCGGGACGGTACAGCAGCCGCGCTTCGTCGGCGCCGATCCAGGCCTGACGACCGGTGGACAGGTCGTGCAGGTAGAACCGGCCCACGCGCAGCGATGTGCTGCGGGTGAACACCGCCACGCGTTTTCCCCACAGCACGAACTGCTCCTCGAACCCAAGGGGGTAGGCACCGGCATGCGGCGCCTGGTACCTCATTGGGTCATAGCGAACCACCAAGTCGTAGACCGGTGGGCCGTCGACCCACTCGTCGCGCACTACCGTGGCGCTGGCGAGCACCTGGGCGAGGGCCTGCTCGTGCGGCCGCGCCAGCGCCCGCCTGAATTGCTGCCCAGCGACGCGCGCCGCGTCATCCGGGGCCGGGGCGGGGGCGGGCTGCGCCCCGGCCCACGCTATCCAGAGCAAGCAGATCGTCGCCGCCCGCATGGCATCGCCTGGTTGGCATAAAGACGGCCTCCGGCCAGGAAACCAGAGGCCATCCAAGGGTCTGGGTGATCAGCCACTACCCGCAGGCAGCGGCGCGCTCACTCACCGAAAGCGGCGTCGAAGGCGACCGCCGAGGGCGTGAAGTCCACCTGATGGACGAAGTCAGCCGCTTCGGCCGCCCCGTGTTCCCGGTCCATGCCGCTGTCTTCCCATTCGACGGACAGGGGGCCTTGGTAGTTGATCCGGTTGAGGGCTCGGATGATCTCTTCGAAGTCTATGTTGCCCCGGCCCAGCGAGCGGAAGTCCCAGTACCGCCGCCGGTCGCCGAAGTTGAGGTTGCCGCCGAAAACGCCCGCCGCGGTCGGCGTGGCGGACCAGCCCACGTCTTTCATGTGGACGTGGAAAATGCGGGCACCCAGGCGGTAGATGAACTCCACGTAGTCCACGCCCTGGTAACCGAAATGGCTGGGGTCGTAGTTGAACCCGAAGGCCGGGTGGTTGCCGACCGCCTCAAGGGCCCGTTCGGCAGACGCCAAGTCAAAGGCGATCTCAGTGGGGTGGACTTCCAGCGCGAAGCGCACGCCCAGGGCGGCGAAGCGGTCCAGGATCGGCTTCCAGCGGTTAGCGAAGTCGGTGTACCCCGCGTCGATCATGGCCGCTGACACTGGCGGGAACGAATACAGCAGGTGCCAGATCGAGGACCCGGTAAACCCGTTGACTGTGTTCACGCCCAGGCGCTTGGCCGCCTCGGCGGTCGCCACCATCTCCTTGGCCGCCCGCTGCCGGACCCCCTCGGGGTCCCCATCACCCCACACGTAGTCGGGCAGAATGGCCTGATGGCGCTCATCAATGCGGTCGCACACCGCCTGACCCACCAGGTGCGACGAGATCGAGAAGAGCTTCAGCTCGTGCCGGGCCAGCAGGTCGCGCTTGGCCGCGCAGTACGCGTCATCGGCCTTGGCGACCTCGAAGTGGTCCCCCCAGCAGGCCAGCTCCAAGCCGTCGTACCCGAAGTCCTTCGCCTTCTCGCACAGTGTTTCCAGGGGCAGGTCGGCCCACTGCCCGGTGAACAGCGTCACTGGTCTGGCCATGTTCATTGCTCCTTGGCTGATATCCGTCCGCCAGGTGCGGACGATGGGTTGGGACCCTTCCATAATACGTCGCGGACGCGCCCCCCGGCAACAGCGCAGCGCCCTCGGCGGGCGTCGCCGGTGCCGGGCCGGCCGGCGCGGGGGCGGACCCGCTCACGGCTTGAGCGATTTGGCCCGGCGCAGATCGACATCGAAGACCTTGAGGTAGCGGCCGTTGAACTCACCGATCAGTTCGAGGATGTTGTCTCCGTCCAGGTCGAGGGCGCCGAGACGGTCGCCGAAACCCTCGGGCGACTGCCATTCCAGCGAGTGGAGCCGGGCATCGAACACATAGCCGTCACTTAGCACCAGTTCCTGCTGGTCGTCGCCGTCGACATCGGCGACCAGGATGTCGCTGGCGGCCAGCCCGGTCTGCTCCGAGCGCCATTCCTCGAATTGGTCCTTGGCGTCGAAGATGACCAGGCGTCCACCCGCGCACAAGATCAGCTCGGGCTGCGGATCGTCGTCGACATTGGCGACCGTCGCAGCTGACAGCCCGGCGTATTCGCCGGGGACGTTGCTCCACAGCGAGGCGAACCCCTCAACGGCGAACAGGTGGACGCGGCCCCGGTCCGTCGCGACAACGATCTCCTGAACGCCGTCGTCATTGACGTCAGCCACGTGCAGCGCCAGGACGGCGCCCTCCAGGTACCGGCTCGCCCAGATCTCGGCGTACCCAGTACCCCTGGCTTCGTAGACATGGAGCAGGCCGTTGCTGTCCCCCATGGTGAAGCGCGCCGGATGGCCTGGGGCGGTGGGCAACGGTTGAACGCAGTCGTATTCCGCGAACGCCCCCAACCCCTGAGGCAACGCCCCGCGCCCCGGCTCAGCCGCCCGGGCAGTTGGCCCCCAGGCAAGCAGCACGAGGCCTGCGGTGGCGACGGCCACCCGCCAGGTCGATCGGCGCCCCACACCGCGCGCCCCCCATCCGAGCCTCGGCTTACCCATGGCAGTCCTTTCCAGGAAGCGCCGCCAGTGCCGCGGCGTAGACCGACAACAGAGGTACCCCGTGCTGACGTGCCAGGCGAGCACAGTCCTCGTATTCGGGCGCGTAACGCTCGGCCCCATCCAGTTGGCCTACCTTCACCCGGACGTCACCCCATTCTGTCTTCGCCACAGCAATCCGTCGCTCGAGCGTGCGCCGTTCCACCGGATGCATCCGCAGGCCCAGGGTGGTGGTCTCACGCAGCACCAGGCCGGCAAGCAAGTCCTGGCGATCGGGGTCAGCCAGCACACTCAGGACGGCGCCGGGGCGGCTCTTCTTCATCACCACTGGGGTGACGAAGACATCCCGTGCGCCCTGTGCCAGCAGCAGCTCGAACAGGTAGCCATACACCTCGGGGTTCATGTCATCAATGTTCGCCTCGATCATCACCAGGCGCTCGTGGGCCGTAGGCGCCAGCGTGTTGCCCAGGCGTACCCGGAGCACATTGGGGACCCGCGGCCGGTCACGCCTGCCGGCGCCGTACCCCACATGCGTCTGCACGAAAGGCGGCGGCGGTTCGAAGGACGCGGCCAGGGTGGTGATGAGGGCTGCGCCCGTAGGCGTCACCAACTCGCCTTGGATGTCTGTCTGTTCACACGGCACGCCCTGGCACAACGCCACCACGCCGGGGACCGGTACCGGGTACCGTCCGTGCGCGCAGTCCACGTAGCCGGAGCCCAGACGCAGCGGCGACGAATACACCCTCTCGACGCCGAGCAGACGCAGGCCGGCCACCGCGCCCACCACATCCGCCAGGGCGTCCAGCGACCCCACCTCGTGGAGCCGCACCTGATCCGCGGGCACACCGTGGACCTGGGCCTCGGCCCGGGCGAGCCGCTCGAAGACCCGGCACGCCGTCTGGCGGGTCCACTCGTCGAGGGTGCTGGACTGAATCCGCTCCAGGTGGTCCTGCAGCCGGTGGTGGCTATGCCTGCCGCTGCCGCCCCGGTGATGCGGTCCGTCGCCACTGCCGTGGGCCTGGGGGCTGTCGGCGTGGTTATGGTGATGCAGGTCGTCGGCCGCGCCGTGGTGGTGATGCGGTCCGTCGCCACTGCCGTGGACCTGGGGGCTGTCGGCGTGGTTATGGTGATGCAGGTCGTCGGCCGCGCCGTGGTGGTGATGCGGTCCGTCGCCACGGTCGTGGGCGTGGGGGCCGTCGGCGTGGTCATGGTGATGCGGGTCGTCGACCGGGCCGTGGTGGTGATGCGGGCCGTCACCACGGTCGTGGGCGTGGGGGCTATCGGCGTGGTCATGGTGATGCGGGTCGTCGGCCGCGCCGTGGGAGTGCGGTCCGTCGCCACGGTCGTGGGCGTGGGGGCCGTCGGCGTGTTCATGGTGATGCGGGTCGTCGACCGGGCCGTGGTGATGATGCGGGCCGTCGCCGCTGCCGTGGGAGTGCGGTCGGTCGACCGGGCCGTGGTGGTGATGCGGGCCGTCGCCACTGCCGTGGGAGTGCCAGCCGTCGGCTTGGTCCAGGTCACGGCGCGAACCTTCGGCCGCCGCCGCAGAGGAGACGCCCGGCTCTGCCGCGCCTGGCGGCGCCTGTCCCTGGGGCTGTGATGGCCCTGCGTCGCCCAGCGCCAGGTGGTGCTCCTCGCTGGCCGGCACCGGGCGGTCGTGCAGGCGAACCGAGGCGAAGGTGGCCGCCAGGTGTTGGCGCGAGGTACGCTCGGCCGTCAGGCTAAGCCCCGGAATGCCCAGTTTGTCCAGTTCGGCCTGAAGCGCCGCCGGATCTAGGCCTGCGTCGATGAGGGCGCCCAGGAACATATCGCCCGAGATGCCGGAGAAGCAGTCGAAAAGGGCGATACGCATCCGGTTACCCCTTGGCCTGTGGTGTCAGGACTGAGGTGGCCGGCCCGCCGCCGTTCGCCGTCGGCGCCAGTCGAACTCCTCAGCGAAGTCATATACTGCGGTGAAGTCCTCGATGCAGTCGTCGTCTGTCTTGCTCATCAGCCTGGCGCCGACGAGGAGGAAGACGATCTCACCGAAGTCCCGGGTCTGTCGGACGCCCCAGTGGGCGAACACGGAACGCGTCAGGGGCCCGAATTGTTCCATCCCGAAGTCGCTGATCCCCTGCAGGAGATCGCGACCCGAGATGTGCCGTTGTTCGCGGTCCAGTTGGGCCTTGCCCAGCTTCTCGACAGTATACTGGAGGGCTTCGTAAATAAAGAGGTAGGCTTCCTTGCGGTAGCGGCCATCGCGTTCCGCAAGGGCTTCGATATCGAGCAGCAACTCGGCGTTCATGGCGACCCGATTGCGTGCGGCCCGGCGAACTGGCCGCGCCCTGTCACTGCCGGACCGCGTCGTCCGTCGCCGGCACAGCGCTAGCCAACTCCTGGCCGCGGCCAGCGCTGTCCCGCAGGAGGGTGACCAGAGAGTCGCGCCGAGCAGAGAAGCCTGCCAGCTGCGACGCATCCAACGGTCGGCCCCGCGCACCCTTGTTGACGTTTTCGGGGTTCAGGTGCCGCCCGTCTTTGATGATTTCGTAGTGGAGGTGCGGACCGGTAGTCCGACCCGTGGTGCCCACCAATCCGATGAGCGTTTTCTGCTGGACGAACTCGCCCCTGTTAACCAGCACTCGGCTCAGATGCCCGTAGCATGTCTGGAAGCCATTGGCGTGCTCGATGATTACCGCGTTACCGTACGCCCCCTTCCAGCCAGCATGCACCACGCGGCCCCGGGCGGTGGCCCAGACCTGCGTCCCGGTGCTGGCAGCATAGTCAGTGCCCAAGTGTGGCGCCGTGCGCTGCAGGACCGGATGGAAGCGCTGATAGCTGAATCGCGAGGTGATGCCGCGGTACGGCAGAGCGTATAGCAGGAAGCTGCGCTCGAGCGACTTGCCCTCGCCGTCATAGTACCCGGCCGAACCCGCGGGACCATCGTAGAACACGGCCAACTGGTTGACCGTCTTGCCGTCGTAATGGGCAGCCAGGACTTTCCCGTAGCGGATGAAACGGTCGTCGCGGTACAGTTTCTCGTACACCAGCCCGATGCGGTCGCCCACGCGGGGATCGTGCTGGAAGTCGACTACCGAGCCCAGGATGTCGTCGGCCAGCAGGTCAGTCAACTCCTCGCTCTCGCCGGCCGCCTTGACGGCGTTGTACAGATTGCTCTGCAGGCGAAGCTCCAGCACCTGCGTGCGCACCGTCAGCGGCTGCACCACACAGCGTCCCACCAACCGACCACCCACGGGTTCCACGACCACCGGACGCTCAGGTTCCCGGTAGGGCACAAAGGTGAACTGCTGCACCTGGCCGGTGGGGTCGAGGGTCAGCGAATACACATCGCCGGGGCGCAGCCCACTGCGGCAGTTGTGGACTGCGCCGAGGGCCGTCACCAACTGCACTACCTGGGCTTCGGGGAGGCCGTGCTGACGCAGTGACTGGGCCATGGTGTCGCTGCGCTGCAGCGTGTCGCTGATCACCCGCTGCAACTGATCGGCAGTTCGCGGTCCGACGAAGGCGAAAGCGGCGCTGGCGGGATCGGGAAAGAGAGCTGCCGCGGCCGGCTGAGGCTGGACGTGGCCGGCCTGGCGATCCTGAACCAGGTACAGTCTGATCCCTAGGGTGACGACGAGGCAAACAAAGCCGCCCCATAGCCACGCAGACGACGGAAATGCTTTGTTCAATCGCACGCGGCGGGCACCTGCTGTTTGTTCAACGTGGGTACCAGAGGCGTCCGCAGCGCTGGACGCGTTGACGGTTTCGGTAAGGCGGGTTAATTATACACCGCCCGGCAGGGCGAGTCAACTGAAAAACGGGTGGCGATTGTGACCATTGACACGGCGCCTGTAGTCGCCCCGGACCGGGTCCCCGGACCCGTTCCGGCCGGCCAGGAGGCGGATCCGGGGCCCGGAGTGGGGGCCGGCGAGCCCGCGGCGGTGCTGACCGATCTGAAGGGGCTGGAGCCGGCCGAACTGGACGCCCTGGTCGTCGGCATGGGCCAGGAGCCGTTCCGCGCCCGTCAGTTGCAGCGATGGATCTACGCCCGCGGCGAGTCGGACCTGGCGGCCATGACGGACCTGGCGGCGGGTTTCCGCCGCCAGCTCGGGCAGGTGGCATATGTTAGTCGTCTGCCGCTGCTGGCCACCCGCGTGTCGGCGACCGGAACGGTGGCCAAATTCGTCTTCGCGCTGGCGGGTGGCGAACGTATCGAGGCGGTCTACATTGCCGACGCCGGCCGTCGCACCGCCTGCCTGTCGTCCCAGGCCGGTTGCCCCCTGGCCTGTCGCTTCTGCGCCACCGGTCGCCTGGGTTTCCGCCGCAACCTGACCGCCGCCGAAATCATCGACCAGTTGCTGCAGGTGGGCGCCTGGGCCGCGGCGCGGGGCCAGCGCCTGAGCAATGTGGTGATGATGGGCATGGGCGAACCCCTGCTCAACTACGAGCCGGTCCTGCGGGCCATCCGGTTGATGCGGTTGGAATTGGGGCCGGCCATCGGCGGGCGGAAGATCACCGTGTCGACGGCGGGGTACGTGCCCGGGATCCGCCGTCTGGCGGCCGAACCGCTGAACGTTGGCCTCGCCATTTCGCTGCATGCCACCACCGATGAGGTGCGGCGGCAACTGATGCCCATCGCCCGCGGCTTTACCATTGCCGAGTTGCTCGCCGCGGCGCGCGAGTACTTCGATCGCCGCGGCCGGCGGGTGACCTTCGAGTACGTCCTGCTCGGCGGTGTCAACGATGCCGACGACGACGCTCGGCGTCTGGCCGCCCTGACGGCCGACCTGCCCTGCAAGCTCAACCTGATTCCGTACAACGAACTGGGCCAGGACAGCCCGTACCGGCGGCCTGACCCGGGTCGCATCGACGCCTTCCGACGCCTGCTGGAGGCGCACTCGATCCACGCCGTAACGGTGCGTGACAGCCAGGGGCAGGATATCGACGCCGCGTGCGGTCAACTGGCCGGGGCTGATCCGTCGCTGCCCCACCCTTCGGGTGGCGCCTCAGGCGGGGTCCGGGGCAGCGTCTGACTCCTGCCTTCGGCGCCCCACGAACGCCTTGACGCGTTCGACCACCTCGGGGACCAGATCCACCAGTTGGCCCAGCCCGGCCTCCTTGTCCTTCAGGGTCATCAACTGGACACGGCCGTCGGCGGTAATGACCAGGAAAGCGATGGGCTCGACCGTGGCGCCGCCGCCGGTGCCACTCTGGCCCTTCCCCTCGCTGCCGCCACCGCCGGCGCCGAAGCCGAAGGAAATCTTGGAAACCGGAATCAGGGTCACGCCGGCGGCCTCCACCGGCTCACCGACGACGGTCTCGGTGCGCACCATGCGGTGCAGTTCGCCCATCACGCGTTCGATCAGGTCTTCCAGGGGAGTGGGCATCGGCGGCCTCCGGTGGGCGGCAATGAGGATGGTTGGCGGTCACGTCAGGGATGAGCCGCCCAGCGGCGGCGAAGGAAAACCCAGGCGATGCTCGCCAGCAGGCGACCCAGCAGCAGCAGGGCGAGCCCGAGGTGGAACCACAGGCAGACCTCGACCTGGCCGCGGAAACCCTGGCGCTGGAAATCGGGGGCCAGATCCAAGTCCAGGCGGGCGGGCAGCAGGGGGGCAACCGCCTGCACGGCGCCGAAGAAAAGGCCCGTGCGCGCCGGGTCCGCCGTGCCCCAGCAGCCGTGGACGCGCAGGCGCCGGAGGCGTAGGGTGCCCGGCACGGAGCGCGCGAACCGTGCCAAAGGCGCCGCCAACGGGCGCGCCAGGCTGCCGCGTTCGGGCTTCGTGCGCCGCCCCGATGGCCAGGCCTTCCGGGACGCTTTGGCCGGCTCTTGGACGGCCATCGCTGCCGGCCGGGGCGACGCGCCACCAAGGCGCAGACCCGGCAACGGCCGCCCGGCCAGGGCGGCTCCCAGGCGCCAGCTTCCGGGGCCTCGCCGCAGGTAGAGCCCGAGCAAGCCCAGCCACGGCCCTCCGGTCAGGTATAGTGCGGCTTCACTGGGCACTGTCGGGCAGTCCCAACGGCACCGCAGGCGTATCGGTAGCAGCGCGGCCAGCGCCGCCAAACCCGCCCCCCAGACGAGAATCACGTCGACCATGGCCCTTCCGGCGGCTGGCGCTGGCGTGCGTACCCGCGGGTTCCGGCAGCGACGCCGCTGACCCTGGCGCCCGTGGGCCAAGTCGCCGCCGTTGTTGGACCGCAGACACTAACCCGCCAGCGCCGGGGGCGTCAAGCCCCAGTCGCGGGCCGCTCGGGTTGTGCTAGCCAACACGCCCCGCCGGGTCGGCTCGTCCGGGCTGTCGTCCTCCTCCGGTGACGCGCCGTCCAGGTCTGGGCGGGGACCGGTGGGTGCCCCGCCCCCCGCGCCACCTGCCGCCTTGACAGCCGTTTGGGCCTGCGTTAGGGTTTGATGACGCAAGTCCAAGTTGCGCAACGCAATTGTCGCTATTCCCAGGTGGCCGCGGCAACCTGGATCAGGGGCCCGGTGGCTATGGCCAAGGTAGCGTTCTGCCGTCGTGCGTGGCTGGTTCCATGGGTGGCGGCCCTGTCCCTGGCGGGCTCCAGCCTGCCCGCGGTCGCCCGTTCGACGGCGTCGGCCGTGTTCTCGGCGCCGGCCGTCGCCGGACCAGGGATCGAGCAGACTGTCGACCTGCTGGTACGCTATTACCCGGGTGACGGCGAGGCCGTGGTCCGCGGGCGCCTGCGCGTGCTTGCCGGCCAGGTCCGCGTTCTGGACGCCCGTTCGCGCCGGGGCGTGGTCGCATCCGACAGCGCCGGCTGGATGCTCGATTACGCTGCCGCGCCGCTGGCTGCCGCCGCCATCGACACCGTGTCGCTGCGCCTGGTAGCCGGGGAGGCGGCCAGCACCTGGGAACTGGCGGTGGGAAGTACCGGCGCCGACGGCGCCGCCACTGGGCCGGCCGCGCGCGCCGAACTGCAGGTGGCGCCGCCCCTGGGCGTGGAGCTTGTGGCGGTCACCGATACCCTGTACGCCGGTGGCCGTGCCGACCTCAGCCTGGCCGTACGCAACCGCGACGCCCGCGGCCGGACCGTCGATCGCCTGTGGCTGCAGTTGCCATCCTGCATGAAGACGCCGGGGGAGGCGGCCGTTGTCGCCGGCCCCTTGCCTGCCGGCGCTGCTGACACTCTGGTCGTGGCGGTCCAGGTGGCCACGGACGCCCCGGCAGCGGTGTCGGTCAACGCGCTCGCGGCGGGCTCCGGATTGGCGGACTCGCCCGTGGCCGCTGCGCCCCTGGCGGTGCTGCAGGCCGCGGATTTCCGCCTGATCACCCGCCCCGACCCACTCGAGGTCGGGCGTCAAGGGGTTGTTAGCTGCGTCTGGCGGACGCCGGCCGGCCGAGGCACCTTGGCCGTCGGCGCGGTGGGGGTCTCATTGCCGGCGGCGTTGGCCGATCCGGCATTGCTGGGCGCCAGCGCGGGCCAGGCCCGGATCGGCACCTCTGCGGCCGGCTGGACGCCGCTGGCGATCGACAGTCTAGACGCCGATCTCGACAGCGTCGTCGCCACGTTCCGCGTCCGGGCCACCGACCCCGGTCCCTGGGTGGTGCGGCCTTGGGCAACGCCCTGCGGGCATGTGGCACCGGTGCCCCTGGCCGCTAACAGCGCTCGGGTGCGCGTGGTGCTTCCCGGGACATCGGCGCGCGGCGAAAAAGCGCCAGCAGGCCAGGTGCCCACGGATCTGGATCTCTTCGCGTCCGGTCTGCGGGCCGCCCTCGGCCCGGTCGTAGAGCAGCTGCCGCTGGCCGCTGCCGGTCAGGTAGCCATACGGCCTGAAGCGCGTACCGAGCGCCACTGGCTTGTCGAGGAGTCTCTGGCACAGCTATTGCTTTCCAAAGGCCGGAGCGTGCGCGTAGCCGCCGGCCCGGGGCCAGCCGGAACCCTGCGTTACCGTGTCGCGGAAGCCCGGGTCATCTGCGGCGCGCCGACGCGCGGGTGGCGCTTCTGGAGCCCTTCGCAGCCCCGCGACGTGGCCGGCGACCTTTTCCTGCGGCTCGAGTCACCCAGCGGCACCGCGCTGTGGGCGGGCCGCGTGCGGTTGACCGGCGGTGACCGCGTCGTTACCTCCGCCGCCGCCGGATTGGCCAGCACCGAAGCCGTCCCGCGCGCCGCCGTAGCGACCGACTCGCGCTGGATCGAACGCTCGCTTTCTGTCTGCATCGCTGGCGGGCTGTTCTACATTTTCTTCCTGTTGTAGGCGCGCCGTTCCTGGCGTCTGTTGGCCGCGCCGTGAGGGGTGAGCGTGAAACTGATCATCGTGCCGCTAATGATCATCGGGATGTTCGCCTCTTTCGCCGCCGCGGTGGTGGCCATGCTGTTCTACACCAAGACCGTCAACAGCATGCAGGAACTGGAGGACCTCGTCAGCGGCAAACGGGACACCACCAGCGTGGTGGACCCGTACAAGCAGCGCGAAGACCGCCTGGAGGAGCTCTTCGAACTGGCCGACCAGTACAAGGCGCGTTACGAGGAGCAGACCCGGACGGCCGAAGCCGCCCAGGAGAGCTTGGCCGCCGCGCGCACGCAGTTGCGGGTGCGCGAGGACTCAGTCCTGACCGTCCAGCGTCGCCTCGGCGGGATCAGTGACAGCACGCTCCAGGCGCAGCAGGCGGCCAACTTGCGCGACTTGGCGCGCTACTACACCAAGATCAAGCCCTCGACGGCGGCCGAGATCCTGCAGCAGGAGGGGGAGCTTTCGGACACCACCGTGGCCCGCTTGATGAAGCTTCTGCCAGCGGGCCAGATGGCCAAGATCATGAACAACATGAACGCTGATTTTGCCGCCCGCATCACCAAACTGATGCTGCAGTTGGCTCCATGAGGCAGATGGGTCGGGACGGCCCTGGTGTGGGCCGTCATCGGCGCTGCCCGTAACCGGTGAGGATCCATGTCCTGGGTATACGTCTGCATCGCGGCCGGCGCAGCCGGATTCCTCATCTGGATCATCGTCGACTATCTGAACACCTCAGCCGGTTTGAAGCCCAAGGCGGACCTGGCCCGCCACGAGATCCGTGACTGTGAGTCGCGGATCGAGTCCGAACAGGTGGGCACCGAGGCTACTCGGCTGGAGGTGGAATCCCTCCAGCGGGAAGTCGCCGAACTGGAGAAGGAGCTGGTCGAGGTGGGGCGCAAACTGGAGGAGTACCGCCAGCGCGAGCGTCGCCGCAAGCCCACGCGCTTCAAACTGGAAGAGTGAACAGCCGGGCCACCGCGTCTGGGGGCGGATGGTCAGAAGCGGCGCGTCCGCGCGGCGGGTCGACTGCCGCCGTGGAGGGGGCACTCGGCGGGCAGGGCTTCGCCCCGGATGAACACTTCTGAAGTCTGGTTGGGGCAGAACCGGCTGGCCAGTTTGTGGCTGTCGCCGCACACGGACAGACGCTCGACCAGATCGCCCGGGTATTGGAAGTCTTCGTCGGCCCGGTTCCGGTACGTGCTCACGGTGCGGTATACCTCCCCTATGAACTGGGACCACAGCGGCAGGGCGGCAATCGCGCCGGTCTGCTTGGGCCATAGCCGGAGACTGGGGTCGTCCATGCCCACCCACACGCCGGCCACCAGGTGGGGGGTGAAGCCCACGAACCACGCGTCGGCATAGTTGTTGGTGGTGCCGGTCTTGCCCGCGGCCGCCACCTGCAGCTGGTACACGGAACGAGCCGTCCGGCCTGTTCCCTCGCCGTCGTCGATGACCGAACGCAGCATGTCGGTCATGACCACGGCCGCCGCCGGCCGGAGGGCTTCGCGCCGCGGGCCGGCGCTCTCGGTCCAGATCACCTTGCCCTCGGCGTCGGTTACCTGTGCCACGGTGATGGGCTCAACGTAGATGCCGCGGTTGGGGAACACCCCGTACGCCGCCACCAGGTCGATAGGGCGAACATCGGTAGTGCCGACGCCGAGGGCCGGCACCGCCTCGATGGGGGTGGTGATGCCCATGTTACGGGCATAGCGCCGCACCAGGCCCGGGCCGATCTCCTGCGTCAGCTTGATGGCCACCAGGTTGCGGGACCGCGCCAGCGCCGCTCGCAGGGTCATGGGTCCGAGGAACTCACCGTCATAGTTCTCGGGGTTCCACAGCTTCCCCTGGTCGTACATGGGCGACGGATTGTCGTCGATGATGTCGGTCGGGAAGCGGCTGTTGTCGATCGCGGCGGTGTACACGAACGGCTTGAAGGCCGAGCCGGCCTGTCGCAGAGCCTGCGTCGCCCGGTTGAACTTGCTGACCTCGAAATCTCTCCCACCGATCATGGCCAAAACCCGACCCGTGGTCGGATCCAGGGCCACGAAGGCAGCCTGGACGGTGGCCGTTCGCGGTACGCCTGGCCGACCGGCCTGATGTGCCAGGTACTCGTCGACCCGCTCCTGCACCTTGCCGATCTCGGCGGCGTAGTGTTTCTCGGCGATGCGCTGCAGGCGCGAATCCAGGGTGGTCTTGACCACCATGCCATCGCGGTACAACCCCAGGCCGTACTCCCGTTCCAGTTGCTGGCGCACGTGCTCGATGAAGTAAGGGCCCAAGCCATAGGTGACGGCACGTTCCGTCGACCGGGCGGTCAGCGGCCGGCGTTGCGCATCCTGGTATTCGCGCGTGGACAGGCGCTGGGCGTCGTGCATGGCTTCCAGCACCTGGTTGCGCCGCCTCCGGGCCGTGTCCGGGTTCTTGATCGGATTGTACAGGTTGGGGGCGGGCAGAATGCCGGTCAGCAGGGCGCACTCATCGACCGTCAGGTCACGCACTTCCTTGTCGAAATACTGCCGAGCTGCGGCCTTCAACCCGTAGCAGTTGTACCCGAGGAAGACCGTGTTCAGGTACATGGTCAGGATTTCCTGCTTGGTGTACAACCGCTCGATCTGCACTGCGGTGATCTGCTCGCGGACCTTGCGGGCATACGTGCCCATCACGGCTCCCAGGGTGGCCGAACTGCGCTGCTGGCCGACTTCGGCGAACAGGTTGCGCGCCAGCTGCTGGGTCAGGGTGCTGCCGCCCTGACCCACCAACCGCCCGGCGCGCAGGTTGGCCAGTCCGGAGCCAACGATGCGGCGGACATCGATTCCCCAGTGGGAGTAGAAGCGCTGGTCCTCTGACGCCACCAGCGCATCGATCATGGGCTTGGGTATCTCCTCGTAGGTCAGCAGTTCGCGGTTTTCTTCGAGGAAATCCTTCAGGTGCTGGCCATCGGCCGAGAACACGCGCGTCACCCGTTTGGGCTCGAAAGACCAGTTGTCGATATCGGGCAGGTTGTCGTTGAAGGCGAAGTACGCCCCCACCACGACGAGCGTGTACAGGGCCAGGAACCCAATGGCGTAGAGCAGGATGCGCGCGAAGAGCCTCATTGTTGGGCAGGACCGTGGGGGCAGGGGACCAGCGTTGTCAGCGCGGCGGCGCGGGGAATATCCACTCGCCGTCCCGAACCGTCAAGCGGGGGTGACACCCGTGCCTGCCCCCGCCATCCAGGGCCGTCAAGCGGCGCGGGTCTCGTTACCGGCCCCAACCCCCCCGTCCCGGCCGGATGGGGATTGGGGCCGGCAGGCCCGGCGCGGCGCGGGGTCACCGGTAGTAGCCCTCCAAGCGGCGGTCGTTGTACTCCCGCTGGTAGGCGGCGTGCTCAGCGTCGCCGGGGTACGTCTCACCCGGCGGATAGGGGTAGGCGGACATGCCGTGGAACGGCAACGGCTCGACCGTGAGGGAAGCCGCCGAGTGCAAGTCCATGTCCTTGCCGAAGCCGTCCGAGTACAGCATGAAACTGCGTTCCGTTCCGGACGGTAACGGCGGCAGCGATGCGGCGTCAAAGCGGGCGGTGACCTCGTCCCCGTGCAGCATGATGGCATAGCGGTCGTCGGCCGCCGCCAGCAGCTCGGAGACGCCGCCATAGCGGGTGTAGCTCCCCCCATGGGTTCCCCAAGGGGCGTCGGTCGACACCCGATCGTAGTCATAGCGGAAGGCAAAGGTGCCGTGGATGGCGGTGTGGTCCGGATAACCACGCCAATGAAGGTCCGCCGTGTGCGGTTTCAGACGGTGTACCGTCAGCGGCGCTTCGACGACCTCGCCAACCGCGAACGCATCCCAGTACACCGCTAGGTTGCTGCTTAGACGCAGGCGATGGTCGCGCGACGGGAACACTCCCTGCAGGTCGTACACCATGTCCTTGGGCAGGCCGGCCGGGGTCCCCATGTCAGTCGTGACCAGTCGCCAGCCACCACGGCCGTCGGCGACCTCCAATCGCGGGGGGGACAGGCTCCAGCCTCGTTGCGACGCGGCCCAGTTAGAGGTCGAGTGCGCGTAGTCAACCCAACCATGGGCGATCAGCAGCGGATGGCTGAAGGCGCTCAGGTCACCCAGGTCCAGCGTCAGCGAGAAGTCTTCGGCATAGCCGTGGATGTCGGTGGTGGTGAATCCGTCGTACCACTGGTCGTCAACCGCTGCGAGGGCGGCCCGCACATCGCGGCCGCGGTGGTCAATGGCGCCGACAATGGGTTGGCGCCGGCCCACCGGGTAGAGCCGGAACGCCGGGAAGGGCGGCGCGCTCAGCAGGCGTTCGTTGGGGAACACGGTGACCCCGCGCGGATGGTCCACGGCGACCAGTTGCAGGGCATCGACGTAAATGACTTCCTCCAGTTGATTGCCCAACTGGACCACATACGACCCGTCGCGGGGCGCCATGGGGCCCAAGGGCAGGTACTCGTCGGTGTCCGACGGCGCATAGCGTCCGGGCTCGGCCAGGTACCCGATGATGGCCCCGCCGTTGATGTCCGAAACAAAGCGGAAGCGGGTGCCATCCCACACGTACACCACCGGGCAGGAAGTGCCTTTCCGGTCCAGCTCTGTGAGCGTCAGCATCCGGTCGCCGTTCATAGCCAGTTCGGTCTGGCGGACCCCCCCTGGCCACAGAAGGCGAACGAATTCGACGCTGTCGGCGGCTCCCAGCCCAAAGGTCAACGGGCCTGGTGCGCGCAACTCGCGCTTCTGGATCCCCGCCGCCGTCCTGACTTCGATCTTCGTCCCCAGGCCGTCGTGGTTGCTGGCTTTCCCCTGGGCCCAGACGCGCAACCAGTGGCCGGCCGCAGTCTGGTTCCGCCACCATGTGCCGCCCCGCCACAGGTCAGGACGGCCGTCACTGTCGCCGTCGATGACCACCGCGGGGCCGCCGCCGTCGCCCGCCAGGTCCGTCAGAGGCGTGATCCGCACGCCACGATCGTCGCCTTCCACCATCGCTGCCGCGCGGTCGCCCAGGACGAGCAGGTCCATGGTGCCGTCCAGGTCGCCATCGGCGGCCAGCAACTGGCCGGTCGCTGACAGGCCCGTGGCCGCGGATGCGGCGACGGCGAAGCGTCGCCCCTGCTGGTTGAGCAGCAGGCGCACCGTGCCATCAGCGGTCAGCGCTGCCACGTCCATCTGGCCGTCGCGGTTCAGGTCCTCGACGGCCACGCAGGTGGCCCCGCCCAAGTCGGCCAATCCGAAGGCAGCCGCCGTCTCGCTGAAGCTGCCGTCGCGGTTGTTGGTCCACAGTTGGACGCCGCTGTCGCCAAGCAGCAGCAGGTCCACGTCGCGGTCGCTGTCAAGGTCGGAAGCCACGATCTGTCGGGCAGCCAGGCTGCCGGCCAGGCCGGCAGCCGACGTCACGTCACCAAACGTCGCGCGGCCGTCGTTGCGCAGCAGTCGCGTGCCGGTGGGCGCCGCCAGCAGCAGGTCCAGGTCGCCGTCGTGGTCGACATCGGCGATGGCCGCCATCGTCGTGCCAGCCACTGCCAGGTCCACCTCGACCCATGCCCCCGACTCCTGCCGCCACAGGCGCGTGACCGGGCCCGTCGTCACCAGATCGACGTCGCCGTCATTGTCCAGGTCCGCCGCTACCAACCGCGTGGCCCCGGCCAGACCCGACGCCGGGATCCCCAGATCCGTGGGTTGTCCCAGGCCCCCCGCGGCCGCCGCCGCGCGCCACACCCGGTCCGTCAACACCAGCAGGTCGTCGTTGCCGTCGTGGTCATAGTCCACTGTAACCGCATCGCGGATGCCGTCCCTCACGCCCACCGCCTGGCCTGACCAGCGCCAGGTGGCGGGTGGCTGGTTGGTGTGCGCTTGCCCACCGACGGTGTCGACCATGGCTTCGGCATAGCGGCCCTGGCCCTGATAGCCCGACGTCACCCCTTTGTAGCCGGCCTGGTTAAGGCGGCTGAAGGTGGCCAGGGCATCTTTCCACTCGTTCTCGCGGCCCTGCTGTCGGTATTGAGCCGCTAGCGCGTAATACGCCGAGACGTTGAGCGGGTCCAGGCGGGTGGCCTCCTTGAGGCTGGCGACGGCGTCATCGCCGCGGCCCAGCTTGGCCTCCACCTGCCCCAGGTAGTAGCGCACCAGCGGATCGCCCGGGTCGGCATCCCGGACCTTGATCAGGGATTGCAGCGCCTGGTCATATTCACGCCCTTGCGCGTTGGCGATCAGGCCGAGGGTGTAATGGGCTGGCAGCAGCTTGTCGTCCAGCGACAGAGCGGCACGCAGGGCGGTCGCCGAGCTGTCGTACTTGCCCAGGCTGTAATAGGCGATGCCCAGGTTGGCACGCGCCAGGGCGTAGTCGGGCGCCAGTGTCAGGGCCTGCGCAAACTCCTCCCTGGCACGGGTGTAGTTGTGCTGGTCCATGTACACGACGCCCTGGTTGTTCAGGCGGCGTGCAGCTGTCGGTACCGCCGGCGCCGCCACGCGGCAGGCCGACCCCAACAGCGCCAGCAGGGCGATGCCGGTCCACAGCGCGGGGCCCGCTCGCCGGCTGGAATGCGGCGCCGGGCAGGGCAGTGGTGTCCGCGTGGGGGCGGTGCAGCCCTTGACATTCCAGTTCACCATGTCTAAATTTCCTTCTCGCGTTTGCTTTAGGTGCGCGGGAGTAGCTCAGTTGGTAGAGCTCCACGTTGCCAACGTGGTTGTCGCGGGTTCGAGTCCCGTCTCCCGCTCCACTTTCCGGCGTTCCGGGCCAAACCAGGCCTCACGCCAACAGGCCGGTCGGCATTGCCGACCGGCCTTTTTTTGCGCTGCCCGGGAGCGGCTCGAATGGCTGCTCACTGGCCCGGCGTCTGTAGACGCTGCAGCTGCTTGTCCAGCTGCTCCACTAGCTTTTCGTACGAATTCTTTTCAATGAACCGGGCATAGGTGCGGCGGTTGCCCTCGGCCGTGCTCACCTCATCGATGACCAAATCGTACACCTTCCACTGCCCGTCGACGACCCGCAGTCGGTAGGCGATGTTGACCCGCTCCTTCTTCAGCGGCACGGTGGCCCGGACCTCTGCCCGCGTACCGTCGACGGTCTCGCCGGTGTAGTTGAAGCGTCCCTCGCGGTAATAGCGCACGAAGCTGTCGAAGTTGCGCTCCTGGATGATGCCCGTGAAAGTCCGCACGAAATGCTCGCGTTCCTTCTCCGAGCGACTGGCCCAGTAGGTCCCCAGGGCCAGCCGACTCAATTCGCGGAAATCAAAGGCGGCGTTGATCTGTTCCTTGAGCCGCGCGCGCAGGGGGGCCGGCAGCGCGCCCGTGGGTGCCTCCGCCAGGATCTGCTGGATCGCACCGTCGCGAGCGCGCAGGAATTCGGTAGGCGAAGGCACTGGCGCAGTGGCGGCCTGGGCGGCGACTGCCCCCACTGACGCCACGGACAGGATGACCAAGGCCCGGGAGACGCCGTTCATCGTGCTCCTCCTCTTTTGCAGGGCGGCCTTCACGGACGGTTGGCGCCGTCGTCCAGGCAGCCGCAGTAGTCGCGGACCTCGCCTCGGCCAACGGCTTCACGGGGCCAGGCGCGCAGATCGGCGTAGTCGGCCGCGGCGCGCGAGTGGGTCGAGTTGGCATCCGTGAGCAACTGCAGGCTGACCGTCCGGTCAGCCGGTTTCTCACCCAGTTTGAGCTGGTAGTCCCTGACCAGGTCCACCTGCTCAAAAGTCCACTTGCCGAGCCGTTCCTCGCCGCTCTCGACGACGAAGAACCAGGGCCGGAACAGCAGGTTGCGGCGATCCACCGTGCCTACCGGCAGGCTCGTACTCCAGACGTACTTGAGCTGCTTGGGCGCCCCCAGCAGCCAATTCAGCGAGAACACCACGTAGACGCCGCCGGCGCTGTCGTTGGTTTCACTCAGGCGCTCATCCGCGCCGACGGGCAGCTCATGGGCGCGCCAGCACCAGGTCAGCACCGGGTATTCGCGCGGATCCCAGCGGAGCACTTTGCCCAAGATCACCGAGCTGCCCTCGTCACGGGCTTCCAGATAGTGCTTGCCGGCGCTTTCGCGCACGATGTAGTGACGCGGCTTGGCCTGGTCCTGACTCCGCCACGGGCTCCAGCCGCTGGGCGGATCGCCCGGGTCGGTGGCGGCGAAATCCTCCAGAACGATGTACGGCGTACCCCGCAGCCGAGCGATGACCACCGGCAGCGACTGTTCTCGGTTCACGGCGTCCGCGGCCAGTCGCCGCAGGCCCAGACTGGCTCGCCTGCCGTCCACCTCGGCGTCGGTGAGCAGCCAGCCCACTGGCGTCTGTGACCACTCCGCCAGAGCGATGACGGGTCCGGTGTCCATCGTCGCCGCGAGGGTGGTGACCCCGGTGGAGCCGGTCACCTTGACGCTTGCCAGCCGCAGGTCACGTAGGCCCGACGCCCGGTAGCGCAGCAGGTCCTGGACCAGGTGGTCACGGCACGCCGCCCCCAGCTCGCTTTCCCCTTGGTCGATCAGGCGCTGTACGCCCGCCGCGGGCAGCAGCCGTCCATAGTCGGCCAGTGACCGCGAGACATAGGAGCCAAACGCACGGGTGGCCAGGGCGCGACCATCGATGCGGTTGGCGAGTCTGGCCTCCAACCCGGGCGCCGCCGCCTGCAGCTCAGTCCGGCTCGCGGTGTTGAGCCAGTCGAGGTCGGCCTCAATCTGGACGCGCAGATCCGCTTCCGGATCCGCGCTGGCCGCGGCGGCCAACCCCAGCCACAGGGCCAAGCTCACCCAGTACCCGCTCCGGACCATTACTGCCTCTCCTCCGGCATGCCGCCTGCGGATCGCTCCAGTTCGGCCCAACGCACGTTCTGGCGGTACACGGCCTCGCGCCATGCCTGTTCCAGTTTGGCCCACGTCTCGAAGGCGGTGATCAGGTCCTTCAAGGTGTCCGGATCCAGGTCGTATTCGTTCTGGGCCTCCTGCAGCCACTGACGCGCCAGGTGACGGGCGTCGTCGGCGGACTGCCGGTCGCGGTCGGCGCGCTGGTACTCGGTCCAGGCGCGCTGCACATCAAGGCGCAGGGCCTGTTCGCTGTCCGCCTGGCGGGCGCGCAGCTCCTCGTACGCGGCGCGGGTCTTGTCGACCTCAGCTCCCAGGAGTCCCCACTCGAAGGACTGCCTCAGGCCGACGTACAGACCGGCGCTGTCGTAGTTGAAGTCGTCCTTGACAAAAGGGTTGTGCTGGTCGGTGCGCCCCGGCGCGCGGGCGTAGCGGAGGCCGCCGGCCAGGAAGACCTGGGGCATCCGGGCGCTGCGCGCTGCCTCGTACTGGGCCTGCCGGGCTGTTACGCCAGCAGCCAGGCGCCGCCATTCGGGCCGATGCCTGGCTGCCCACTGCTCCAACTGGTCCAAGGCTGGCAGCGGCCCAGCCACTGGCGCCAGACCGGTATCGGCCACGGCAAACAGCGCCGTGGTATCCAGCCCGGCGCGCCAGGCCAGCGCTCCGCGCGCCAGGGCCACCTTGTCGTCGGCTTCACGCTGACGCGTTGCCAGCTCGATCAGCGCCAGTTTCAGCTTGTACCCATTGGCCAGCGACAGGGTCTCACGATCAGCCAGACGCTCCTGCTCGGCGTTCAACCGCGTCGTCAGGCGGGCGACCAGCTGGCTCATGTCCTGGGCCAGCAACAGGCCATAGTACAGGCGCTTGATCTCGAGCCGCACGTCGGCGCGGGTCTGCTCCAAAGCCGCCTGTTCGGCCGCCAGGCCGCCATCGGCGGCGCGGTTGAGGGAACTCAGCTGGCCGAAGGTGTACAGCGGCTGGGCGAACTCCAGCGTGTTGCGGGTGAAGGGCCCCAGGGTGGCCAGGTAACCCGCCGAGTCATGGGGGGCATCCAGGACATTGCCGTGGGCGTCCGGCACCCAGCCGTTCTCGCTGTTCAGGCGCAGCCGCGGGAGGATGCGTGCGGCGCGGGCCTGCCGCTGTACTGCCTGGGCGCCTCGTACGCGCCAGATGCCCTGGGCCACTTCGCCGTGGTGCTCCAGGGCCAGGGCGACCAGCTCATCCACCCCATAGACCGTGCCCGCGGGCGTCTGCGCCGCCACTGGCGTGACAACGGCCATGGCTCCGATCAGCCAACAGCATCGAGCAAAGCCCCGCGTCCGCATATCAGGTCACCTTGGCGTGGCCAGGCGTGAGGGCCTGGCTGGAAGCGGCTTCGGCGCGCAGTGCCGCCCGGTTCAGGTGGGTCAGGAAGACCCAACCCACAAGCATCCAAACGATCTTCCGCATGCGCTTGACGATGCCCATCGACAAACCCATGGCCGGGTCCAGAGCCAGCGCCGTCGTCAGAAAGACCTGGCCACCCTCGAGCACGCCGATGCTGGACGGCATGAAGCAGAACAGCGAGGTGATAACCATGGTCAGCGAGGTCACCAGGAAGGAGACGGAGAAGTCCACGTTGGCGCCCAGACCCCGGAGAATCAGGTGGGTCTCCCAGGCGCCGAGCATCCACCCCGCACTATGAAACACCAGAGCGAGGGCGAAACGTCCCCGGCTGTCGCGATAAAAGCCCGCGATGTTCTCGTCGATGCGCGCGGCGCGGGCCAACTTTCGCTCCAGCTGATCGGTCCGGATGCCCACCCGGGCCAGCAGCGCCAGCAACGATGAGAACAGATGGTGCTGGAGGCGCCACAGGGACACGATCAGCAACGAGGCGAGCAGCAGCAGCAACGCCAGTCCGGCTTGGATCGAGGTCGGTATCGCCTGGGGCAGCGACCAGTACAGGACCACCAGCCCCAGGCCCACGGCGGCGAAACCGAGCCCGGTGATGGTCTGGGCCACCTTGTTCACCACCACGGACGCCAGGCCCGCCGACGTGGGGGCCTCGGTGCGCAGGAGATAAGCCTTCAGCGGTTCGCCGCCCAGGTTCGCCAAGGGGGTAAGCTGACTGACGGCTTCACCGGCCAGTTTGGCCATGAACAGCAGCGAGAACGAGGGGCGGAACGGGCCGCGTGGGAAGGCGCAGGCCCAGGCCGCGGTGTTGGTCAGGTGCCACCCCAGGGCAGTGCACAACACCAGCGGGAAGGTCCATCGCAGATCGATCAGGCGCTGCCAGATTTCGCTGGGCCCGAGGCGGCCGATCAGGTATCCCAGGAAAAGGATACCCAGGCCCGGCACCAGGCGTTGAGCCACCTTCACAGCCGGACTCCGCCCGCTCCCTCGGCGGCGCGCCGGGCGTTCTCGGCATGCGCCCGAGCCAGCATCTTGCGCTGCGATATCAGCACCCCGGCGGCCGCCAGGTGCAGCAGCACAACCAGAATCCAGAACACGGCCTCCAGGCTGTTGGCCAACATCGCCAGGCAGAGGACGAAGGACAGAAAGTCGCGCTTGGCGACAAAACCGTAGCGCTGCATCCAGCGCTGCACCCACCCCTTGTCTCGGTCCGGCAGGTCCCGGGCCAGGTCGCGCAGGTAGTGCTGCAGGCTACCGCTGCCCGACCGACGGGCGTACGTGTAGAGGGTCACCAGCGTCAGCAGCAGGGCCCCTGCCGCCGAAAACCAGAGGTAGGTGTACAGGGGTTCTGCCGGGTGCAGGCGTCGGATACCCACCAGCAGGGCCACGTAGCCGCACAGGTAGGCCAGGTTGTCAGTGACGGTGTCGAACCAGGCACCGAACTTGGATTCGCACAGCTTGACCCGGGCGATCTCGCCGTCACAGCGGTCCAGGACCGCGGCCATCTGCCAGAGGATGCCCGCCACTGCCAGCCGGCCGTAGCTATCCCCATGGGCCAGCAGCCAGGCGCTGGCCAGGCCTGTGGTAAGCACCAGGCACACGGTGACCACGTGCGGGCTGATGCCCGTGTTGATCAGGGCCTTGCTGATCGGAATCGAGATGCGGGCATTGATGTGGCGCGAGACAAAGCCACTGGTGGGTTTGGTCACCAGACTGAAGAGCATCTTCTTGGCCGCGCGGGCCCCGCGGCGGTCGCGAACGGGATGCCAGCGTTCGGCGCTGGCCGGCTGCAGTGCCACCGGATGGCCGGCCGCGGCCTGCTCCAGCCAGGGGTACCAGGCGGTCTCGGCCGCTGGGAGCCCGGCCGCGGTGAGCAGGCTGCCGCGACACACAAAGGCGCCGGTGCTCACCGGGCCTGCTCCTGCCGCGGCCGTCGTCAGGCGGACGCCTGTGCCGGCCGTCGATGCCGACCACAGAGCCTCGGTGCCGCGCGGCGCCGCGGAAGTCTGTATTACCAAGTCCGCCTGACCCAGACCCGCCTTGGCAAGTTCCTGGAGCGAGGTGGCGTGGTGGACGTGATCGCCCAGGACCACCAGCACCGCGGCGTCGGCAGCCCAGGCGACCGTTCGCGCCTGTTTCCAGGTCAGCACCTGCAGCGCCAACGGCAGCCGCCGGACCAGACCCGAAAGGGGCTGCGGGGCTCCTTCGGGCACGATCACGGTCAGGTGGTCGATACCCGTGCGGGCCATGGCGCGGATACCGCGGTCCAGTAACGGCAGGCCGGCAACGCGGCGGTCCGTGGACCCTACTCGATCCGGGCCGGCCGGGAACACCAGCAGACCATGGCGGATCATGTCGGCCCTCCCGGGGTGCGGGCGACCGTGCCTTCCATTCCTAGGCGGCCGCCCAGGGCCCGGGCCCGGTCCAGGTCCTCGGGTGTGTCGACATCGACCCACGGCAGCGAACCACACTCCCAGGCGGTGACCGGCAGCCCCTGATCAACCAGCCACTGCACCGCTTCCAGGAAATACGCCCGGTACGCCTGGGGCCTCTCGGTCACCGCCTCAAGTGAGCGTCGCAGCCCGGCTGCCCCGGGGCCCGTGAACCGCATCACCCCCACTGAGGTGGCGTCGGTGTCCGGCCCGGGCAGGTCCTTGCCGACACGGAGGACCCGCCCGTCATACATTCGCACCCTCATGTCGTCCTCGCTGTAACTCGTCTGTCGTGAGACCGTCAGGGTGGCAGGGCCCCCAACCGCCAACAGACCCGCCAGCAGTTCAGGGTGGAACACGACATCGCCATTGACCAGGATCAGGTCGTCGGCCAACGCCCGACGGACGGTCCATAGAGACAGCAGGTTGTCGCTCACGGTCGCCAACGGATTGTACCAGCACCGCGGTCGCAGTGAGCCGGTGCGGACGGCCAGCAGGTCCCGAATCCGGGCGCTGCCGCCACTGCAAACGATTAGGGCGTCGTCGACACCGTGGCGTTCCAAGATGTCGAGTTGGTGCGCCAGGAGGGGGCGCCCGTGCAACGGCAGCAGACACTTGGGATTGTCTGCCGTCAACGGCCACAGGCGCCGGCCGCGGCCCGCGGCCAGGATGATGGCTTGCATGAAGTTCCTTGGCCCGCGGTCGCCGGGTCGGGCGTGGCCGCCGCGGCCCGCTGCCGCCTGGGACCCGCCCGGGTCTTGGGCGGCACAGAACCGTTCAATATACCCGGCATGGGTCACACCGTCAACAAATCGCCGTCGCCGCCGCTTGCTGGCGGTGGTTCAACCGGTGCCCGATCTTCTGCCGCCGGGAGCGCGGCGGGCGTTGACGGCCGGCCCGCACTGAACCGAAAGGAGCGGCGCGCATGCGCGCGATCATTTTGGCAGCAGGCGCGGGGACCCGGCTGCGGCCCATGACCGACGGCGTCCCCAAGTGCCTTGTCTCACTGGGGCGTCGGCGTCTGCTGGACTATCAACTTGCGGCGTTGCGCGCCGTGGGGGTCGCGGATATCGTCCTGGTGGTTGGTTACGAGGCGGCTCAGGTGCGGGCCTACTGCGGCGCGAGCGTGCGCTATGTCGACAACCCGGACTACCTGACCACGAACAGCATCTACTCCCTCTTCCTGGCCCGGCACGAACTGGACTGCGCGACGTTCCTGTTCAACTGCGACATCCTTTTCGACCCGGCGATCCTCCAGCGCCTGCGCGGGGGCGGGGTACCCAATGCCGTGGCCGTGGACTCGGCCGCGCCGCGACTGGCGGGCGAAATGAACGTGGCCGTGGACGCCACCGGCTGTATCACGGCGATCAGCAAGCAGGTGAAGCCTGAACAGGCCGCCGCTGTCAGCATGCAGCTGGCCATGTTTGATGCCGTCGGCGCCCGGGCGGTGGCCGGCGAGGTGGAGCGGTTGGTGGCCGCGGACCAGCGGCAGGCGTTCCCCACTTCGGCATACGGCCCGTTGCTGACGGCCCGGTCGCTGTATGCCGTGGACGGCGCCGGCCTGGCGTGGGGCGAAGTGGATTCCCTGTCTGACTACGCCCACGCAGTGGCCCAGGTCGTGCCGCGCCTGGATGCGGCGGGCCCGACCCCGTGACCGTCGGGCAGCAGCCTTCCGATCGGGAATCGCCTGCGCTCCGGGCCCCACGCCTGGCGTTGATAGATGCCACGGGCCCGGGAGCGGGGCGGCATCTGTGGGGCATGACCGTGGTCGAGCGCCAGGTACGTGAACTGGGTCGACTCGGCGTGGCTGAGGTGTGGGTGTTCCCCAGTGCCGGTACGCGCCACGCCGCGACCGTGCTGCGCGACGACCTGACGCTGCTGTTTGGCATTCGCGTTGTCTGGGCGGGCGACGGCATCGCGTCCGACCTCCCCCAGGCGCTGGCCCGGATCGACGAGCCCGTGCTGCTGCTGCACGGTGACGTGGTCTACGACGAGCGCGTGTTCGCCCAGTTGGCGCAGGCCGACGCCCTGCTCGTTCAGGATCGGCCAGGCACGGGCGCGGCTCGCCTGCCAGCCGCGACGGTGGGTGCACTCGCCCGGCAGTGGGACAGCGACTGCCCTTGGGAGGCCCAGATTCGCCGGCTGGGTGTGGCCGACCGCGGTCCTGCTGACATCGAGGTCTACATACCGTCGTTGCGCCTGACCATGCCGCCCCTGATCGAGCCCGTGCCGGCGACCGCGGCGTTAGGACCGCTCGAGCGGTTGATGTACCGGCGCAGCTTCAAAGGCGCCATCGATATCGTGGCTCGGTACGGCTACTACGACCTGGTTCGCCTGCTGACCCGCTGGGTCTGTCCGACCCGCCTGACCCCCAATCTGTTCACGGTCCTCTCCGTGCTGGGGGTCTGGGCGGCCGCCCCGTGCCTGGCGACCGGTCGTCTCGGCTGGGGCTTGGCGGCGGCCTGGGTCGGTGTTCTGTGCGATTCCATCGACGGCAAGCTGGCTCGACTGCGCCTGCACCTGAGCGAGTCAATGGGGGCGTTCGAACACCTGACGGCCATGCCCGGCTTGGCGCTGTGGTACCTGGGCACCGGCTGGTACCTGACCGGGGGGCAGCTGCTGGCGGCTGGCGGCGTGGCGCTGGTGACCTGGCTGTTCCTGGCCGCCTTCGTGCTCGACAAGGTCGTTACCGGGCTGTTCCGCTCGCTGTCGGGCCGCGAGCTGTTCGACGCCGAACCGGTCGACGCCGCCTTCCATCTGATCGCCGGGCGGCGTAACATCAGCCTGGTGCTATTGACGCTGGGAACGGCCGCCGATCGGCTGGCCGCGGCGTTCACCGCGGCCGCGGTCTGGACGGGGGTGACTTTGGCGTTCCACGTCGTCCGCTTTTCTTGGCTGCGGTGTCGGCGGGTAACGGCGGCAGGCTCCTGATGTAGGCGATGATGTCGCGCAGCTGACGCTGGCTTAACCGGTCGGCGCCGAAAAACGGCATGAACAGCCCGGCGGCCGGGTCATAGGCGTCCGGGTCGATGCCGGTGAGCACCGCGCCCAAGCCGTCGCCTTCGCGCACTTTCCGCGCATAGAAGGCCGGATCGCGGTCACGCGGAATGGCCGGACCGATGCCGGCGCCGCCGTTGGGGTGGCAGGCGTGGCACGCGGCCATGAACAGCGGTTGCCCATCCAGACGGTTGCCGTCCCCGTGGCCTTCGTAGGCTCCTGAGAGGTCGCCTGCCGGGAACACACTCAAAGGGGCTCGTTCGGGGCGACGGGTGATGGCCTCCAGGTACGCCTGCAGATCCATCGTCTGCTGGGCGGACAGTCGCGTTGCGCTGCGCTGGTAGTGCTCCAGGCACACCACGGCGGCACTGGCGATCTGGCGGTAGGCGTTGGGTCGCTTGGGGTCCTTGCCCCACCAAGTTTCGCGCGCTGCCGCGTTGTACAGACTGTGGCCGGCGCGGATTAGGCCGTCGTCCTGGCGCTCCTCGTCGAAGTCGGCGTGGCAGTGGGCACAAGAGAGGCCGTTGGTGCCCAGGGTGGGAGCATGGAATAGACGTCGGCCTTCGGCGGCGCTGCCGGTCATGGTCATCTGTGCCGACACGGGCAGCAGGAACCAGAGAACCAGGCTCAGGCCAGCGGCAAGACCGACGCGCATGCGGCCCTCGCAGGTTACGGGTGGATCCGACGCGCGCCAATTACTAACCGGTTCTTGGCGTAGTGTCAAGCGCCCCGCCGCCGGGGCCGGTTCGCGGCCGACGGCACGACGCCAGGGCGCTTGCCGGGCGCCGGAAGCGGTCCCTCGCTGGCAACCGACTGCCCACCGCGGCACCGGCCGCACCATCGACGCACGGGTGGAACAATGGCACAACAGTGGATCACGCTTCGCGGCGCCGCTGAGCACAACCTGGCGGGCGTGGACCTTGATCTGCCGCACGGTCAATGCATTGCCTTCAGCGGCGTTTCGGGATCGGGCAAGACCTCGCTGGTCTTCGACACCCTGTATGCCGAAGCCCGTCGCCGATTCCTGGTGGTCATGGACCGGTCGGACCAGGGACTGGCACGCCGCGTGCGCCCGCCGCGCGTCCAGCTGTTGGACGGACTGGCGCCTGCGGTGGCCATTGCCCAGCACGCGCGCGCTGCCGGGCCGCGCAGCACCGTGGCTACGCTCACGGGCGTGCACGATTTCCTGCGCCTGCTGTGGGCCCGTGTCGGCGTGCCGCACTGCCTGAGCTGCGGCGCTCCGGTCCGTTGTCAACGGGCCGAGGAGCTTTACGACGCGGCGGTCTCTCTGCCAGTGGGCACCTCGCTGACCATCCTGGCGCCGCACTGGCGGCAACCCGACGAGGACGTGGCGGCCTTTCTGGCCTGGACCGACCGGGCCGGGTACCGCCGGATCCGCGCCGGCACGACCTACTGGACACTGGAGGACGCGGCTCCGGAGCAGCTGCACGGGCAGCCACTGGCCGTCGTTATCGACCGTCTGGCGATCCGGCCCGATACGCACCGGCGTCTGCGCGGTTCCCTCGAGGCAGCAGCCGAGGTGGGGCAGGGCCGCGTGTGCTTGGTCGACACCGCGACCGGCAGCGAGCAGACCTTCGCCGTGCGGCCCGCCTGCTCGGCCTGCGGTGCCCCTTCGCGGCCGTTGGAGCCGGCCCTGTTCTCTTTCCAGAGCCGGCGCGGGGCCTGCCCGGTCTGTCGCGGCCTGGGCGTCGAACGAGTGGCGCACCTGGACCGGGTCATGGGCGGCGAACACGGCACGCTCGAGGACTGCCTCGGTCCGCTGTGGCGTGACTTCGGGCAGCAGGAACTGCAGCGTCAGCTGACCGGGCTGTGCCGCCGTCACGGGATCGAGATGGACCAGCCCGTGGGCACCTGGCCGGAAGCCGCGGTGACCGAATTCTGGCATGGCCGCACCCGGGGTTTCGGCGGCATGGCCGCCTGGCTGCAGACTCCTCCCGCACGCAGCACGGCCGATCTGCGGACCTGGTTGGAGTCCTTTGCTGGCCACACCGCTTGCGCTGCCTGCGGCGGTACTCGCCTGCGACCCGAGGCTTTGGCCGTGACCGTGGCTGGCCAGCACCTGGCAGGTGTCTGCGCCCAACCGTTGGCGGCTCTGCCCGAGTTCCTGGGCGGCTTGTGCGCTCCGGGCCTGGAACAGGCGGTGATCGACCTGCTGGCGGCGCACCTGCGACGGTCGGTCACCATCCTGTGCGACCTGGGTTTGGGGTACCTGACCTGGGATCGGTCCGCGGAGACGTTGTCCAGCGGGGAACTGCAGCGCCTGCGCCTG
Organism: uncultured Gemmatimonadota bacterium; assembly: GCA_903893785.1. Lineage (GTDB taxonomy): Bacteria > Latescibacterota > UBA2968 > UBA8231 > UBA8231 > CAITNQ01. The sequence continues at coordinate 40,943 of CAITNQ010000253.1, forward strand.
GCCGCCGCGCTGGGGTCGCGGATGACGCAGGTGCTGTACGTCCTGGACGAGCCCAGCCTCGGTCTGCACGCCCGCGACACGGAGCGGCTGGTGTCGGCGCTGATGGCGCTGCGCGACGACGGCAACACGGTGGTGGTCGTCGAGCATGATCTGGCGGTGCTGCGGCGCGCCGATCTGCTGGTGGATGTGGGCCCCGGGGCAGGGCCTCGCGGCGGCAGCGTTGTGGCCCTGGGCCCACCGGCAGCAGTGGCGGCCGGCGATTCGCTGACCGGGCAATACCTGAGCGGTCGTCGCCAGCTACCGCGTCGGCCTGGCCGGCCGGCCGGCCAGGCTGGCTGGGTCACTGTCCACGAGGCCCGTGGCCACAACCTCAAAGGGGTCACGGTCGCGTTCCCCTTGGGCGCCCTGACCTGCGTCACCGGCGTGTCGGGTTCCGGCAAGAGCTCGTTGGTGCAGGGTACGCTGTGGCCAGCGCTGGCGGCCCGCCTGTACCGCTCCAGTCTGGCGGCGCTGCCCCATGCCGCCTGCACCGGCGGCGACTGCCTCCAACGCGTCGTGGCCGTGGACCAGCGACCCGTGGGCCGGACGCCCCGCAGCCACGCCGCTAGCTATACCGGCCTGCTGACGCCCCTGCGGCGGCTGTTCGCGGCCCTGCCCGAGGCGCGCCTGCGCGCGTACAAGCCGGCCCATTTCAGCTTTAACGCTGCCGAGGGAGCGTGCCCCCAATGCGGAGGCAGCGGAACCCAGGGGACTCGTCAGGGGTGGCTGGAAACCGCCGAGTTGGTCTGCGGCGCCTGCGGTGGCAGCCGTTACAGCCGCGAGGTTCTTGACATCCGCTACCAGGGCCTCACCATCGCGCAGGTGCTCGAACTGACCGTGGGCGAGGCACTGGAGCGCTTCGCCGCCGTCCCTGACCTGGCCTCGCGGCTGCTTCTGCTGCAGTCGGTCGGGTTGGGTTACCTGCGCCTGGGCCAACCGTCGCCCCAGCTGTCCGGTGGCGAAGCGCAGCGCGTCAAGCTGGCAGCTGACTTGGGCCGTCCTGCCGTCGGCGCGACTCTTTACCTGCTGGACGAACCGACCACCGGCCTGCATCTGGAAGACGTACGCCTGCTGCTCGAACTGCTCCATCGCCTCGTCGATCAGGGCTCCACGGTGGTGGTCGTTGAGCACCACCTCGAGTTCGCCGCCGCGGCCGACTGGATCATCGATCTGGGACCGGAAGCCGGCGAGCGTGGAGGGCAGGTGGTGGCGGCCGGGACCCCGGCGGAGGTAGCCGCTGTGCCGGCGTCCATCACCGGCCGGTTCCTGGCGCCGCACCTGCCCGCGGCTCCCGGCGCGCCCGCGACTGAGACGATGCCGACGACGCACTGACGCCCCCGCAGCCGAGGCAGCGGCTGTGCCGGCGTCCGTCACTGGCCGGTCCCTGGCGCCGCACCTGCCCGCAGCTCCCGGCATGCCCGCGACGGAGGCGGTGCCGACGCCGCGCTGAAGCCCCCGCAGGCGCGTTTGCCATCGCCCGGGGGCCGGCTTATCATTCAGCACCGTGACCGCGGTTCCCACTTCGGAGGTACCATGTCAGCGATTTCGTATGTCACTACGCCCATCTATTACGTCAACGGTGAGCCGCATATTGGCCACACGTACACCACCGTGGTGGGCGACTTCCTTACCCGTTTCCGCCGCCTGGACGGGGCCGAGGCGTATTACCTGACGGGTACCGACGAGCACGGTGAGAAGATCTTCCAGGCTGCCCGCGCCGCTGGCCTGGAACCGCAGGCCTTTGTCGACCGCATCAGCGAGCGCTTCCGCGTCGCCTGGCGCCTGCTGGGGATCGGCCACGACGACTTCATCCGCACCACCGAAGAGCGCCACCGGGCCGTGGTCCGTCAGATCCTGCAGACCGTGTACGACCGTGGCGAGATCTACTACGACGAATACGAGGGACTCTACTGCGTCGGCTGCGAGCGGTTCATGACCGAGAAAGAACTGGTTGACGGCCAGTGCAGCGACCATCAACGGGTTCCGGAGAAGCGGCGCGAGGGCAACTACTTCTTCCGCATGGAAAACCATCGCGACTGGCTGCGGGGCCATATCCAGAGCCACCCGGGTTTCATTCGCCCCGAAGGCTACCGCAATGAGGTGCTGTCGCTGCTGTCCGAACCGATCGGCGATCTTTCCATTTCGCGACCGCGCGAACGGGTACCCTGGGGCATTGGTCTGCCGTGGGATGATGCGCACGTCACCTATGTGTGGTTCGACGCGTTGATCAACTATGTGTCAGCTCTGGGTTTCCCGCAGGGCGGGCTCTTCGACCGGTACTGGCCGGCCGCCGAGCACCTGATCGGCAAAGACATCCTCAAAGCCCATGCCGTCTTCTGGCCAACCATGCTGCATGCGGCGGGCGTGCCCGTGTACCAGCACCTCAACGTCGGCGGGTACCTCATGGGGCCCGACGGACGCAAGATGAGCAAGTCGCTGGGCAACCAGGTCGAACCCTTTGCCTTGGCCGAGCGCTACGGCGCCGACGCGCTGCGTTACTACCTGCTAAAAGACACCGTGTACGGTCAGGATAGCTCGGTGGGCGAGAAGTTCCTGGTGGACCGCTACAACGCCGACCTGGCCAACGACCTGGGCAACCTGCTGGCGCGTGCCCGGGCGCTGATCAACCGACACCTCGACGGCACACTGCCCGCGCCGGTGCAGGAAACGGCGGACCAACCCGTTATCGCCGCTGGCGAGGCGCTGGCGGCGCGCGTCCGGCCCCTGGTGCACGACCTGCGGTTCTCGGCGGCCCTTGAAGAGGTGATGCAGTATGTGCGGTCGCTGAACCGGTACTTCAGCGACCAAGAGCCCTGGCAGCTGGCCCGCGACCCGGCCCGGCGTGAGCGGTTGGGCACGGTGCTGTACAATGTGGTCGAGGGCTTGCGCGTGGCCTCGGTGCTGCTGGAGCCGGCCATGCCGGAGAAGTGCCGCCAGCTGCGCGCCGGGCTCGGGCTGCCCGACGCTACCATGGCTCAGATTACGCAGTGGGGGGGCGCCCCCGCGGGGACCCGCATCCCGGCCGAGGCGCCGCTGTTGTTCCCCAAGGCCGAGATGGCCGCGGAGGCGGTGCCGGCGTCCAGCCCGGCGGGGTCGGCCGCGGCCGCGCCACGGCCGGGTGCCGAACCTGCCAGCGCCCCGGTCCCGACGGCCACCGTGCCCCCGGTCGCCGAACCGGCCAGCGCCCCGGCGGGGGACGAGATCAGCATCGAGGAGTTCGGCCGCGTGCAGCTCCGCGTCGCCCTCGTCCTGGCCGCGACCCGCGTGCCCAAGGCTGACAAGCTGCTGCAATTGACCGTCGATGTGGGCGAAGGGGCTCAGCGCACGGTGGTCAGCGGCATCGCCGCGCACTATGCGCCCGAAGAACTCGTCGGTCGCAAAGTCGTGCTGGTAGCCAATCTCAAGCCGGCACGCCTGCGCGGCATCCTCTCGGCCGGCATGGTGCTGGCCGCCATCGGGCCTGACGGCACCCTCAAACTCGTGGAGATCGATCCCCAGCTGCCGCCCGGGTCGGTCGTCCGCTGAACGGCGGCCTGCGGCCACCCGGCCTTCCGGTTACCCTCAAGGAGCCAAGCGCGATGGCGAGAATCCGCATGGGTTTCATCGGCTGCGGGGGCAATGCCTCCGGTCACGTCGGGCGCTGTCTGGAAATGCCGGCCGAGGTCGAGGTGGTGGGTCTGTGTGACCCCAGCGCGACCAGCCTCGACCGCCTCCGCGAACGGCACGCGGCGGTAGCCGAGGTCCCCAGTTTTGGCGACTACCGCGACCTGCTGGCCCAGGTACCGATGGATGCGGTGCAGATATCTACGCCGCACACCTTGCACTTCGAGCAGATCATGGCGGCCCTAGACCGCGGCCTGCACGTGCTGTGTGAGAAACCCATGGTCTGCACCGTGGCGCACGCTCGCCAAGTCATTGCCAGGGCCGAGGCCGTGGGCCGTATCTTGATGGTGGCCTACCAGCGGCACCTCATGCCGCAGTTCCGCTATATCCGCAACCAGATCATGGCCGGTGAGCTTGGCCAGATCCAATTCGTTTCGGCGCTGCAGGACCAGGCCTGGTACCGGGGTACACGCGGTAGCTGGCGCCAGCAGCTCGCCCTTTCGGGTGGTGGCCAACTGAACGACTCCGGCAGTCACCTGCTGGATATCATGCTGTGGATGACAGGTCTCGAGGTCGAGGAAGTCCAGGCCTTTGTCGAGAATTTCGAGTCCGAGGTGGACATCAATTCGGCGCTCTCGCTGCGTTTCCGCAACGGCGCCATGGGTAACCTGTCCATCGTCGGCAACTCGCCCACGGGTGGCATGTGGGAGGACATCACGATCTGGGGCACCAAAGCCGTCGTCTATCTGCGGCAGGGCAAACTGACCGTGAAGGTGGCCGGCTCCAACGACGCGTACGAGCCCACGGGGCTGCCCGGAGCGAGTACCCCCGACCGCAACTTCGTCGACGCCATCCTGGGCCGTGATGCGGTGCAGGTGCCGGCCGTCTGCGGCCTGCGGGTCATCGAGCTGACTGAAGCCGCCTGGGAATCGGCGCGCCAGGGCCGGCCGGCCAAGGTGTCGGCTGCTGACTGACGCGCGGCCGGGGCGGCGAATCGGTTGACGCTGGCCAGCGCGTCGGGTATATTCGAAACGAACCGGGTAACCTCGGTTCTGTCACCGCCTCCGAGCTCGGGAACCGCCGGACGGGCTCAGGTCAGGCTCGCGTTGAACGACGCGCAGAGGGTTGAGCCGATGAACGCGCGCGCACAGAAAGGAGGTGGTCCATTGGAATGTAGTAAACCCACAGCGAGGTTGATCGCTTGATCAACTCCAGGTGATCGACCCCCTGGGAGAGCAAACCGGGCGCCTTCCTCGCGGAGGGCGCCCGGCCTCTTTTTGTCCCGGAGTGCGCCTCAGGCGGCCATGGCGTTGGCCATGCGCACGCCTTCGACAATGTAGATCAGCCAGTTGCGGATCTCCTCGGGCGAGGGCTCCACGTTTTCCATGTAGCCCGAGCTCGGGCACAGGATCAGCCGACGGCCGCGTCCCGCGGCCAGCGCGGCAGCAACCCGGGCCCGGATCAGGTCGGCATCCGCGGTCATCAGGTCGTGCGTCTCGAGGTTCCCCTCCAACCCCATGCGGCCCTCGACCATGGCAAAGGCTTCGGCCAGGGTGACATCGCCCATCGGGGGCGGTTCGATCGGATTGAGGACATCGACACCCATGTCGGCGAAACGGCGGATAACCTGCCGCATGCGTCCATGGCAGTGGACCCAGACCCGGCCCCCGTGGCTATGGATCAGGTCGATCAGCGGGCGGTCGAGCGCGAAGACGTAGCGCTCGAACGCCGTCGGGGGCATCAGCGGCGGCGTGCACAGTTCCGGTCCCACCCACGCAAACACACCCTGAATGCCGGCTTCGAGCGCGCGGTGGGCGTGCTCGAGAAGGCGGTGGGCGAAGACCGCCATCGCCTCCTCCAGCAGGTCCTCGACCTCCAGACTCCACAGTGCGAACTGCTCTGACCCGATCAGGCGCTGCAGGCCGTACATGGCGTGGTCGAGGCCAAAAGTGGCGATACCCGCGTCGCCCACCTCGGCATCCACGCGTTGGTACTCCGCCGCCTGGAAGGGGAAGGGTTCATACGGCATGGACAGCAGGCGACGGATATCGCCCGGTTCCTTGAGCGGGTACTCGGCAATGTATCCCGGGCGACGTCGGGTGCTGGCCCGGAACACCTGGCGCAGGTCACCCTCCGGCGTGTGGTAGACCGTCACCATGTGGACCCAGTCCGGGGACGCCGTCTTCTCCGTATGCGTTTCGATGAGGCGGTCGTGGTGCCGACCGCAGTAGAGGTGGAATGGCGACCCCGCGCCGCGCATCAGGTCAGTCAGTTCCACGGCGCGGTCGCGGACCGGCTCGAAAGCCGGGTGCACGCAGGCGTCCTGGCGTGTAGCGGCCCCCCATACCTTGACCGCCGGGCGGTCGGGCACACCCCCGGCGAAGATCGTCGTGAGTCGTTCGCGGCGAGTCATTCTCGGCATGGCAGTTCCCAGTTTCGAGGTGCACCGCGGTCATCGCGTGGGGCGACGCGAGCGGTCGCTGGCGTCGGCACCCAAAGAGTGGGATCCCGGCGCCCGGCCGTCAACCGGGCGTGCGGGGGCGTTGGTCTACCACGGCATAGCGTTTCTTGGCGTTGGCGGGTGTGGCTGGGCGGACCGTGGCCGCTTCGACAAAAGTGAGGTTCACCGGCACCCGCAGTTCGTCCACCAGGCGCTGGGACAGGTCGCGCTGCAGCAACTCCAGCGCGCGGATCTCGTCAAACCGACCCGCGTCGGGCGACGGGGCCACCTGAACCCGCATCACTTCGGCATCGCCGTCGCGCTCCAAGACGATGCGGAAGTCCGGCTCGATGCCCTGGGCGCCTTGGAGCACGGCTTCCACGTGGGACGGCAGAACCTTGACGCCGTTCAGGAAAATCAGGTCGTCGGTCCGCCCCGAAACGCGGGCCATGCGCACCAGCGTGCGACCGCAGGCGCATGGCTCCGGGTCCAGCCGCGTCAGATCGCCGGTGCGGTAGCGCACCAGCGGAAAACCCTCCTTGGTGATGGTGGTCAGCACCAGCTCACCGGTCTCGCCTGGGCCCAGCGGTTCGCCGCTGTCCGGGTCGATTACCTCGGCAATGAAGTGGTCTTCGTTCAGATGCAGCCCGCACTGCTGGTCGCATTCGCCCGAGATGCCCGGCCCCATGATCTCGGCCACGCCGTAGGTATCGTACGCCCGCACGTGGAAACGGGTCTGCAGACGCTGGCGCAGTTCCTCGCTCCATGGCTCGGCCCCCAGAATGGCCACCCGCAGCACCAGCTGCTCCGGATGGATCCCCATGGCCTCGAGGTGGTGAGCCATGGTCAGGGCATAGCTGGGCATGGTCAGCAGGGCCGTGGCTTTGTAGTCCTTCAGAATCTGGTTCTGCTCCCGCGGACTGGGGCTGGCCGAGGCCGGGATGACCGAGGCGCCGAGCCGCTCGGCGCCGTAGTGGAACCCCAGACCGCCGGTGAACAGGCCATAGCTGAAGGCGATCTGCACGACATCGTGATCGCTGATGCCGACGGCCACCAGCTGGCGTGCCACCAGCGACGCCCAGAGCCTCACATCGTTGCGCGTGTACCCCGTAACGATCGGCATGCCGGTCGTGCCCGACGTGGCGTGCAGGCGCACAATGTCGCGCAGCGGTACCGCGAACATGCCGTACGGGTAGGCCCGCCGCAGGTCGTCCTTGGTGGTCAGGGGCAGTTGCCGAAGGTCGGCCACGGTCTTGATCCGGCCGACATCGAAACCCGCACGGGTCAGTGTCTTTTCGTAGAACGCGACATTGCGGCAGGCGCGGTTCAGGGTGATCTGCAGGCGCTCGACCTGCAGCTGCTCCATGTCAGAGCGCCGCAGGGCTTCGTAAGATGGGTCGTAGAACACGATGGCCTCCGTGGCGGGCACGGGCCCGCCGGTTACGGCCCGCTCATTCGTCGATGGTCCGGTATTCCTTGCCCAGGTAAGCCCGGCGCACTTCGTTGTTGGCCAGCAACTCGCCGGCCGCCCCGCTCAGCATGATCTGCCCGGTCTCCAGGACATAGCCGCGATCGGCGATTCCCAGCGCTGCCCGCGCGTTCTGCTCGACCAGCAAGATGGTGTTGCCGCGCTCCCGCAGCCTCTCGATGGTCCTCAGAATGTCCTTTACCACTAGCGGCGCCAAGCCCATCGAGGGCTCGTCGAGCATGATCAGCCGCGGATGCCCCATCAGGGCGCGACCGATGGCCAGCATCTGCTGTTCGCCCCCCGAGAGGGTTCCGGCCAACTGCCGTCGCCGCTCCTCCAGGCGTGGGAACTGACCATAGACCTCGGTCAGCGTCGCCGTCACCTCGGCCCGTTGGCGTCGCCGGAATAGCGGGTGGGCGCCCAGCAGCAGGTTCTCTTCCACCGTCATGGGGCCGAAAACCTGTCGGCCTTCGGGGACCAGCGCGCACCCCCTGTGGACCAGGCGCTCGGGCCGCCAACCGCGTGTGTTCGATCCGTCGTAGGCGATCTCGCCGGCCATGGGTGTAATGACGCCGGCGATGGTCGTCAGCAGGGTCGTTTTGCCGGCTCCGTTGGCGCCGATCAGCGCTACAATCTCCCCGGCGCGCACGTGCAGGGAGACGCCGCGCAGCACGCGCAGCTTGCCGTAGCCCGCTTCCAGGTTGCGGACGTTAAGCATCTTCTTCGCCCAGGTAAACGCGGATCACTTCCGGGTCCTGCTGCACCTGCCGCGGCGCGCCCTCGGCAATCCGACGTCCTGAACTGAGCACGACGATCTCGTCCGATATCTGCATGATCAGCGACATATCATGCTCGACAATCAACACGGTTACGCCGCGGTCGCGGATCTGGCGAATCAGGTCGGCCAGCGCGGCGGTCTCGCGCATGTTGAGGCCGGCCGCTGGCTCGTCCAACAGCAGCAGGCGGGGCTCGGCGGCCAACGCCCGGGCGAACTCCACGGCCCGTTGCTGCCCGAAGGCCAGGTTGGCGGCGTCCACTTCAGCCCAATCCGCGATGCCCAGGAACGCCAACAGTTCCGCCGCCTTCTGGCGTTGCTGCTGCTCGCGGCGGCGCACGCCGCCAAGACGGACCATGCCCGCTAGCAGGCCCGTGTGATCGCAGCGGTGGCGTCCTAGCAGGACGTTGTCAAGCACGCTGAGGTTGGCACAGAGCTTGATGTTCTGGTACGTGCGGCAGACCCCCAGGCGTGCCACCTGATACGGCGCCAGCCCGTGGATGGGGCGACCGTCCAGCGACAGTGTGCCGCGGTCCGGGCGAAGTGAGCCGGCGATCAGGTTGAAGAGGGTCGTTTTGCCGGCCCCGTTGGGGCCGATAACAGCTTTGATCTGGCCCGCATGGACGTCGAAACTCACCTCGTCGACGGCCCGCAGGCCGCCGAAGGAGCGGCCGATGCCGCGTACCTCAAGCAGCGCCACCGGGCCTCCTGAACGGGCGGCGTAGACGCCACCACGCCCCCAGGCGGGTGCGGCCCAGGCCTTCCGGTGCGAAGAGCATCACGACCACCAGGATGGCGCCGAAGACCGCGTCGTCATACGAGCCAAAGACGCCCCTCAGGGACAGGAAGCTGAGCCCGGCACCCCAGGCCAACGCCCCCCACAGATTCGCCATGCCGCCGACTGCGACGATGGCGACATAGCGCACGGACTTCATCACGCCGGCCTCCGACGGGCCGATGCCACCGTTGTAGTGCGTCAACAGGGCGCCGGCGATGGCCGCAATCACGGCGCTGAGCACAAAGACCCGGACTTTCAGACCGGCCGTGTCGACGCCCATCGCATCGGTCGCCTCTTCGTTACCGTGGACCGCGCGCAGCGCCAGACCGGGGCGTGAGCGCACCAGGTTGAGCAGGCCCATCAGCACCACCAGCACCAGGGCCCAGGCCAGGTAGTAGTTGGCGGTGCGGTGCGGCAGGGCGCCATGGACCATCACGCCAGGCAGCAGCTGGAAGCCGGGGACATCCGAGATGCCGTCGGCCTCGCCGCACCAGGGGGTGCCCAAGATGACTCGGTACACGATCGTGCCAAAGCCCAGGGTGGCCATGGCCAGGTAGTGACCCCGCAGGCGCAGCACGGGCACGCCGATGGCAAAGGCCACGGTCCCGGCCAAGATCACCGCCGCCACCAGACCCAGCCACGGCGACAGGTGCACCACGGTGCTCCCGTACAGGTCGGTGCTGCGCTCGGCAAGCCCGGCCTGCAGCAGCAGGCGCACTGGCAGGCCGGCGGCGCTGCCGGACAGATCCAGCGTGGTCAGCACCGCCGCCGTGTAGCCGCCGATGGCGAAGAAGCCTGCATGGCCCAACGAGATCTGCCCGGCGTATCCCATCAACAGGCACAGACCCAGGACCACCAGCACGTAATAGGCAGCCATGGTCAGCTGCGTCAGGTAATAGCGCGTCTCCGTGGCGCTGACCGCGACCTGCACCGCGACAACGGCGACAGCGAGGAGCAGCGGCGCCCAATGGGTCGTGACTACCGTGATCAGCGCCTGGCGCCAACCCTGCGGTCGCTGCATCAGCCGCTCCCCCGACCCCGGCCGCCGAACAGCCCGGTGGGCCGCGCCACCAGGATCAGCAGCAGCAGGCCAACCGACACCACATCCTTGAATGCGGAGGGCAGCACGGTGATGCTGAGCGTTTCCACGACGCCAATCAGCAGCCCGGCGGCAACCGCTCCGGTTGAGTTGCCCAGCCCGCCGAGAATGGCGGCCGTGAACCCTTTGATCGCCAATGGCGTGCCGCAGTCGTACTGGGTCAGTGACATCGGCGAGATCACGCAACCGGCCAGGGCCCCCGTGGCGGCGCTCAACATGAAGGAGACTGTTACCATAGTCCTGGCGTCCACGCCGCATAGGGTGGCCGCAACGCGGTTGGCGCTGCAGGCGCGCATGGCCCGGCCGGTCTGGGTGTTGCCGAAGAACAGCGTCAAGCCGACCACCACAGCGGCGGTGACGCCCAGCACCCACAGCACCTGTGGCGACACAAACGCGCCCAGGACCCGTATAGACGATGTCTCGTTGCCACTGAAATAGGGCAGAGCCCGCACTTTCTCGTCCCACACGTGCAGGGCCAATTCACGCAGCAGAATGGAGAGCCCGATGGTGATGACGATCAGCCGCAGGACCGATGTGTCTTCCAGCCAGCGGATCAGCAGCAGCTCGACGAGCGCTCCCAGAAGGGCGGTCAGGCCCACGGCCGCCACGATGGCTGCTGGCAGTGGCATGTACGCAGCGAAAGACACGGCCATCATGGCGCCCAGCATGGCGAACTCGCCCTGGGCGAAGTTGATGATGCCGGTCGCATTGTAGGTGATGTTGAAGCCGATGGCCACCACCGCGTAGATGCTGCCGATGGTGATGCCCGAAAGCGCATACTGCAGCAGCTGTACCGCAGTCATGAATCTCGCCGGTCGTCGGGGGGGGCGGGGCTGACGGCCAGCGCCGACAGCCCCACCGCGGGTCGTGCTCCAGGTCTACTTCTTGTACGGAACGAACTTACCGCCCTTGACCGTCAGCATCTCGAAGGCGGTCACGTCCAGACCGCAGTGGTCCGTTGGCGAGAAAGAGAATACGCCGGCCGTGCCGGCCACACCATGCAGCCCCTCCAACGCGCCGCGGACCGCCTCCCGGTCGAACGCCGGGGCTGCCTCGACGGCTTTCTGCAGCAGGAGGAAGGCATCGAAGGCATGGCCGCCAAAGGTACTGACATCTTCCTTGAAGCGCGCCTGGTAGTCGTCTCGGTACTTGACTAGCACGGCCTTCTGCGGGTGTGACTTGGGCAGGGAGTCGGCGATCAGCAGCCGGCCGGCCGGGAAGATGATGCCTTCGGCGGCTTCGCCAGCCGCCTGGACGTAGCGGATGTTGCCGAAGCCGTGGCTCTGAAACAGCGGCACCTTCAGGCCGATCTGCTTCATGTTCTTCGGCACGATGGACTGCACCGGCTCCACCGACCAGTTGACGACCGCCTTCACCTTGGCCGCCTGCAGTTTGGTCAACACGGCGGTCAGGTCGGTGGCTTCCTTCTCATAGGTCTCCGAGATGAGAATGTTGATCCCCATGGTCGGGGCCAGTTTGGCCAGCTGGGCCGTGCCGGCTTTGCCGAAACCCGTGTTGCTGGCCACCACACCAATGTCGGTGATGCCCATTTCCTTGAGCGTGCCGTAAATGCGCTGCACTGCCTGGCTGTCCATCTGCGGCGTCTTGAACACATAGGGCAGCACGGGGTTGACAATGGCCTCTGCCGCGGCGCACGAGATCAGGAGGGTCCCGGCCTGTTGGCAGAGCTCCTTCACCTTCATGGTTTCGCCCGTGGTCGACGGGCCGATGATGGCGAAAACCTGGTCTTCCTCGATCAGCTGCTTGGCGAAGGAGATGGCCTTCTCGGGATCACCCTGCGAGTCCTTGATGATCAGGGTTACCGGGTGCCCTTTGACGCCGCCGGCCGCATTGGCCTGTTCGACCAGCATCTCAAGGGTGTTGGCCTCTGGTTTCCCCAGGTTCGCGGCCGGGCCGGTGACCGCCAGAATGGCGCCGATCTTGAGTGGGGCCGCGGTTTCCGCCGGCGCTGCGGACGCCGACCAGAGCGAGCCCAGTAGCGCAGCAGCGACGAACTTCAGGAGCAGGGAGCGTTTGCAGGACATACGACATGGCCTCCAATGGGGGTTGCCTGCATGGCCCGGCAGGTGCGGTACGCGCTGCCAGGGGGCGGCGCGCCCGGGCGCGAAGCGTATAATACACGCCTGGGGGGTGGCTGTCTACGGCTTCGGGTGCCGGCGGCCCGGACTTGGGTTAGCCACCCGAGCGGGTCTGGGCTGGCGGCGACATTGGCCCCCAGAACCGCGCATGCAACACTACCATCAAGGTAGACAGGTCGGCCGGCGAGACCCCCGAGATCCGCCCTGCCTGACCCAGCGTGCGCGGGCGGACGGCGCTCAGTTTCTGGCGCGCCTCGGTGGCGATGTTCAGCAGCGGGTCAGCGTAGTCGAAGTCGGCCGGGATGGCCCGGGACTCGAGCCGTCGCAGCCGCGCCACGTCGGCCTGTTGGCGTTCCAGATAACCCGCGTACTTGATCGCCGCCTCGACCCGCTCGGCCGCGTCCCAACCCACGGGTTCGGGCGGCGGCGCCAGCTGGCAGAGCTGGGCGTAGTCGATCTCCGGACGGCGGAGCAGGTCGGCCAAGGACACCGCATGCCTGAGCTCTGCCGTTTCCACGCGGCGGAGGAACTCCTGGGTGCGGTCGTCGGGATGCACCCGGACCGAGTTGAGGCGCTCCAGTTCCCCGGTCACCTGCCGCTGTTTGGCCCGAAAACGCCCGTACACCCAGTCGCCCACCAGGCCCAGCGAGCGCCCCAGGTCCATCAGGCGCTCATCCGCATTGTCCTCGCGGAGCAGCAGGCGGTACTCGGCGCGCGAGGTGAAGATGCGGTACGGTTCGGTGGTGCCCTTGGTCACCAAGTCATCGATGAGCACGCCCATATAGCCCTGGGCTCGGTCCACCACAACCGGCGGCAGTCGGTGGGCTGTCCGGGCGGCGTTGATCCCGGCCAGCAGGCCTTGGGCGGCCGCTTCCTCGTACCCCGTTGTGCCGTTGATTTGACCGGCCAGGAACAGGCCAGCTACGCGTTTGGTCTCCAGATGGGGAAAGAGCTCGGTCGGCTGTACGAAGTCGTACTCGATGGCGTACGCCGGGCGCACCAGGCAGGCCTGCTCCAGCCCGGGCACCGTGCGCACCACCGCCTGCTGGAGCTCTTCGGGCAGGCTCATGGACAGACCGTTCAGGTAATACTCCTGCGTCCGCCTGCCCTCGGGCTCAAGAAACAGCTGGTGACGGTCCTTGGCGGCGAACTTGACCACTTTGTCTTCGATCGACGGGCAGTAGCGCGGCCCGATGCCCTCGATCCGGCCACCGTACAGGGCTGAGCGCTGCAGGTTAGCGCGTATCAGTTCGTGTGTCTGCGTCGTCGTCCAAGTCACCCAACACGGCAGTTGGGGGCCCGGCAGCGACTCGGTTGCCAACGAGAAGGGGCGTGGGGGCTCGTCGCCCGGTTGGGCTTCCATGGCGGCGAAGTCGATCGTGCGGCCGTTAAGGCGCGGGGGCGTCCCGGTCTTCAACCGGCCCACCGCGAACCCCAGGCTGGCCAGGCTGGCGGCGGCAGGGTCAGCCGCGGCCTCGCCCGCTCGCCCGGCCGGGTAGCTGGTCTCGCCTTGATGGATGCGCCCGCGCAGGAAGGTACCCGTGGTGAGTACCACCGTGGTGGCCAGACAGGCGATGCCGCCGCGGATGAGGACGCCCTGGACGCGCCCGTCCCTGACCAGTACCTCCTCCATGGTCGCCTGGCGCAGGTCGAGCCCGGCCTGCTCCTCGCACGCGAGTTTGAGCTCGGTCTGGTACAGCCTTTTGTCGGTCTGGACGCGCGAGGCTCGTACTGCCGGGCCCTTGCTGGTGTTCAGGCGCCTGAACTGCAGGCCGGCGATATCGGTATTGCGGGCCATCCGGCCGCCCAGTGCATCGATCTCCTTGACCAGGTGCCCTTTGCCCACGCCGCCGACGGCCGGATTGCACGACATCTGGCCGATGGTGTCCAGGTTCATGGTCAGCAGCAGCACGCGCGCGCCCATGCGCGCGGCGGCCAGCGCGGCCTCAACGCCAGCGTGGCCCGCGCCGACGACGATGACGTCGTGACTCACCTGGCAGGCGCCTGACGGGGTAGGGGACGGGTTGCGGCGTCCGGGCGACGAGTCATGGCCGCATCATGGGCAGGGGAGGACCCGGCCTGCCAGGGCAGGCCGGGTCGGCAGAACCGCCGCTCAACCGTCGATCAGCGTGCGGTTGATGAATTCGGTGATCTCTTCGATCTTGAGCAGTTCGGTGAACAGCAGGCTCTGGGCGATGCGGCGGGACAGGTCCGCGGTGTGCGCGTCCGGCAGTTGCGCGGGCTGCCTGCCGTCGGTGGCGGCCAGCAGCAGACAGCCCAGATCACGGACTGCCAACTGCTCGGTCTCCTTGATCTTCTCGTAGGCTGCCTTGGCAAAGTAGGCGTGCCAGAAGACGTTGATGGCCTCCAGATAAGCGGCCTTCTGCGAGCTGTTCTGCATGGCTTTCAGGCACATGTCCGTGGCGTAGAAAGCCAGGTCAAATGAGGGGCTGCCGTAGTGGGCAGTGGCAAAGTCAACCAGGAACAGCTGCCCGGCTTGAACCCACACATTGCGGGGCCGCAGGTCACCCAGCACCAGCGCCCGGCCCTCGCGCAGCAGATGCCGTGCCTGCCCGTCGACGATCTTGCGCAGATCCGGGAACACCTGGGCCACCTGCCCATGGTAGGGTTCGACGCGCAACTGGCTGAACGCCTTGGTGTCCTTGAACTGCGTCTTGATGTCACGGTCATTGGCCGTCGCCGAATGCACCGTAGCCAGGTGCTCGCCGCACTGCACAGCGATCTGCAGGTCGATGCGGCCACCCGCCAGTTCGTCCTCCCACAGCGATGCCGTATCGGCCGGCGCGGTGGTCACCAGCACGAAGTCCGTGCGGTCCTCGAGGATGACCTGCGGCACCAGGGCCGGTGGCAGCACGGCTGCCAGCCGTTCGATGCACTGCCTTTCGGCGAAGATGCGCGCCCGGTCCAGCCACCACCGCTCCGGCACTGCGGCTCGCGACAGGGCCTGCTTGACGATCCAACGCTGTTCGGGACCGGCGACGTAGAAAACCAGGTTCTTCTGCCCGTCGCCCAGCGTTTCAATGGTCAGTGGCACGGGTTTCGGCAGCAGCTTCTTGCGCTGCAGGTACGCGGGGATGCTCTGCTTATCAAGGGTCATGGCAGGGCCGCCTGCTCTCCGTGCGTTGAGGGGGCGCCGGCACTGCCGCCGGCCGGCTTGGCGTCGGGTGCGTGCCCGAGATGGGCTGCCTGGCCCGCAGCGTGGTAGGAACTGCGCACCAGCGGACCGGACTCCACATGAGCGAAACCCAGCCCGCGGGCAAGCTCGGCCCACCGGGCGAACTCCTCGGGCGGGGCGAAGCGCGCGACGGGAACGTGCTGCGACGAAGGGCTCAGGTACTGACCGATGGTCAGTATGCGGCAGTGCACGCTGGCGAGGTCGCGGATGACGCTGGCCACCTCTTCGGCCTCTTCGCCAGCTCCCAGCATGATCCCCGACTTGGTGGCGCGGTGACCCAGGCCATGGGCGCGCGACAGCAACTCCAACGATCGCTCATAGCGCGCCTGCGGCCGCATCAGTCGGTAGAGTCTGGGCACGGTCTCCACATTGTGGTTCAGGATGTCAGGGCCTGCGGCCAAGACCGTGCGCAGGGCCTCAAGGTCACCTTTGAAGTCCGGGATCAGGACCTCGACCGAGGTCCCCGGGCACAACCGGCGCAGGGCCTCAATCGTGCGGGCAAACACCCCGGCGCCGCCGTCAGGCAACTCGTCGCGATTGACCGACGTGATGACTGCGTGCTGCAGCCCCAATCGCGACACGGCCAGGGCGACACGCTCGGGCTCCTCCTCATCCACCGCCGCCGGGCGGCCCGTCTTGACGGCGCAGAACCCGCAGCTACGCGTGCACACGTCGCCGAGGATCATGAAGGTCGCCGTTCGCTGGTGCCAACACTCGCCGATGTTGGGGCACCTGGCACTCTCACACACCGTGTGGAGGCGGAGTTCCGCTACCAGCCCTTTCAGGTCCAGGTATGCCGGACTACCGGCGGCTTTGGCTCTGAGCCAGACCGGCAGGCGCGGGCGAGGCGAAGTATCCGGCATGGTGGACGGACCGGGGTGGGCGCCAACGGGGGCAAGGAGATACAACCAGGCTACATAGTGTACAGGGCGCCGGGCGTCAGATCAAGGCTGTTCCGGGCTGGCGGGCCGCGCGGGCGTGGCCGACCGCCGCGTTCACCCCTGGCCGGGGTTGGCACAGGCGGCTGATCTGCCAGGCCCACAGGCCCGCGACGGCGGCCAGTTTGGGGACCCGGTAGAATAGCGAGGTGGCCAGCGACCAGGTTCGTTCAGGATCAATGGCGCCGTGCTGTCCGGGCTGCACGTCCAGCAGGGCGAACGGCGTCGGCAGGGCCACCGCCGCGAACGCCACCCATAACCACGGGGCGCCCGTTCGGCCATACAGCAGGCTGAGAACAGGCAGCAGGAACACGTAGTGGTGCTCCCAGGCATCTTTGTAGAGCAGGAAGTAGGCAGTCAACCACAAGGTGTACAACAGCAGCGGATCTGCATCACGGTCGCGCCAGGTAGCCCAGGCAGTGACCGCCAGCACGGCGGCGCCGGCGCCGCCCACCAGCGCCTGCCCCCACAGCGGCAGATCGGCCAACGTTCCCAGTTGGGCCAGCGGCAACCCGCTGGCTTTGGCGACGACGCTGATAAGGGTCCCCGCCAGGCCCAGGTTGCCGGCGTGCGTCAGCGCCCCGGGCACCTGACTCATGCCCAGGTTGGCCCGGCAGAAGGCCGTCCAACTCCCCGGGTACGTCAGGAAATGCGGTAACGAAGTGGCGGCCACCACACCCGCTGTCGCCGCCAGACCCGGCCACCGGCCCCGACGCACCAGGGCCGGGGCCAGTAAGAGGGCATTGGGTTTGATCAAGATGGCGCCGGTCCAGGCGGCCACCCCCATTCGCTGGCGGCCCGCGTCAACTGTCCACAGGAAGACCAGCAGCAGCGACGTGGCCCACAGGCTTACCTGGCCCATGTACATCTCCAGGTACAACGGCGTTGCCGCCAGCCACATGAATAGCGCGGCGGCTCGCCGCTGGGACCAGGGGGCCAGCCAGCGCCACAACAGCCAGAGGTCAGCCGCCAGCACCAGCTCGGTCAACAGCAGATAGGTCAAATAGGCCAACGCTGGCGAACTCAGCGCCAGAGCGCGAGCCACCACATGGGCAAAGGCGGGCAAATAGCGGAAGCCGAATCCCGCCTCCAGCCCGTACACATCACGCCCGGCCAGTACCGCCTTGCCAGCCAGGTAGTAGATCTGGAAGTCGAAGGCCTGCGGCGTGTGTGAACTGTCGTTGAAGAGGCGGTTGAGCCAGCCCCAGCGCAGTGACCCCAGGAACAGGGCGTGGGCTGCCAGTCCAGCCACCAGCCAGGCGACCGTCCGACGATGCGAACCCGCCGCGCCGGGCACCGCCCTCGCCTCGGCCATCTCAGTCGCTCAACGGGTACTGCCGAGCCGGGTCGGGGCGTGCCGCAGCACGGCTCACTCCGTGTCCTCGGCTTGAGCCTCGCTGTCGACCGCTTCTGACGGCGTACCGATCTCCGGTCGGTGAAGCCATTCCTGGTACTTGTCCGGACTCGCCAGGATTTCGCGGGCCCGCTGCACTTGCGGATCCACGGTGCAGTCGTACGCGTATGCCGCTCCCAGGCCGAACGTCTTCTCCAGGATGTCGAAGGTCAAGCGCCATTCCAGCAGCGGTTCGTCCTCGCGCCAGTGTTCCTCCTCAATGGCGTTAATGTCGGTCAACAGCTTGGCCAGGGGATCCGCCAGGCGCTTGTAGTGCTCGTCCTTGGCGGCCTTCTCCTGGAGGCGCTTCAGGTCGGCCTCGGCCTCGCTGACATAGGCGAACCCCTGCGTATCGAGCATCTGACGGAACTCGCGCAGCGTCCCGCTGTCAGCGCGGAACGTCGGACTCACGTCCTGATGGTGGACCTGGTACTCGCGCGCGAAACGGAAGAATTTGGGGTCCAGGGTTAACCATCCACTCAGCTGGTTGTAGAGCGGCGTCGCTTTACGGCCGGGGAGCGTCACATCCGGCGTGATCGCCCCGCCGCCGCGAACCGTGCGGCCGTACACCAACGTGCGGTAGGTCGTCTCGGCCCCTTTGACTGCGGTCGAGTCCTTGCGCATGCGCTTGTCGATCGAGCGGCCGCTGGGCGTGTGCCAGGCGGCCATGGTCAGCTTGAGCTGGGCATTGTCGCTGATCGGGACCGTCTGCTGAACCGAACCTTTGCCCACGGTCGGCGTGCCTAGAATCAAGCCGCGGTCCCAGTCTTGGATCGCCCCGGCAACGATCTCAGAGGCGCTCGCCGACTGTCGGTCTACCAGCACCACCATGGGTTCGTCGCCAATCAGCGCATCCCGCTGGGTGACGTAGCGGGCCGTGTCGGGCATGGCGCGACCCGCAGTGAACACCACCAGCCGGTCCTTGGGCAGGAACAGGTCGGCGATCTCGACGGCCTCCTGCAGATAGCCGCCGCCGTTTCCGCGCAGGTCGAAGATCAGTCGTTTCATGCCCTGCTGCTGCAGCGAGACCACGGCCTGCTCCACCTCGGCGCCGCAACCGGCCTGGAAGCGCTCGAGTTTGATGTACCCGGTCGAGTCGGCGAAGAGCGTGTGATAAGGGACGCTCTTCATCTGGATCTGGGCCCGCCGGATCGCCAAGGTAAACGGCTGGCTGCGCCCGGCGCGGCGCAGGGTCAGGCGGACCTCGGTGCCCGGCTCACCCCGCATCAGGTCCGCCGCATCGGCCGCGTCCATGAACTTGGTGGTGCTGTCATTGATCGCCAGAATCAGGTCGCCTGCCTTGACCCCGGCGCGCGCGGCAGGAGTATCGGCGTGCAGCAGCGACCAGACGGCAATGGCGCTGTCCGGGCGGACCACCTGGATGTGGAAACCCAAGCCCCCGTAATGGCCTTGTGTCTGGATGTTGAAGTTGGCCAGATCCCGGCTTTCCATGAAGACCGAATACGGATCCAGAATCTCCAGTAGGCCCTGTTTGATCGCGTATTCGCGGATCAACGTGTCGGCGGGTACATCGTACAACGCGTTGTCCGCCACCGCCTGCGTTACCTGCATCAGGGTGGTGAACCCTTCCGCCAGGTTGTTCGCCTTGCCGGTGTGGATGTACTCCGACGGCGGGTCGAGCGCCGCGAAAAGGCCGCGCGCCGTGGCATTGGCCAGGCTGTCGGGCGACAGTTCCTCGACATAATAGCGCTGCACATGCAGCGCCACGCGCCACAGCACGTCGCGGAATTCCGACTGCACAGTGGGCGCCCCGGACGCGTGGTGGGCCAGCGACAGGACCAGCACGAGGGAAAGGCTCAGGGTTCTCCGGCACATGGCGGTTGGCTTTCAGGCAACCGGCAGGCGGTTGCGGCGACAGGTTGGCGGGCGCGGCGCTTTCCGAACGGCGCGTCCCGGTTCCATGAATGATACCAGGGCCAGGCGGCGCGTCAATGCTCGGTGGGTCGGCAACCGGACGCGCGTCGCTGCCAGGCCAGCGCCAGGCCCCGCAGCACCAGGGCCGGATCGCAGCGGCCGAAGCGTCGCGTCACGGCGTGCAGCAGGTCCGCATCCCCACCGGTCAACCACGCCTGCACGGGGCTGGCCAGCGCCGCCGTCATGCGCTCGCACAGGCCGTCGAGCAGGGCTGCCCCGCCGTGCAATGCACCGGCTTCCAGACAGGCTCGGGTGGAGGTGCCGAACAACGTCGCCTCTGGGTTCAACTCGACGCGCGGCAGCAGGCTGGTGCCGCCGCGCAGAGCCTCCAGGCCCAAGCGAAGCCCGGGGGCGATGATGCCCCCGCGGAACGTGCCGTCGGCGTCCACCGCATCCACGGTGATGGCAGTGCCGGCATCGGCTACCACCACGGCGTAACCGGCCGGGTTGGCGGCGAAGGCGGCCGCCGCGGCGGCGATGCGGTCGACCCCCACGCGCCGCGGGTCCTCGTACGTGATGCGCAGGCCGAAGTCCCAGGCACCGTGGATCTCGGCCGCGGCTTGGCAGCCCTGCGCGCCCAGCGCGGCGACCAGACGCGGGCCGAGCCCGCCCACCACCGAGCCCACCGCCACCTCGACCTCACCCGGGCGCGCGTGGGTCGCCAACCAGGATAGCACCGGCTCAGCCGGGTCGCCTGGAGAGGCCAACGAGGCAGTGGCGATCTTGCCGCGCGCCACCAAATCGCCCACGGCGAACAGCCCCAGATCCACGTTGGTGTTGCCCGCGTCCAGGGTCAGCAGCACGGCGCCCACCTCCTGCTATTCGGTTGACTAAGCCAACTTGTATGCGTAACTTCCCCCCACCCTAATCGTTGTGTGTAACTCTGTAAGTTATTGAAAATGGTCAACCTGGGAAAGATCCGGGGCGACTGCAGCGGAGCGTGCGGCCGGGGTGCCGGGCGGCCTGCACCCGCGGCTTGAAAGGCGTCCACTAGCATGCCATCCAAACCGTTGACCTTCATCGTTATTCCCGGCACCGAAGGGCATGTGCGCGAGTTCAAGTGCCGGCGCGGAGTGCTGTACGCTGCTGGTGGTGTCCTGCTCATGCTTTTCAGCGCCCTTTGTTTCTACGTCGCCGGTTACTACGCCAAGGTGACGCAGGGCGAGGCCCTGGTGCACCTGACCGCCGAGAACCAAGATCTGTTGCGCGGTCTGGCCCTGACCCGCAGGAACCTCGAGACGCTGCAGTCAACCATGGAGACCCTCGTCGCTGATGACGAAAGGTTGCGGGCCTACCACGAGATGGAGCCCCTGTCCAGCGACGAGCGCCTGGGGGGCACCGGTGGGTCCGAAGAGCTGCCCGAGGCGTATGTGGCCCTGCCGGCGGAGAAGCTCGATCTGCTCGAGGGCCTCAACAGCCGCATCGTCCGGCTGCAACAGCAGGCCGAGTTGCAGGAGAAGAGCTTCGCTGAGATCCGCCGGAAATACCTGGAGACCGAAGGCAATTTGCGCCACTTCCCGACCATCTCGCCGGTGCCGTCGGAACGAACCTGGGTGTCGTCCCGGTTCGGGGCGCGTACTGACCCTTTCACCGGCCGCCGGGCCTTCCATGCCGGGCTTGACTTCGCCGGGCGGACCGGCACGCCGGTAGTCGCCACCGCCGACGGTGTGGTGGAGATGGCGTTCGACGACGGCCGCCTGGGCAATGTGGTGGTCATCGACCACGACGTGCAGGGCACCGATGCCAGCGGCGCCACGTACACGCGGCGAGGCGTGTACCGCACCGAGTATGGTCACCTGGAGCAGTTCCTCGTCCGGGCCGGCGAACGCGTCAAGCGGGGTCAGCAGATCGGCACCTTGGGCAACTCGGGACGGTCAACCGGCCCGCATCTGCACTATGCCGTGCGCTATCAGGATCGCGGCTTTGGTGACCTCAAAGGGTACAAGGGCTACGTGGACCCGGCTGACTTCGTCCTCGATGGCATGCCGTCCGACCGGGTAGCTAGCAGCAGGAACGAGCCGGTGCCCCAGTGAGGGCGCCGCGCTTCGGCGCGGCGGTGGGCGCCCGGCCCCGCGGGCGGTCGCCGGGCGGTGCCGCCCTGGCCCGGGCGTTCGCGGTCCTGTGGGCGGCAACGGCAATGGCCGCCGGTTGCGCCTATTACACCGTGTCCGGCGGATCGCCCGGCGGCATCCGCAGCATCGCCGTGCCGGTCGCCGCCAATGCCACGGCCGAATCGCGGGTGGCCGAGAGGCTCACCGAGCGACTGGTGGCCGCCTACACCCGCGACGGCCAGTTGCGGGTGGTCGACGTGGACCGTGCCGAGGCGGTGCTGCAGCTACGGCTGCAGTTGGTCGAGGACGCCCCGTTCACGTACACGGCAGCCGAGGTGACGCAGCAATACCGGCTGCACCTGGTGGTCGCCGCCGATCTGGTGCGGGCGGCGGACGACGAGGTGCTGACCCACTTGGAGCGGCTCGAGGGATCAGCCACCTACGATGCCTCGCTACCGGACGATCAGGGCCGCGACCCGGCGTTGCTGGAAGCCCTGGACATGGTGGTGGAGGAAGTGGTCGATCGGACCACGGCAGGTTGGTGAAGGCCCGGGGCGCCTGAGTCAGGGCAGGCGGAACCCGTAGCAGAAGGTGTAGACCTTCCAATCGCCGCCCCGGCGCACCAACAGCCACAGGACCTGACGCTCCACCGTCTCCGCCCGGTCGCCGGCCTGCAGGCGGGTCGATCGCACCACGGCAGGTTGGTGAAGGCCCGGGGCGCCTGAGTCAGAGCAGGCGGAACCCGTAGCAGAAGGTGTAGACCTTCCAATCGCCGCCCCGGCGCACCAACAGCCACAGGACCTGACGCTCCAGCGTCTCCGCCTGGTCGCCGGCCCGCAGTCGCGTGGTCAACCGTTCCGTCGTCAGGGCCACAGCCTGGCGTCTCCCGGGGCTGGTCTGCGCGTACAGTATCTGTCGGCCAATCGTGTACGAGGTACTCGCCAGCCGCCGCTGCAGAAACAGGCGCCACTCGTCCAGCCCGGCGAACAGCAGCCGCCACGTCTCAGGGCGGGCGGTGTGCACGCCGTCCATGCCCAGCAGCGACTCGTCGTACAGCCCCGCCAAGGCTCCTGCATCGGCAGCCTCCCAAGCCCGCTGGTCGGCCGTCAGGGCGGCTGCCACCTCGGCATCGACAACGCCGGCGCCGGCCGGCGCCGGCAGCAGCGAATCGCCCAGGTCATCCACCTGCAGGGTGATGCGCCAGTCCTTCTCAACCTTGCGCAGCAGCCACCACCGACGGACGCTGGCGGTGGATTGGGCCACGCCACGGCGGTCGCTCACCAGGCCCGAGTCAATGCTGATGACCATCGCCTGCGCCCCGCGCACGGCGATCAGGGGCAGTGTCCGTTCGACATCGTAGCGGTACGTGTCCAGGTCCTGCCGCAACCGGGCGGCCAGGCCGTCCCGTTCGTCCGCCACGAAGGTCCAGGCGCGCGGGTCGGCATTGCCGTGCCCGTCGAGCCTGACCGCGTCCGCGTCGTAGGCGGCCAGCGCCAACTCCGGCTCGGCGCGGCGGTGGCCGGCCAATTCGTTGGCCAGGGTGGCGCGGATGAGGATGGTCTCGGGCGTCTCGGCCCGGCCCGAGCCCGGCCCCAGCAAGAGGGTCGCCGCCAGAAGCGGTAGCAGTCGCATCGTTCTCATCATCGCCGCGATTCCGTTATGCCGCCGGGGCTCAGCCCTGCCCGAGTTGAGCCAGGGCCCATTCCGCATAGTAGGCAACCGTTCGGTCCTGGTCCTGCCGCAGCGCTTCCAGACATCCCCGGCCGGCGTCAGCGCGCAGGCGGCCCAGGGCTACGGCGGCGGCGCTGCGCACCTGGGCCACCGGATCTTGCGTGGCGGTGATCAACGGGTTGACCGCCGCCGCCACTCCTGCCTGACCGAGCACCTGGGCGGCGCCGGCGCGGGCCAGGGGCTCGCCGGCCTGCAGCGCCTGCACCAGGTGCTGCTGCACCGAACCCGAGGCTCGCTGCACCTCGGTCAGGAAGGTGACCGCGTTGGTTCTCAGCACGGGATCGTCATGGCGCAGGGCGCCAAACAGGAACTCAGTGCCGCGTTCGTCGCCCAGCGTGGCCAGCGCCGCCGCGGCGTTGAAGCGCACCAGGTTGCTGGCGTCGTCGAGCAGACTGAACAGCGCCGCGCGTGTGCTGGCGTCGCCAATGCGGCCCAGGGCTCGGGCCGAACGCTGACGCTGCGTGGGGTCTTCGGCGCGCAGCTGGCCCACCAGCACTTGCCGCACGCGGCCGACCACGGCCGTTACTTCTCCCTGCCGCGGCCCCGGCGCGGCCGCCAACTCCGCCAACAACGGCACGCCGAAGTAGTTGCACTCGGCCAGTCCAGCCAGGGCCGTGGCCGCGAGGGCGTCATCGCCGCCCGTAACCGCTTCACGGATAACGGCGGCACCGTCTGCCTCGTCCATTTTCGTGATGGCGATGGCCGCGTGCAGGCGGATCAGGGGTTCGGGTGCCTGCAGCTGTGCGATCAGGGCGTCCAGCGACCCTTGCTCGAACCCGATCTCACCCACAGCCCACATGCACGCAATGCGTTCGTCCGGCGTGTACGCCGCGCCGATGCGGTCTTTGAGCGCGGCCGAGGCGCCCCGCGGTTTGATGCGGCCTAGGGCTCTGGCGCTGCCGGTGCGGATCCGCTCCTGCTCGCCGCGGTGCTCACGGTAGAACTCGCCCACATAGAAGTCCGGGTTCAGGTGCGCGATCAGCTGCCGGGCCGCGGGTCTGCCCGTGACCGCCAACTCGTCGACCGCCTGCTGCCAGGCTGGCGACGCCAGGGCGTTGGCCGCCAAGCGCTCGATCATGCCGTCGACCTGTTTGTCCGTGGTGCTGCAGGCGACCAGGCCGCCGGCCGCCCAGGCGTAGATCAGCACGCGGCACCAACCCATGGTCTTCACCTCGGTAATGGCAGGTAACGTGAGCTTCGGGCCGGGAGGCGCCGTTCCAGTCGCGCCGGGGAACGGCCGCACGCGCCGAGAAGACTGCCCGGCGGCGCCAGCCCGGGCCCGGTCCGTCGCCGCCGCTGACCGGGCGCGTGGAAATCTACGCGGGCACGCCGGCGGCATCAACCGCGTCGGCGGCGTCCTTCTCGGCGTACACCAGCAGGTGGGTGGAAGTCCAGGCCACGGTCTGGTTGACCAGCTGCTGCTCGAAGAGCCGGCGGACCTGACGCACCTCCGCCTCGTCGAGGCGGCGCCGCAGGTGGCTGGCGTAGGTCGCGCGCTTCTCGCCGCCTGGCGCGAACCACTCGGCCAGTTGGCCCAGCGTGAGGCGACGCTGGGTCGGGTGCGTGTCCAGCTGTAGCCGTACCGCGACGAACCCGGCTGCCCCCAGCGCTGCCTCCAGATCGGGGCTGTCCCAGGTCAGCTGCGGTCCCGGGCCCGCGTAAATGGCCTCCTCGGCTTCGGTCAGGCGCGTTGCCAGGTCCGCTGTCAGGCTGCTCAGGTCCACCAGGTGGCGCAACCGCTGCGAACGTCGGGCGACCACCTCGCTGAGCACCAGGCGACCTCCCGGACGCAGCACGCGCAACACCATTCGCGCGGCGGCGAGTTTGTCAACCAGGCGCCCCCAGGCGTTGCGGCCAATGACCACGTCGAACCGCAGCCCCGGTGTGTGCGCCTCGACCAATTCGTCGAGTTGGTCCAGCGTCCCGGTCAGGATCACCGGCCGTGCCAGTTCGGGCAACTGGGCCGCGGTCTCGTGCAGCGCCACGGCAGTGGCCCGGTCGGCGGTCAGGGTCCAAGCGCCCCCTTCAGGAGTGCGGCGCAGGGCTTCCCAGGTCAGCACCCCGGTCCCGGCCTCCAGGTCGAGTACCAGGTGGTGGCGCTGCAGGCGGGCGGCGGCCATCACCCGGTCTCGCAGGGCCGCCAGCTGCACGCTCAGATCGCTGGCCACCCGCTGCAGCCATTGGTCGCGCGCCCGGTCCGGTGGCGAGAAGGTCAGCCCCTCCACCTCCTCGCGCGGGCTCTCCACCATGGCCGCCAGTTGCACCTCGCGCCGTCGGCGAACCTGCTCGCGAATGCGTCGCTCGTACCCCTGCTCGGACGGCTCGTAGAACACCCGCCCCTGGAGGCCGTCAGGCAGGTACTGCTGCGCTACCCAGTGATCGCGGTACGCGTGGGGATACAGGTAACCCGCCCCGTGGCCGAAACCTTCGCTGTCGCGACTGGCGTCGCGCAGGTGGGTAGGGACTTCCTGGTCCTGCTCCTTTTCCACCGTGGTCAGGGCGTCGAAGAAGGCGAAGGTCGAGTTGCTCTTGGCGGCCGTGGCCAGGTACAGGGCCGCCTGGGCCAGGGGGAAGCGTCCCTCCGGCAGTCCGACGCGATCGAAAGCCTCGGCGGCCGCCACCACGACCGACAACGCCTGGGGGTCGGCCAGACCCACGTCCTCACTGGCAAAGATGAGCATGCGGCGGAAGATGAAATGAGGGTCCTCGCCGGCGTAGACCATCCGGGCCATCCAGTAGAGGGCGGCGTCCGGGTCCGAACCGCGCAGCGACTTGATGAACGCACTGATGGTGTCGAAGTGGTAGTCGCCCTCCTTGTCGTACAGCAGGGCTCGGTGCTGGATCGACTCCTCGGCCACCTCCAGGCTGATGTGGATCACCCCGGTCGGGTCCGGGGCCGTGGTTTCCACCGCCAGCTCCAGGGCGTTGAGCAGGGCGCGGGCATCACCGTTGGCGACGTTGACCAGGTGTGAACGGGCGTCATCGGCCAGCTGGATGCGGCGGCCGGCATAGCCGCGGGTGTCCTCCAGGGCGTGAGTGGCGATGGCGCTCAGCGCGCCCGGCGTCAACGAGCGGAGCTGAAAGACCCGGCTGCGTGACAGCAGCGGCCGGTTGACCGAGAAATACGGATTCTCGGTCGTCGCCCCGATCAGCACCACCGTGCCGTTCTCCACCCAGGGAAGCAGGGCATCCTGCTGGGCGCGGTTGAAACGGTGTACTTCATCGACGAATAAGGTCGTACGCTGGCTGTGCAGGCGGCGGCGCTCGCGCGCCTCCTCAATGGCGGCGCGAATGTCGGCCACACCGGCCAGCACGGCATTGATACTGATGAAGTGCGACCGGGTGGTATGGGCGATCACCGAGGCCAGCGTCGTCTTGCCGGTCCCCGGGGGGCCGTAGAAGATCACCGACGACAACTGGTCTGCCTGGATGGCCCGGCGCAGCAGGCGGCCGGGGCCCAGGATGTGCTCCTGGCCGGCAAACTCATCCAGCGAGCGGGGGCGCAGGCGCGCCGCCAGGGGCTGCTCCTGCTGGTCACGCGCCAGTCGGCCGGCATCGAACAGGTCCACCACCAGTCCTCCCTGATTGCGGCGACCGGGGCCGGGTCGGCCGCTGGTCATTGGTGCTGCCACCGGCAGCACACCAAATTAGCGATTCCGGGTCCGGTCGGGAACCGTTATATTCCGGCCTCCGGGAGGGATCGCTGTGGCAGATGACGCCCATGTTGCCGGTCGCCGGGCTGTGCTCGAAGCCCTGATCACCGGCGTGCCAGTCAACCGCGTGTACCTGGCTGACGCTGCGCGGGGACCGGAGATTGACGCGGTCAAAGCCGCCGCCCGCGCGCGCGGTGTGCGCTACGATTTCGTTGATGTGGGCAAACTCGGTGCACTGACCGGGACGCGCGACCACCAGGACGTGGTAGCGCGACTGAGCCCGGTGGCCTACGCCAGCCTGGACGATGTGCTGACGCGGCTTGAGCCGGGCCAACCGGCGGTGGTCGTGGCCCTGGACCAGGTGCAGCATCCGGGCAACGCCGGCATGGTGGCGCGCACCGCGGCGGCGGCGGGTGCGGCCGGATTGCTGCTGCCCACCCGCGGGGGGCGCTTGGTCAATGCCGAGGTGGTACGGGCTTCGGCCGGGGCGGTCTTCCGTCTGCCGGTGGTCGCCACCGCGCATTTGGGGCGCGACCTGGAGACGCTCAAAGAGCACGGGTTCTGGGTGTACGGCTTGGATGCTGAAGGCCCGGTTTCCCTGTATGGGCACGAGTTCCCGTCCCGCTGTGTGCTGGTGGCCGGTAACGAGTCGCGTGGGCTGCGTCCGTCTATCGGCCATGCCGTCGACGCCAACGTGCGCATCCCGCTGGCCAGCGGCGTCGAGTCGCTCAATGTCGCCGTGGCCGTTGCCGTGGCGCTTTTCGAGGTCCGGCGCCAGCGCGGATGAGCGGCTGGCCGGCGCGCCCCCGGCTGCGGGCATAGCGTGCCGGCAACCCCGCCTGTATCTTCTCAAGTCATGCATTTACAAAGGCTAGCACGTCGGTCGGCAGGCTCCTGCAGGCCGCCGGGGTGCGCCTCGGTTCAGGGTCGCGCCGCAGCCAGTCCGGGCCCCTTTGGGGCGGTGGGTCCGGCCGACGCGACAGGGAGGTCCGCTTTGAAGGCGCTGGTGCGGTACACGGAACGCCTGGCCGGCAGAATTGAGCCGCCCTCATCGAAGAACTACACCACTCGGTATCTGCTGGCTGCCGCGCTGGCCGCCGGCGAGAGCCTGGTGCGTTTTCCGGCCAGCAGCGACGATGCCAGCGCCATGCAGCGTTGCCTGGCGGACCTGGGGGCCCACCTGCGCCCCGGCGTGGACGCCGAGGGCCCGTATGTCGCTGTGCGCGGCTTCGGCGGCCGCCCCCGGTCGCCCGGGTGTCTGGACCCGGGCAACGCCGGTGCGGTTCTGCGGCTGCTCATGGGCGTCGGCGCGCTGTTGCCCGAGGTCCGCTTCGCTACCGCCCATGCCACGTCGCTGGGACGACGACCCCACGGTGACCTGTTGGACGCCCTGGCGCAGCTGGGTGTAAGCAGCGAATCGTCGGGCGGTTGTCTGCCAGTCGTCCTGCGCGGGGGACCGCCTCGCGGTGGGTCCGTCACGGTCAGTGGCGCGCGCAGCTCGCAGTACTTGAGTGCGCTGCTCTTCCTGGCGCCCCTGCTGCCGGAGGGGATGACCATCGAGGTCACCGGCGGGTTGGTCTCGCAGCCCCTCGTGCGGACCACCGTGGAGGTGCTGCGCCAGGCGGGGATCGAACTGGCGGCCAGCGACGACCTGTGCACCTTCCGGGTGCCCGGGGGGCAGGCGTTCCAACCGCGCGAGTACCGCGTCAACGGCGACTGGCCGTCTGCCGCCGCAGTGCTGGTGGCCGCGGCTCTCACCCGTAGTCGCGTTGAGCTGCCCCGGCTGTCGGCCGACTCCCAGGGCGAGCAGACCATCGTGCCCGTGCTCCGCGCCATGGGGGTCGACGTGACGCACGACCACGAGCAGGTTACGGTAACCGGCGGCTTGCCGTTGCAGGCAGTGGCCGTCGACGGCGACCAGGCCACGGATATGGTGCTGGCGGTAGTGGCAGCGGCGGCGCTGGCCAGCGGCACCAGCCGCATCTACG
This sequence comes from uncultured Gemmatimonadota bacterium, assembly GCA_903893785.1. Taxonomy (GTDB): domain Bacteria; phylum Latescibacterota; class UBA2968; order UBA8231; family UBA8231; genus CAITNQ01. The sequence goes on from CAITNQ010000253.1 coordinate 70,129, forward strand.
GCATCGCCAACCTGCGCCTGAAGGAGTGTGACCGGCTCGCCGTGCCCGCTCAGGAGCTGGGCCGGCTGGGGGTGAACATCCGGCCCGGCGTCTCGTCGCTGACGGTCACCGGCAACCCCGCAGGCTTTGTTGGCGGCATGGCCGTGGCCACGCACCACGACCACCGGGTGGTGCAGCTCCTGACCCTGGTGGGCCTGCGTTGCCGTGACGGCTTGACGATCCTCGAGGCGGAGAACGTGACCAAGTCGTACCCGGCGTTTTTCGACGACCTGATCAGACTGGGAGCCAATATCTCCCTGGTCGACTGAGACGGCAGGGCCCGGCCTCTGGCCGTCTGCCTACCGGTGTACCTTGCTGGGGGACCAGCGGAAAGGACGACAGACCGATGTTCTGCACCATAGAGGACGCCCTGGCCGATTTCGCCGCGGGCCGGTTCCTGATCCTCGCTGACGACCGCGAACGGGAGAATGAGGGCGACCTGATCGTCGCTGCCCAGCTGATCACCGCCGAGAAGGTCAACACCATGCTCAGGGAAGCCCGGGGCATGCTGCACCTGGCCACTACGCGGGCTCATCTGGCGAAACTCGACATCCCGCTCATTCAGGCCCGTCACGCCGACCACGTCACGCCGCGCTTCGGTCTGCCCTTTGACGCCCGCCGCGGTATCAGCACCGGCATCTCCGCCAGCGATCGGGCGACTACCATCCTCCGGGCCCTCGACCCCGATGCCACGCCCGAAGACTTCGTCGTGCCTGGGCATGTGCTGCCCCTGGCGGCGCGAACCCAGGGGCTGCGGGTGCGTCAGGGCCATACCGAGGGTTCCGTCGAGTTGGCGCGGTTGGCCGGTCTGTTCCCGGCCGCCGTGATGTCCGAAGTCCTGCGGCCCGACGGCGAGATGGCTCGCGGTGGCGACCTGGCTCGCTTCGCCGCCTGCCTGGGCTGCCGCGTGATCGACGTGGCCAGCGTCAGCGCCGCCGCCGAAGCGGCGGCCGCGGCATGATGGGCGCGCCGTGGGGTGGAGGCCGGGCGGCCGGCGTGGCCCTGGTCTGGCTGATGCTGGCACTTCCCGTGGCCGGTCAGCGCCACCCGGTAACAGCCCGGTTGCTGGTCGATCCAGCCGCGGCGCGGTCGGGTGCGGTGCTGCCGGTGGGCGTGGCGCTGCGACTGGAACCAGGTTGGCACGTGTACTGGCGCTACAGCGGCGACGCGGGCACCCCGACGCGCCTCTCTTGGGATCTGCCCGCCGGCTTTGCGGCCGAACCGATCCAGTGGCCGCTGCCGCACCGGTACCGTGAAGCCGGTGACCTGACCTCATACGGCTATGCCGACTCGGTGGTCCTGCTGGCGCCGATTCGCCTGCCGTCCCGTTGGACCGCCACGCGCCCGGTGCGGTTGCAGGCCCACGTATCGTGGCTGACCTGCAAGGACATGTGCATCCCCGGCGACACCACTCTTGGCTTCGAATGGCCGCTGTCTCGTCCGGTGCCTGAGGCGCGGGCGCGGTTGGCGGACGCGGCGGCCCAGGTGCCCACCGGCCTGCCGGCCGGACTCGAACTGCGCTGTGGCGTCCTCGACCAGGGCGGCCGGATGAGCGTGGATGTCGAATTGCACGGCGAGCCGACCGCCTGGCTCGATTTCTACCCGTGCCTGGACAGCGGGTTGGGTTTCTCGCTGGCGTCGGTCGCCGATGCCTCGCCGCCCCGACTGCGGCTCTCGCTGCAGCCCGAGGACGGCGCGCCAGTGGATTCACTCAGCGGCGTCCTGCTCTACCGGTTCACGGCCGACGGCCCAACGCAAGCGGCCGCCGTGGTGCTTCGGCTGCGCGGGCAATCCCCGTTGCCGGGTCAGGGCGATGCGGTCCCGGCTGCAGCTGCCAGTCCCGGTGGTCCGCCGCTGTCCCTGGGTTCCTATCTGTTGCTGGCGCTGATGGGCGGCGCCATCCTCAATTTGATGCCCTGCGTGTTGCCCGTCATCTCCCTCAAGATCCTCAGTTTCATGGCCCAGGCCGGCGAGGCCCCTGGCCGCGTCCGCCAGCTGGGTCTGGTCTTCGCCGCCGGCGTGGTCGCCGCGTTCGTCGCCCTGGCCCTGGGGGTGATCCTGGTCAAGCAGGGCGGGCAGCAGGTGGGGTGGGGTTTCCAGTTCCAGTACCCCGGGTTCGTGGCCGCCATGGCGTCCCTGGTGTTTGCCCTCAGCCTGAGTCTGTTCGGGGTGTTCACCGTTAACGTGGCCGGGGCGGGCGGGCTCAGCTCGCTGGCGGGCCGCGAAGGGGCCGCGGGTTCCTTCTTCAGCGGCGTCTTGGCTACGGTGCTGGCCACTCCGTGCACGGCGCCCTTCCTGGGGACCGCCCTGGGTTTCGCCTTTGCCCAGCCGGCAGGGGTCGTGCTGCTGGTGCTGACCACCGTCGGTGCGGGCATGGCTCTGCCCTATGCGCTGCTGGCCTGGCGACCGGGCTGGGTCCGTTTCCTGCCCCGTCCGGGCGTGTGGATGGAGCACTTCAAGCAGTTGATGGGCTTCGTGCTCATGGCCACCGTGCTATGGCTGCTGTTCGTCCTCGGTCGACAGGTGGGCGCCGATGGGGTGGTGTGGACCCTCGCCTTCCTGCTGTGCGTGGCGTTGTCCTGCTGGCTGGTGGGACAGTGGGTTGATCTGCGCAGCACCCGGCGGCGCCGGGCCACGGCCTGGGGGTTGGCTGTGGCCGTGCTGCTGGCGGGATATCAGTGGTGCCTGACGCCGGCTCTGGCCGAGCGGGCCGAAGACCGGCCCGCCGCGGTTGACGATGGCTGGGAGCCGTTCACCCAGGCACGATTGGACCAGCTGCTGGCGGACGGCCAACATCCGGTCCTCATCGATTTCACCGCCGAGTGGTGCTGGACGTGCAAGGTTAATGAACGGACGGTCCTGGCCAGCCAGCCGGTACGGCAGGCCTTGGCCCAGCGGCAGTTCGTGCTGCTGAAGGCCGACTGGACCAACCGCAACGACGAGATCGGCGCCATCCTGCGCTCGTTCGGCCGTTCGGGCGTACCGCTCTATGTGATCTACTCGCCGGGCGGCGCACGTCCCCCGCAGGTACTCCCGGAGGTCCTCACTCAGGGGGTGCTGCTGACGGCCATTGCCAGCGTCGGTCCCTGAGGCACGGGTAGATCAGGCCAACGCGGCCAGCAGTCGCGCCAAGCCTGCTTCCGGGTTCGGTCCGAGGTCGACGCGCAGCACGCGTCGACCCGCCTGGAGCAGGGCCTGGCGGTCGCCCAGGGCCTGCGCCGCGATCAAGACGCCGAAGCTCATCGTCGAAGCGGGTTCGCCGGGGCGATCAGGAATGGGCGTGTCGAGGCCCGCCGGGGCGACCAGCTGCAGGAACAGCCCGCGGCCGGCATCGCCCTTGTGCAGTTGGCCGGTCGAGTGCAGGAAGCGGGGCCCGTAGCCTACGGTCGTGGCGCAACGCGTGCGGCGCCCGATGGCCTGCCGGAGCGCCGCCAAGCCGGCATCCGTGGCGGGCGTCGGCGCCAGGTACGCCTGCAGGGCCACGTAGGTGGCCGGGTTGGCCAGGAACTGCGTCAGTGCGGCGGCCAGTGAGGTGGCCTGGCCGTCGCCGTACACCGCTACTTCGTCCTGCCGGAGCATGGGCACCAACGCGGGCAGGACGCCCTGTTCGCGGTACGCCTGAACCATCGCCCGGGCCGACACCTTGGCGGCCTCCACGTCTGGCTGGTCGAAGGGGTTGATGCCCAGCAGGTATCCGGCGACGGCAGTGGCCCACTCCCAGCGCATGAATTCGCCGCCCAGGTCGTACGGGTCGGTCAGGTCGATCCGGTATACCGGGTGTCCGGCGGCTGCCAGCGCCCCCAACCGGGCATCGGTCCGGACCGCATCGCCATCGTCAGCCAGGCGCAGGTACACGAACAGGCGATCGCTGCCATAGACATCGGTGTCCAGGTCGGCCTCGCCGTCCACCGGCAGAATGCCGCGCCCCTGTTTGCCGGTGCTCTCGGCCACCAACTGCTCCACCCAGGCGCCAAAAGCGGCGATACCCGGCGACAGCACCAGGGTCAACTTGTCGCGGCCGGCCAACGCCGCCGTGCCCATGACCGCGCCCAGGGTCGATGCCAGGTGCGGATCCATCTCCCGGGCGCGGGCCAGCAGCCGATCCAGGTCCACGCCAATGGCACCGGCCGCGACCAATCCGAAGTAAGACAGGGCCGAGAAACGACCGCCAATGTCCGGATCATTGAGGAAGATGTGGCGGAAGCCCAACTCCCTGGCCAGGTCGGCCAGGCCGCTGCCCGGGTCGGTGATGGCGGCAAAGTGCGCCCCTGCCTGTTCGCGGCCCAGGGCTGCGGCAGCCTGGTTGTACGCGTAACGCGTCAGCGACATGGTCTCGACGGTGCCGCCCGACTTGGTGGCCGCCAGGTACAGGGTTTCGGCGGGGTTGCCGCGGGCCAAGGCCATCTGGACTGCCAGCGGGTGCGTGCTGTCGAGGACCGCCAGGTCCAGGTGCCCGGGCGCTACGCCAAAGGTGCGGCGGAACACCTCCGGGGCCAGGCTCGAACCCCCCATGCCCAGGAGCAGGCATTGCCGGCAACCGGCGGCGACGGCCGCGGCGATCTGGGCCCGGATGGAGGCCAGGCCCGGCGCCATGGATTGAGGGCTGTCCAACCAGGCGAGTCGGTTGGCGATCTCGGCGGGGTCGTCGCCCCAGACCCGGTAATCGCGGTCAAGGACGCGCTCGACAACGCGTTCACGCCGTAGGCGCGCGCATGCCGCGTCAACGTCAGCGGCTAGGGGACCGAGCCAGGTTCCGGTGCGAGTATCCATCAGCGGGTTCCTCCGATCAGGGGCCACGGAAGGTAGCAGCGGTGGGCGTGTCGGTCAACTTTGTGCCGCCTCGATCGGGCTGCTATCTTCTGCCTGTCAGAAGCTGTTCCAGGCGCACGCTCGCGGATCGAGGAGACCCGCCATGACCGAGTTGCACGCCAGTTGCCGACGCGATTTTGATGTCTACGACCGCCTCCGGGCCCTGGGCATTGACCTGGGTCGCCGGGAAGACAGCATATCGCCGGCCAAAGGTCGCCGCATCTGTTCCCTCACCTTTACGCCGTCCGGGCTGGTCTTCACCTCGGGTACCGGCGGCGGCACGGGCCCGGTGACCAACGACGACAAAGACGTGGAAGCCGGCTACGAGGCCGGACGCGAGGCCGGCATCAAGCATGTCCGCGCTCTCCACTGGGGTCTCGATCCGTTCGGCACGCTGAACGATGTGTGGTATTGCGTCAAGTGCATCGGCATGGTGAACTCGGCGGGTGGCGGCGCGTTTTCCAAGTCGCCCCGGGTAGTCGACGGCTACACCAAGGTCTTCCACGATGTCTTCGGCGGCCCCCTGTCGCAGTTCGCCACCGACGGCCTCGATCAATCGCTGTCCGGCTGGCACACGCGCAGCGCTGTCGCCGGCTTCGATCTGCCCGGGCACTGTCGCATCGAACCCGAGATGATCGTCCAGATCGACCCATCTCTGGCGCTGCGCATCGTGCGCGAGCGCGGGCCCCATATCTGACCCTTGACGCGGGCGCGGCGCGGTGGCCTGATCGCCGCGCTGGCCGGCTGCCCCAGGACTCGTCGTTCGCGACCGGCTCGGGACCCGTGACTTCCGGTCTGGATCCGGCCAGCGCGGCGCAACACCCCGGATCAACCGCGGTCGCTCGGTCCGGGGTCGATACAGGAGCCGACCATGGCTGGCCGCTGCAGGCGTGTGAACGGAAGCAACCCCAGCCCCTGCGTGGGGGCAGTGGCCACGTCGGGCGGCCGACCGGGGCCCCGCCGAGCGCTGCGGTGGCGCCGTAGCTGGCGGGGTTTGGGCTACCTATGGCTATGGGTGCTCAGTGCCTGGCTCGTTGCCTGCACGCCCCCCTGGGGCGCATCGGCGGTACCACCGGTGGAACAGTGGCCGGCAGCTGCCCAACAGCCCGGTTTCGAACCCGGGCTGTTGGTCCAGCGCCTGCACGAGGGCAATCTGGTCGTTCGCCGGGCCGACGGTTCGCGTCTGGTGCTGTCACCGCGACGGGCCTGCACCTGGTGCTGGATGAGCGTGGGACGACGCGTCTACCTGCGCGTCGGCCCCGACCTGACGGTGGTGGTGAGCGATCAGGGCGACGTGGCTGAATGCTGGACCCGCGCCGCCAGCGGCGGGCGTTGATCCGCGCCGGGTGGCGCCGGGGTTGAACGGTGCCCCAGGCGCTGCCTGCTGGCGCTCACAGCTGCAACAGCGCCGCCGCGTTGTCACCCATCACCTTGGCCCACACGCGCGGCGCGATCTTGCTGTCGCGCTGTGCCTGGCGCAGGAAACCGAGCAATTCGCAGCGGTCGTTGCTCGGCACGCAGATGTCCAAACCCATCAACAGCCGGTCCTGGAACTCCTCCAGGAAACCCCACGCGAACTCCGGATCGCGGGCCAGCGCGTTGCAGCCGCTGCCTGCCGACAGGTCGCCCCACAGGTTGGGGTAACGACGCATGAGTTCGGGGACCCTGCCCCCGGCAACGACCGGCCCGCGGGGGTAACCGTCCATTTCGCCCAGGCTGCAGTCACCGCTGATGTGGCTCCACCAGCCCGGCGAGTGCCCGATGAACTGCACGCGCGGGTAGCGCTGCAGGGCCCGTTCCAACCCGCCCAGCCCCGGTTCGGTGACGATCCCGTACGTGTTGAACTCGTGCGAGGTCAGGTGGAACAGAAAGGGCATGGCCAGCGTGTCGCAGGCGCGCAGCAGGTTTTGGTAGCGGGGGTCATCCCAGGGCAGATTGGCGACCGCTTCACCCACCCCGCGCGCCCCGCAACTACGGTAGTAGTCCAGGATGGGAACAAAATCGTAGTCGGCGGTGGAGTTCTGCTCCAACCGCGGATCCGCGTTGGCGAACTTGATGAAGCGGTCGGGGAACTGGTCGCAGGCCTCGAACACCTCCTCCACTGACTGGACGAAGTGGTAGGTCTCGGGCGACGACAGGGGCAGGGCCACCATACGGTCGATGCCCTCCCGGTCCATGATCGCCACCAGCTCCGCCGCGGTGCAGATGGTCTCGTGGGTGCGCGGGTGCAGAAAGCCCCGGCGGGGGATCACATGCTCGTGGATGTCGATGACCATTTTCACAGTCTCCCGTTGTCGAGCCGCGCCGGCCCGGCTGGACGACACGTGGCCGCGGCGTTCCGGCGCAGCGGCCGGCGGTTGTGGCTGCATGCGCCCCGGCGGGCCCGGGGCCGTGGCTGGCAGGCCTGTCGGTGGCCGGTCCATGGCGGGCCCCGCCGCCGTGCATGGGGTCACCGAGCCGGCACCGTGCCGCCCCGGTCCATGGCGCGCCAGGTGTCAGGCGGCGCGGGGGACCCTGCCGATGGGCGGCGTCTGGCAGTTCGCACGCGATCTGAGCCGTGCCGGATCAGCGGCAGAAGCTACGCCGGCGGTCCCCGGTCGGCAAACAGACCAGAGACCACCCGAGGGGCTCGGTCCGCCCCCATCTGGTGCATCACGGCCGTCCATCGGCGGAGCGCCCGCCGGACCGCAGCGCGGTGTTCCCCGGCCGCCTGGCGACCGGCGCGAGTGCGTCCAGCCTTCCCCTGGGGGCACCGGACGGCTGGCCATCGGCCTGCCTGCCCACGGCCCGTGGCGCCGACGTTGCCGCCGCCGCGGCGCGCCGGTAGCGCGGCGGTGCCGCCTGTGCCCCCCGGCGCCCTGCCGGCAGGCCGGACCATGGGTGCGCGGCGCTCTCGCGGCATGGACTGCGGTTCCCTTCGTCGTCGCTGGCAGATGCTTGACGGCCGGCTGCGGTCGGGCCGAGATTTGGCCGGGCCGCGGCGCGCCCATCGGCACCCGGTTCGGCGCCGCGGTGGACCTCAGGCCCGGGGAGCCCGGTGCGCGACACCGCCTTGGGCCCACCGCACGATGAGCGAGGGGGTACACCGTGCGCTACAAGACCGACTGGCCCGAAGCGCGCGACCGGTTGTCGGCCCTCTGGCGCGGGGACCCGCTGGATCGGCCCTGCCTGGCCGTCACCGCGCCTGCCGGCGCCGTAACGCCGTGGCCGGTGGTCCCGACGGACCCGGAACAGCGGTGGCTCGACCCCCGCTATGTGACCGCCGCGGCATCGGCCAGCCTGGCCAATACCTGGTGGGGCGGTGAAGCCATCCCGGGCGTCCTGCTGATGGCGGGCTGGGTCATCTGCCTGGGCGGCACGCCTCGGTTCGCCCCCGACACTATCTGGTGGGAAACACAGTCCTTTGACCCCTCACGACCGCCGTCGCTGGGCTTCGATCCGGACGGTGCGTGGGTGCGACGGCACACCGAGTTGTACCTGGCCCTGGCGGGCCTGGCCGGGACCGACGATTTCCTGGTCGGGCGTCCGGTGGTGCTGCCGGCCAACGACCTGCTGCCCATGCTCATGGGCACTGAGTGCTTCCTCACTGAGGTCCTGGACCACCCCGAATGGCTGGGGCAGGCCCTGGCGCAGGGGACCCGGGCCCAGTTGGCGGCGATCGACTACTACCGCGAGTTGATCTCGGCCCGGCACCAGTTCTGGTACGGCCAAGCGGGATGGATGCCGTTCTGGGCGCCGGAGCCGTATTGCCCGACCCAGTCAGACGTGTCCTGCATGCTCTCGCCGCAGCAGTTCGCTGAGTTCATCCTGCCTGAACTACAGGCTCTGCACGCCGCCTGTGGCCCCCTGTGGTACCATCTGGACGGCGGCAACGCCAGGCAGCATCTGCCGTGCCTGCTGGAGCTTCCCTGGTTGCGGGTCATTCAGTATACCCCAGCGCCGTGGGAACCACCCAACGGCATGGCGCACGCGGACTTCTACCGTCAGGTTCTGCGGGCGGGCAAGATCCTGCACCTGCAGCTGCCCGCCGATCAGGTCGAACCGCTGATCCGCCTGTTGGGGCCGGACCAGCTCATGCTCGACACCTGGTGCCCTGACGCTGTCGCCGGCCAGAGGTTGCTGGCCGACGCGTGCCGCTGGGGGCGCCGCTGATACCGGCGCCCGGGCGCCTGGCCCGGTGGGGCTCCCCCTACACTCACCCGCCTCTGGGAGGATGCCATGAACGAGTTGATCCCGAATCGCCTCAACCCACCAACGGCTCGCCGTCTCGAGGGGAAGGTTGCCATTGTCACCGGGGCGGGCGGCAACGTCGGCCGCGGCGTGACCCGCGTTCTGTGTCGCGAAGGCGCCACCGTGGTGCTCGCCAATCGCAAGGAGGACGCCGCCCGCGCCACCATGCGGGCCGTGCGCGCCGAGACCAAGGGCGCCTCGATGATGTTCGTGGCCACCGACCTGCTGCAACCAGCGGCGATCGAGACCATGGTGCAGCGCACGGTGGATCGCCATGGCCGCCTGGACCTTTTGGTGAACAACAGCGGCATCGGTTTCGGCAAGCCCGTCGAGGAGGCAACCGAGGACTACTTCGACCTGGTGGTCGACACCGACCTGAAGGGACTCTGGCTGGCCTGCAAATACGCCGTTCCTCATCTGGTGCAGGCGGCGGCCGCTTCGGGCAACGCCGCGATCGTCAACATCTCGTCGGTGCACGGTCACCAGGGCTGGGGCAATGACAGCGGTTACGCCGCCGCCAAAGCCGGTATCATCGGCCTGACGCGTTCGTTAGGCGCCGAACTGGCAAGTCGCAAGGTGCGGGTCAACTGCGTGTCGCCGGGATACATCCCTGAACCCGACTGGGCAGACCGTCGGGTGGCCAGTCTGCCGCCGCGGCTACGGCGCCAGTTCGTCGAGTTGTTCGGCGACACGCTGCGCAGTTGGTACCAGGCGGCGCAGCCCCTGCCGCGTCAGGGGCTGGCCATCGACATCGGCGAAGCCGTGGCATTCTTCGCCTCAGACGCCGCACTGTTCGTTACCGGCCAGGACCTGCTGGTGGACGGTGGCCTGACGCAGCGCCCGGGGACGCCGGGCTGTGTTCCTGTGTGGCGCACCGAGAAAGGGCGCCAGATGCAGGAGTGGATTGATGCGCACGCGCCCGGCAAGCGTTCGTGAAGGACTCGCCGCCCCTGCCAGCCACGGGTTCGGCACCGGTCGTGCCGGCCAGATCAGCGCGCCGGTACTCCCTCGGTGAAGAGGTCGCCAACAGCCTGACGCACGGGGTCGGGGTCGGTCTGGCCATCGCGGCCCTGGTGTTGCTTGTTGCCTTTGCAGTGCTGACCCACGATGGCTACCGGCTCGCCAGCGCCATCGTCTACGGCGTGGCGCTCATTCTGGCCTATCTTGCCTCGGCTTTCTACCACGGCGTGCCGCACCCCCGGGCCAAGCCCGTGCTCAAGATCATCGACCACTGTGGCATTTACCTCCTGATCGCCGGCACGTACACGCCGTTTTGCCTGGTGACCCTCAGGCACGCGCACGGGTGGTGGCTTTTCGGGGTCATCTGGGGACTGGCCGTCGCCGGCATTGCCGCTGAGGCGTTCTGGACCTACCGCCCCCGGTGGCTGTCCGCGTTAGTCTACCTGGCCATGGGGTGGCTCGTGGTCGTCTCCTTTGGCCCCCTGATGGCCAACTTGGCCCCTGGTGGGTTCCGCCTGCTGGCGGCCGGTGGGCTGGCCTACACCATGGGCACTGCCTTCTATGTTCTGCAGCGCTTCCGCTACATGCATACCGTATGGCATTTCTGGGTCATGGCGGGCAGCGCGTGTCACTTTCTGGCGGTGCTGCTCTACGTCGTCAAGTGAGCCGCGGTTGCCGCGTGACCGCGGGGCGAAAGACCGCGCCCCGCGCCCCTGTCAACGCCTGGTGCATCTGGCCCACGGAACCGGTGGCAGTACATTCGGGATAGACACCGGGCGCTGCGGTCGTCGTACCGCCGCGCGTCAGCGGCCATTAACTCCGTTTTCCACAAGGGGGATACCATGCGTACCTCGACTCGTCGGACCATTGCCGTAGCCCTGTGCGGCGCGCTGGCGCTGCTTGGGTGCAGCGCGACCATGAAGGGCGGTGGCCTGGGGGCCGGTGCGGGTGCGGGTCTGGGGGCCCTGATCGGCAAGAAAGCCGGCAACACCACCATGGGCGCCCTGGTGGGAGCCGCCGTGGGCGGCACGGCCGGGGCTCTCATCGGCAAGCACATGGACAAACAGGCGGCCGAACTGCAGGCGGGCCTGGGCGACGCCAAGGTGGAACGCGTGGGCGAAGGGATCAAGGTCACCCTGGGTTCCGGGATCCTCTTTTCGACCAACTCCGCCCAACTGCAGGCTGAAGGCCGCACCAACATCACCAGCTTGGCGCAGGTCCTGACCAAGTACCCGGACACCAACGTGCTGGTCGAGGGGCACACCGATGCCGACGGCACCGAAGCCTACAACCAGAAGCTGTCTGAGCAGCGCGCCGCCGCCGTGGCCGACATGCTCAAGTCAATGGGTGTCGCCGCTGACCGGCTCACGGCTGTGGGACACGGCGAGTCGGTGCCTGTGGCGGACAATGCAACGCCGGCGGGCAAACAGCAGAACCGGCGCGTTGAGGTGGCGATCTTCGCCAACGAGGCAATGAAAGCCGCCGCCGCGAAGGGGCAGCTGTGACAGCGGCCGGCGCCCGGGGGCGCCGGCACCGCGTGGCACGCGCGCGCGCCGAAGCGCCCGGCGCTGGCCAGGTGGAGACCCTTGCCGGCGCCCGCCCGGGCCGTCCGGGTGCGGGGAACTGGCGGGGAAGGCGACTGGGAGGCTGATGTCCGTGGAAACTCCCTCTGAGCCCAAAGGGCGCATCCTGGTCGTGGACGACGAGGAACTGGTGGGGCGGCTGCTGGAGTATCTGCTGACCGATACTGGTTACGTGGTCCATCGGGCCACGGGTTTCGAGCAGGCGCGCCAGTTGATGGCAGACGAGGCCGTGGATCTGGTTACGCTCGACATCAGGATGCCGGGCGTCATCGGTCTCGAGGCGCTGAGCTGGCTCCGCCAGCACCACCCGGAGGTGGGAGTGGTCATGGCCACCGGGCTGGACAGCCTCGACCTGGTCATCGAAGCCATGCGCCTGGGCGCCTACAGCTACATGGTCAAACCGTTCCACATGGACCTGGTGGCGCGCGAGATCGAGAGAGCCATGGAACGCCAGCGGTTGGTGGCCGAGAATCGCGCCCACCAACAGCACCTGGAACAGCGCGTGGCCGAGCAGACGCAGCAGCTGCGCGAAGCCTACGCGCGGCTGGAACGCCAGGTGCGTGAGCTGGAAGGTCGTGACCAGTTGGTGCGCTGCCAGCTGGAGGGGCCCACCCACGCCCAGGCGGGCGAGTTGGTTCTCCAGGTGCTGCACCAGGTTCTGGCCGTCGACCTGGCCCTGCTCGTCCGCGTGGAGGGCGAAGAGGCGCATCTGGCCGGTGTGCTCGGGCCGGGGGGCCAGGTGCGCGTCGACGACCTGGGACCTGAGGTCGCCAACTGGCATGACCCACTGCAACTGACCCGACGGGTAGCGCGGACGCGGGAGAGCTTCAACGACCCGGGGCGGGGCACGGCCATGCCTCTGGTATACCAGGACGAGGTGTTGGCCGTGCTCTGGGTCCGTGGCCTGGAAGCGGAGGACCACCGGGATGCCCGTAACGTGCTGTGGCGTCTCGGCCAGGCGTCGGCCCCGGTCCTGTGGGCCGCGCGGGTCAAAGAAGAGCTGGACAGCGGCCGCCTCCAGGTCGATGAGCTCCTGAAGCTCCAGTGAGGTTTTTCTGATGGCTGATGGAGCCCACCCGCGTCGGGGGGAGAGAACGGCTAACGACGCCGGCTCGCCCCAGCGGGACCTGCTGGCCCTCGAGCAGTTCCTCGAGGAGATGGCAGACCACGCGCGTGCCGGTCGGGCCACCAGTCCGCCAGCTCGCGGGGGGGCGGAGTACACGGCCGAGCGCGCCTGGGTAGCGGCGGGCCTGGGATGCGCGGCAGGCGATCTGCTGTCGCTGACCCCCGGGGCCGAAGCCGGGCGCGACGCGGGGCGACGTTTCTTTGGCCTGGCCGTGGCCGGCGGGCAGCTGCTGGTCCGCGACGACGCTCTGCAGGCCTATGTGCAGGGCGTGTCGCTGGAGCGCCTGCGGGACGCGGCAACCCGGCGTGCCCTGCTCGAACTTCACCTTGACGCCATCGAGGTGGAGGCGCCGCCGCCTGACAGTGTCCTTGGGGCCTGGGTGAGTGTCGCGCGCGGGGTAGCGCCCGAGCCGGGGCACGCCGACGGCATCCGCTTCGTGCATCCGGGACGGCCCGGCGAGGAACTCACCTACCAGGTGCTGGCCCTGATGTCGGCCGAACTGCACCAATTCTATCAGGAGAACCGGCCCGATCCCCAGGCGCCGCCCGAGTTGCGCGGTCTGGCCGTGCTGACCGGAGAGGTTCTCGCGCGGGTTGCCGGTCACCGGGTCGGACAGCCGGGACGGGATGTGTTCGGTCGCGTCCTGGCGGCACCGTTGGCCGTGCCCGGGGGGCACGTGGAGGCTGGCCCGGGCGTTTCGTTGTCGCCTTCGGGGGAATACCGCGCCGAGCGCAGCGGTTACCTATGCCTGGCCCAGGGCCAACTGGCCATCCTGTCGCCGGTGTGGAACGACGCCGATGACATGCATGCCTACTGGCTACTGCTCGACGGGCGAGCCCATCCCCTGACCGAGGCCATGGTCCACCAGTGCCTGGCCGATGCCGGGATCACCACGGGCGTGCAACAAGATGCCGTCGCCCTGATGGTCAAGCAGGTCCAGTCCGGGACCCACGCCATCGGTCTGGTGCTGCTGGCCGAAGGCGCGGTGCCCGTGAACGGCGATGATGCTCAGGTGGAGATGGTAGTCGACCTGCAGCGCCGGGCCGGTCGCGAGGCGGCCGATGGATCGATCGACTTCCGCGAAGTCAACTACACCCCGACAGTGCGCGTCGGGCAGCCGATCGCCCGGCGTCGGCCGGCCCGGCTCGGTGCCGCGGGCCACGACATCAAGGGCCGCGTACTGGGCGCTCGGCCCGGGCAGGAGCTGGCCCTGCGCGCCGGTCAGCATGTCGATGTCGTGATCGAGGACGACGTCGAGGTGTTTATTGCCGGCACTGAGGGTGTGGTACGCCGTCAGGGCGATGAACTGCGGATCGTGCGCCAGCTGGTGATCAAGGGCGATGTCGATTTCGCCACCGGGAACCTGGACTTCCGGGGCGAGATCCATGTCGGCGGATCGGTCGTCCAAGGGTTCTCGGTCAAAGCGACCGAGACCGTGACCATCGCCCATACGGTGGAGAATGGCAGTACCGTCATCTCGTCGGCCGATGTGGTAGTGGGCCACGGCATCATCGGTCGACGCACGCGCGTGACGGCCAACGGGCACGTCCGGGCCCAGTTCATCCACGAAGCCCGCGTGGACGCCGGTGGCGACATCATGGTGGGCAACTACGCGTACCACGCCGAGTTGCGTGCCGACGGCAAGGTCGTGGTCCACAAGGGAACAGGTAATCGGGGCGGCAGCATCCTGGGGGGGACGGTCTGGGGGCAGGACGGCGTCGAGGCTTACCAACTCGGGTCGTCCAACGGGATCGGCGGCACGGTGGTTGCTGGTCTCCAGCCGGGCGAAGCCCAGCAGCTCGACCGCATTAAGACCACAGCCAGCACCTGCCAGGACCACCTGCAGAAGGTGCTGCGCCGCTTCGGTCTGGCCCGCATCGACGTGGACCAGATCCGGAACCAGGTGGCGGCCGCCACCGGCCCGCAACGTCGCGTCCTGGTGCACAATGCCCATCAGTTGGGCCAACTGGTACAGCTGTACCAGAAGCTGCAGGCGGAACAGGCGGTCATCGAAGGCCGCATCCGCACCGCGGCCAAAGGCGCGAGCATCACGGTGCGTGGGACGGCGTACTGGGGCGTCACCGTTCGGGTGGGGGAGTACCGCCGCAAGTTGGCCGCCGATGTCGAGTCGCCGCGGTTCCACATCTACGCCGGCCAGATGGTGGAACGCTGACATGGCCCTGTCAGTGCGCGACCAACAGGCTTGCGGGCGCCGCGGCCAAGCGCAGCGCGGGGTCATCGCCGCACTCGTCGCCGGGCCGGCCCGAAGGTTGGCCAGCGCCACCGACGGCAGCGGCGTCAGATCAGGGCGGTCGCTGTGGCTGAACTGCCGGACGGCCGACCGCACGGCAGGTGGAACAGGGTCAGCGACGTGGGGGAGGGCAAGGTGAGCCGGCACCACATACTGGCGGTGGACGACGACCCCGTGATCTTGGAGATCTACGCCCGGGCGTTCGACGATACCCCGTACGACGTTTCGGTCGCCGCTGACGGGCCCGCGGCGTTGGCCCTGGCGCGCCAGGACCAACCTGATATCGTCCTCCTGGACGTGCAGTTACCGGGTCTGCGCGGCAGCGAATTGCTGCCACTCATCAAGCAGTCCTGCCCCGACACCTCGGTCATCGTGGTCTCAGGGCAGACCTCGGTAGCCGAAGCGCGGCGCTTCCTTGCCAACGGGGCCTTCGATTTCCTGCCCAAACCGTTCAGTCTCAAGCACTTGCTCGACGTCGTCGAAAACTGGCGGCTCAGCCGCGAGTTCGGCTGCTGAGCCGCACAGCCCGGCAGGCCCCTCCCTGGCCGGGTGGCAGCCGGGGCTGTTGTCTGACCGCGACGCCGGCCGGGCTCAGGCGGTCAGGCGGCACTGCCTGGCCAGGTGCCCCACCGCGGCCTCCAGTGCCGCCGGAGTCAGCTGCGGGAGACTGGCCAAGTCGAACTCGCAGGCTTGACTGCGACGCCCGCCGGCCAGCAGTAGGCCGATGCGGTACGTGCCATGGTCTGTCGACTCCACCAGGCAGGCGGCAACGCCGCCCAGGCGCTGCAACCGGACCCACGGCGCCACAGTCTGCCACCGGTGTAACTCAGCTGCCATCGACCGGCTGCGCAGATAACAGACCAGATCGTCATCACGCAACTCCATCGGTAGCCACCCCCCTGTGATCGGCCTGAGGTACCCGCCGCCCGTGCGTCGGCCGCGCGGGCGACACCGGGTCTCACCGGTTCGCCGCGACCATGGGCCGCCAGTTCACCACGCCCTGGTCGCGCCAGAAGCTCACCGTGCGCAGTTCGTCGCGCGGGGTCGTCAACTCTCGTTCGGCGCCATTGGCGCCCACCTGCCGCAGCAGTAGGTATCCCGGCTCGGGGTCTGCCGCCACCTGCAGGCGCGTCGAGGACGCGGACAGCACCACGCTGCCGTCCGCCTGCACGGTCAGGTCAGGAACCACGAAAGTCAGCAGCAGATCGGGCCGTACCGCGCCGTTCAGGTGCAGGCCCAGCGGGCGGTCGCGCAGCGCCCGAGCTGCCTGGTGGATCTGCTCCCGCAACTCCCGGTGCCGGGTGTCACTGGTGTCTGCCTGGCGCGTCGATACGAACAGCTGCCGGAGGGCCCCCAGCACGCGCATGAACACCTTCTGGTTGGCTGGGTTGCTGCGCAGATAGCCCCGGTTGGCCAAGGCCATGCGGCCCGACACCGCGCGGTTGAAGAAATCGAGCAGGGCGGCGTCCAAGGCTTCCACAGGCCGCGGACCCACCACCCGGTAGAAGGCCTGCAGATCGACCCGGACCCGGTCGCCCACGACCCGGATCAACTGCCCCAGCTGGACTTCGCAGGACACCCGGGTGGCCTTGACCAGGCGGTTCACCCGGCGTTCCTCGATGGCTAGTCGCTGCGCCTGCAATTGGTGTTCCTGGGACACCCTACTAGCCTGCGTCTGCATCACCTCCAGCGCATGGCGATGGTCCTCGAAACCACCAATGGTGACTTCGCACGCCGACAAATCGCCGCCGACATGGACTGCGGTGGCCGCCACCAGACAGCAAGCGTCTGCATCGCCGGCGACGTGGATGCTACCGGCCGTGATCTGGGCGTGGGCTGCGCCGCCGTTGACCACCACCTGCTGCTGAGCTTTCACCGTGCACGGGCGACCCGGCGCGCCGCTGAGGTTGCCGTCCACCAGGACGGAGCGGTCGCTGCGCGCCTCGCACCCGGCACCCAGGTCGCCCATGACGCGGCCGCTGGCCCAGCCGGCATCGAAGGCCTCGGCCCCGGACGGCAGCGAGTCGCACTCGACCAGCGGCCCCGCGTCGAACACTCCCTGCCGCGTCAGCTCCAGGTCGTCCGGAACGGGGATTAGCCGCGGCGGCGGTGGTCGATGGGACGCCCGGTTGCGGCCAGCCGCCGGCACCACCAGGAGGCCGCGGATCTCGCTCTGCCTGGGGGTCGATTCGTCTTGGGCCGAGGGTTGACAGGCAGCGTCTGAGTCTGCCTGTTTGGCCATTGGCGGGGGCGAGGATGTTTCCGGCACGCGTTCTTCGCTTGGCAAGGGAGCATATTGGTCGGGTAGTCGGCTAGCAATTGCCGTGCCGTCTCCGGGAGAACGACGATACCCATGCGTGACAATGGGTTATCCGCCCGTCGGGCAGTTTGAACGAGGGTTCGGACGCCCTATGGCGACTCGCGACGCAGCTGCGCTGGTGGTTTGGCGCAGCCCCGATGGCGAGCTCGCGCCCGGTGGCCTTGGCGGACCGCACCGGCGACTGAATGGGCAGGTGATTCGTCTCTGACGGCAAAAAGCGACACTCGGGCCATGTGGCTGTCGCCGCCGCGCGACAGCCTGCTTGGCGCGGCGGGCAGCGCGTTCGTCCTGGCTCTATGGGGTGCTTGGTGCCTGTGGACGCGTCGAGTCCTTGGACTGGATTTTGCTCAACCCGCCTTCCGACCGCCCATGCGCGCGCGGGCTCGTGACGGCCCTGTACGGCGGAGTACCCCGCCCGGTGGCCCAGTAGGGCCAGAGGACGCACAGGGTGCGGGACGGGCATCCAGGAGGATCCGCGGGACCATGAAACTGCTGCTGGTGGAGGACTCGGGGTCGCTGCGCAGCATCGTGCGCACCATGCTCAGCCAGATGGGTTACGACGACGTCGTCGAGGCCACCGACGGTGAAGAGGCCTGGACGTGTCTGCATCGGCAGGCCTACGATGCCCTGCTCACGGATTGGAACATGCCCAATGTCTCCGGCATCGATCTGGTGCGCCGAATCCGGCAGGATGCACAGCTGGCATACCTCCCCGTGGTCATGCTGACCACCCGCAGCCAGCGTGACGATATCCTGTCCGCCTACAAGGCGGGGGCCGACAGCTACGTCACCAAGCCCTGCAAGCCTTCCCACCTGAAGGCCCGCATCGAGCATGCCATTGCCCAGCAGGTGGGCCGGCGCCAGCGCCTCAAAGAAGCCGGCGAAGAGATCATCCGCGGCTGCCGCCGCTACAGCACCGATCGGCGCGGACCGTACGTGCTGATTTTCGAGGTCGATACAGATGTCGATCGGCTGGCGGTCGGCCAGGACAACTCGCTGGTGAACTTCTACACGCTCCTGGCCGGCGCGCTGGAAGACATCAACCATCAGTGTACCGGACTGGCGGCTGGGTACAGCATCGAGTCAGACACCCAAGAAGTGACTCGCCTCGTGAAAACCGACCGCCACGCGCGCGTGGTGCTGGTTTCCTCGCGCGGCCCCGACGGAATCCCGCTGGCGCGGCTGCTGCGGTTCTCAGGCGAACGCCTGTCCATGATCGCCGTCGTCTGCGACGCCATTGCCGGCCTGGCCGCTGACCATCGTGACGGCCTGGTGAAGCGGGGCATTCAGTTGCTTGAGCGCACGAGGCTGACCCGGGCAGAATGGGTCGACGTCCTGGCGCCCCATCTGATCCCCGGACCCACCGCCAGCGTCATGCACGACTGACCTGGCCCGCGCCGTTCGGCGTTCGCACACCCGGGCGCTTCCCGACGGTGGCCGCCGCCGCCAACGACCGGGTCCTGCGGCGGGCGGCCGGAGCGCTCGCCCCACCCGGCATCGGGCCCCGGCCGCGCAGCGTCGGGTGCACTGCTCCCGTCGGACCTCCGTGCATGTATCTTTCCCTGGCTTGACTGGGTCTGAGATGGGGCGGGCCCTGCGCCCGTGGCGCTGGGGCGGTGTGCCCGCACCGGCGTGCGCACCGCCTGTCACCCGATGCCGATGGGGAGGCACGTGACCGACCTCGTAGCCCTGATCCTGCGGGCCCAGACTGGCAACGCCGAGGCGTTCACCAGCCTGTTCCAGCAGTTCCGTGCCACGGCGCTGCAGTTGGCCAGCCGCCGACTGGGTGATGTTCACCTTGCCGAGGACGTGGTGCAGGAGGTTTTCGCCGAGGCCTTCCAGTCCCTGCCCGGGTTGCGCCAACCGGCCGCCTTCCCGCACTGGCTACGCCTGCTGGTGGGCAAGCACTGCAATCGCCTGGAGCGCCGCCGCACGGGCCGCTTCACCGTCCTGGAAGCGGAAGTGGAAGACAGTGGTGGGCCGCCGTTCGGGCATGCCGAGGGCGAGTTTCCTCAGGACGTGGTCCGCGACTGCATCGAGCGCATGCCGCGGCAGCGCCGGGTCGCCGCGGCCCTGTACCTGGCCGGTTACGGGGCCGGCGAGATCGCCGACATGCTGGGTGAGGGCGCGGGCACGATCAAGAAGCGCCTGCACGACGCGCGTGAACAGCTGCGTCGTGAACTCGGCGCGGGCGCCGAGGACCTGCTGCGGCTGGCGGCCGACGGCACCACCTCAGCGCGCTACTTCGCGGATCAGGGCCTGGCGCCGACGCCCATCGGTGAAGACCCTGCCCTGCGCCTGGTTGCGGCGCTGCCCACTGGCAAGAGCCCGGCCGGCATGGCGCTCGACCCCCTGGGGCGCCGCCTGTACGTGGCCAACGAACGCGTGGGCGAGACCGCCGGCTCGCTGAGCGTCTTCGACCTCGACAGCCACGCCCTGATCGCCGTGGTGCCGGCCGCGCGTCGCCCCTGGAGCCTGGCCCACAATGCTGGCCAACGACGCCTGTACGTGACCCACTACTTCCTGCGGCAGGTGGCGGTCCTTGATCTGGACACGCTGGAGTGGCTGCCACCTATCGCCGTGGCGGGCAACCCGGTCAGCATCGCCTACGACCGCCGGTCCCATCGCGTCTTGGTGGCGTCCCTGGCGGATCCGTCCCAAGGAGGGCAGCTGGCCGGCCTATCGGCCTTCGATGCCGACAACCACGCTCCCGTGGCGGTGGTGCCGGTGGGCTCGCAGGAGCCCTCCGCGGGGAGCACGGTGTGCGTGCGCATCGACCCAGTGTCCCACCGCGTGTATGTGTCCCGATCGGGCTTGCTGCTGACCCTGGACGGCGCGTCCCTTAGCCCGGTGAGCGCGTTCCGCGTGGGTCTTGATCCAGTGCCGAACGACCACGTTGAGCGACCGCGACCCAGCCCGGTGCGTTCGTTTGTGTATTTCCGGCAGGACCGGCCGGCGCGCTTACCCGAGGTTCCCTTGGGGGGAGTGCGACGGACGCAGCCGGCAGCGGTCTACGACATGGCGGTCGACCCGCGACACCGGGGATTGTACTTGACGTTGGTTAACGATGGCGTCCTCTTCCGCGGGCCAGATGTCCGCCGCCCCGAGTCTGCGCTGATACCGGTGGACCTGCATCCGCTCAGTCTCGATATCGACGCCCAGCTCGAACGGGCCTACGTCTGCCACGGCTACAAAGGCTCAATATCGGTTCTGTGCACGCAGACGGATCGGCTGCTGGCCGTTGTGCCAGTGACCCGCAACGTGCCTGGCCACCTCGGCGCCTGCGGCGGCCTCCGCGTGGATCCACTCAGTGGCCGCGTCTACGTGAACCAACAGGACGCCTGCGTGGTCCTGGTGCTCGAGCCGGGTCCGGCGGCCGACGACTCAACCGCGGCGGACCGCCCGAGTCTGGCCGGTCCCTGGTAGCCTCTCGGCCCTGCCCGCGCGATCCGCCGCCCGGTCTTGATGGGCCGTCGGGCTCCGGTCAAGACCACGGCTTGACGAGCACCTTGGCGCAATTCCCGGTGGCTTGGAGCTCCCACGCCTGACCGATGCTCTCCAGGGCGAACTCGTGCGAGATCAACAGGTCCAACTGCGTCGGTATCGCGGCGATCATGTTCAGCAGGCGGGGCACATCGCGACGGTTGTAGTGCCAGGAACCGCACACGGACAGCCCCTTGCGGATCAGGTCAGGGCTTACGCGCAGGGGGGTGTCCTCGCCGCACTCGCCCACAAAGGCAACGGCACCGAGGCGCCGCGTAGCATCAATGCAGAGCCGATGGGCCGCCGGGTGGCCCGAGCAGTCAATGGCCTTGTCGACTCCCACGCCGTCGGTCAGCTCCCGCAGCCGCGGCAGGAGGTCACCGTCGTCCGGGGCGAGGACGATCTCGGCTCCCAGAGCCAGAGCGCGGGCTGCCCGCCAGTCATTGCCCTCCACGCCGACCACACGGGCGCCACGGGAGCGCGCATTGATTACGCCGCCCAGGCCCACCGGGCCCAACCCGGTGATCAGCACGGTGTCAAAGGAGTCGACCGCCAGGCGTTGCATGGCACCAAAGGTTGGTCCCAGGCCGCAGCAGGCCATGGCGGCGTGCTCGGTGCTTATCTGTGTGGGGATGACCGGCAGCAGCCAGTCGGGCTTCAGTAGATACTGGGCGATGGTGGCGCCGCCTTCGGGCGAGCCGGTGAAGCGGGTCACATCGGTGCCGTGCTCGCAGTGGATGTAGTCGCCGGCCAGGCACAGCGGGCAGCCGCCACAGGGGTACTGGGGCATCACCACGACCCGGTCGCCCACGTGGACGCGTCCGGGTTGGGCGACCGCGACGACCTCCCCGGCGGCTTCGTGGCCGAGGTACTCGGCCCGGTGACCGGCCAGGTATCCCTTGTACTCGGTGCACAGGGGGGCCACGTCGACGCGCACCAGGGCCCAGTCAGCGGTGGCTCGCGGGTCGGGAACATCGACCACGGTCGCCTGCCGGGCCCCGACGATGGCTGCTTTCTTCATCTCGGATAGGCCTTTCGCCAAAACGGGTGGACGGCGGTCGACACCCGGGGTGGCGGCCGCGGGAGCATGGGATCAGGTCGCCAGGAAAAATCAGGCCCGCACCGCGGCGCGGCCAGAGCTGTCGTCCAGGCCGTCAAGCGCCCACCGGCGCCACCCGACTGCCGTCCGGCGTTCTCCCGCTCCGTGGGCAGGCGTCCGGACCGGCCGGCCACGGGGCGCCGGTGACGCTGCCAGAGCCGGGGCTGCCGCCTGGCGTGGCCCGGCGGCGCCGGGGGCCGAGTTGATGGGCGCCTAGCCCGGTCACGCCCGCCGCGGTTTGGCGCGGCCCTCGCCACGCCGGCCGCCGGCGGTCAGCCCACCTCCCGGGCTTCGGATGGGCCCTCGCACAGCCGCAGCCGGGGGTTCGCCGCCCTGGAGCCGGACCGCCGGCGACAGCTCCTTCTTGACACAACGGCCAGAGGTCGTTTAGTATCGAGCACTAGTGTGATATGCACAGCGGGATATTGTCGCGGGCCACGCAGGAGAACCTGGTTAGAAAGGAACGCATGAAGCAGAAGCTGCCCAAACCCACCGAAGCTGAGCTGGCCATTCTCAACGTCTTGTGGGACCAGGGCCCCAGCACAGTGCGCCAGGTCCACGACGTGCTCAAGGCCGGACGTCAGACTGGGTACACGACCATTCTGAAGCTCCTGCAGATCATGTTCCAGAAAGGGTTGGTGCGTCGCGACGAGGAGACCCGGACGCACGTCTACCATCCACGTACGACCCGGCAGCAGACCCAGCGCCAGCTGATTGCTGACTTGCGCGATCGCGCTTTCGGCGGTTCTGCCGGCGCTATGGCGTTGCAGGTCCTCAGTGGGCGGCGGGTGGCAGCCGACGACCTGCAGGAACTCAAGCGCGTGATCGGCGAGCTGGCGGCCAAGACCCGACAGGGTTAAGCTCTCCCTGCCGGCGAACTGCTGTCAGCGTGGCCGGGCAGGGTCCGTCAGCCTGTGTCTCGACCCGGCGGTGCCTGAGTCGGCGCCGCGGCGGGCTATCTGTGTTCGCGAGCCCAGGTGCCACGGCCGGCGATCCGGTTCCGGTCAGGCGGGGTCCGGCAGTCGGTCGGCCCGTCCCTTGATCCTGCCAGTCGGGAGAGGCACGTACATCCGAGGGGGTTGCCCATGCGCGTGACGGCTTTGGCGCTTGCCGTGGTTGTCCTGTCGTGGACGGGTGCGCCTGCGGCAGCGCCTGTTGGCAGCGTTCCGGCCGCTCGTCTGGGCGTGGGCGACTGGGCTCAGTACCGCGCCGTCACCCAAGCCGGGGCGCGCACTGTCGAGGTGACGCAGCGTTACGCGATCGTGGGGGAGGAACGCCAGGCAGACGGCGTCCGGTGGGTCTGGCTTGAGATCGCCATCGGCATGCCCGGTACCCGCATGATCCAGAAGGTGCTGCTGCCGGCGGGCGCGTTGGCCGCCAAAGGACCCGATTCCTGGGAGTCTTTCCGCGACGCTCGGCGGTGGATCGTCCGTTCGGGCGACTCGCCGGCTACGGAGATGCCCATCGCCGAGGCGTTGGCGCAGATGCGGAACCAGACCGCCCTGGCCGAAGACCCGGCGGCGGCCGTAAAAGACCTGGCACCCGAGTCCATCGCCACGCCCCGGGGCGCCCTCCTGTGCACGCGGCGCGAATCGCGGGGCGTGACCAAAGCCGAGCAGTTGCAGGGGGGCACACAGGTCGCGGTCAGCAATGCGTACACGAGCACCGTGTGGCGCCACGACACGGTTCCGATCACGCGTCTGGTGCGCACGGTTGCCGAAGCCACGGTCGAAGTCACCCCGGCCGGGTCGGCCGCCGGTACGCGGCCGTCCCGGCAGCAGACCCGGACAACGATTGAGCTGGTCGACTTCGGCACCGGGGCAACCACGGCAATCCCCGACTTGCCTTAGGCACCCCGGCGCCGTCGGTTCCGCCCGTGCAACCGAGCCGTCAACGCCGACGGCTAACCACCCTCTGGCCACTGTCGGCGCTCTCGCGGATCATGTCCATCAACCGGGCGAAGCGCAGGCCGATTTCCGGTGGGCAGGGATTTTCCTGAGATCCGGCCCGAACGCGCACGAACTGCTCCCAGACGCCTCGCGATGCGGGGTACTTCACCGGCTCGTAATCCGCCTGTTGGGCCGACTTGATCAGCAGTCGCTCGCCCCAGATGCCGGTCTCCATGACGCCCTCGGTGCCGCATACG
>CAITNQ010000254.1 GCA_903893785.1 uncultured Gemmatimonadota bacterium
ACCGCTCCACAGCGGGGCGGGCCACTGGCCCGCGCTCCCGAACCGGAAGCGCACGTCCACAGTGTACCCCGTGGCGGCATGCGGCGCAACGCCCTGCGTCACGGTGGGGGGCGTGACGCGAGCTCGCTGTCGTGGGTGCCGGCGGGCCGGCAGACGGCAGGGCGCACGTCCGCGTCCGTGTGGCGGCCGAAGCCAATGGTTCCGTGGTGGCCAATTGACACAGGAGGGTCCGCGGGCAGGCCAAGGACCGCGCCCAGACCTGCTCTTCCGTCGGTGAGGACAGAAGCGGAGATCCAGGGGCCCAGTCGCCACCGCATGCCGCTGCCGGTGCCAGCCACCTGCGGGCCGACC
The DNA here is from genome assembly GCA_903893785.1 of uncultured Gemmatimonadota bacterium. Lineage (GTDB taxonomy): Bacteria > Latescibacterota > UBA2968 > UBA8231 > UBA8231 > CAITNQ01. The sequence goes on from CAITNQ010000254.1 coordinate 352, forward strand.
GGATCTTCGCCCTGCCCGGCGCGCCCGCGCCCCAGGCGAGCGAAGCCGGAGCCGCAGCCGCGCCGCGGGGCTGTCGGCGTACAGACCCCTGCACTGGCACAGGCCGGGCAGAAGCCAGCCAGTGTCAGCAGGTGTCAGGTCACTGGCTCGGTCGGAGGGGCCCGGTCGATGCGGCGCGGCCGCGGGGCCGCAGGTCGGCCCAGATCAGGGCGCGATGCAGGCGGGGCCGGGCTCCCACCGGCCTGTGGCGCCGGCGCCAGCGGATACGCATGTCGTTTGCGCCTCCTCCTACGCTTGGTACCTTAATCGTCGGGGTGCGCCGGATGTCCGGGGGCTGCGTGCTGGCCCTCGCTGCGGGGCGGGCACCAGCGCCAGGCGCCTGCCGATGACGTCGGCCAGGGCCGGGCCGGCACGTCCTGTTCGGACGCTGGGCGGCAGAGAGCCATGGTGCTACAGGAAACCTCCCATGTCGTCAGTGACCACTGGGCCAGCGGGTTCCATCGCCGTCGCTGAGGACCTGCTGCGGCGCCACGCGCGAGTCGTGGCGTTGTCGCGCCTGTCGGACGCAGCGGGCCGGTTCCCGGCCGTGACCGATGAGCAGGTGCTTCGGTGTTCGCTCCTCTTCGACGACGACTGGTACCGGTCCACGTACACCGACGTCGGCGATGCCGGGATGGACCCCGTGCTGCATTACCTGGCGCACGGCGCCGCTGAGGGACGCGACCCGGGTCCGTGGTTCTCGACCCGCCGGTATCTTGACGACCATCCTGATGTTGCCCTGGCCGACGTCAATGCTCTGGTTCACTTCGAGCGCTGGGGACAGGCCGAAGGGCGGGCCGTGCCCTGGTCCGAGCGTGCCGCGCCATTGCCGGCGGCCGGCAGCGCGGCACCCGACGGCGGCGAAAGCCGACCCGACCTGGCCACTCTTCGAGACTCCCCCCTGTTCGACAGGGACTGGTACCTCGACACCTACGCGGATGTCAGGACCGCGGGCCTGGACCCGGCCGTGCATTACCTCGAGCACGGCGCCGCCGAGGGACGCGATCCCGGGCCGGTCTTCTCGACCCGTGGTTATCTGGCGCTGAACCCGGACGTGGCCGCGGCCGGGATGAACAGCCTGCTGCATTATGAACAGGACGGTCGGCGAGAGGGACGCCACTGGGCCGCCTTTGGTGCAGCCGGGCCGTTGACGGCCACCGACTGGTTGGCCCGGCGCTGGGAACAGGAAGCCCCGCTGCCGGTCTACCCGCACCCCACGTCCGAGCCGCGCGTCACCGTCGCCATCGACGCCCTCGATACCTCGCGGCTGTTCGGGGGGGTTTTGACGGCCCTGGTACTCGGCGCTGCGTTGGCCAGTCACGTGGGAGCACGGCTCAGGGTGGTCACGCGCGAGGAGCCCCCGGACGCGGGCACCGTCGGCGCGATCCTACGCACGGCTGGCATGGCCCCGCCTGTAGCGCTCGAGGTGGTGGTCATGCCGCGGAACGGCAGTCGGTCGCTGGCCGTGGGCGCCTACGACTACTTCATTACCACCTCCCTGTGGCTGACGCGTTCACTGATCGCCTCGGTCCCGGTCGGCCGGGTCTGCCAGCTGCTGCAGGACGACGACCGGGTCTTCTTCCCGTGCGGCGACGACCGGGTCCGGTGCGAAGAAACGATGGCGACCCCAGGCCTTCTGGTGGCCATCAACTCGCACCTGCTGAAGCGCCACCTTACCCAGACGCCTTACGGCATCGAGGGGCTGCTGGCGCGGTCGATCGCCTTCGAACCGGCCTTCCCAACCGCTCCGAGTTCGCTGTCCCGGGATCCCGGCGACGGGCGACGGCGGCTGTTCTTCTATGCTCGGCCCAATCACCCCAGGAACCTGTTCGCGACCGGCCTGGCGGCCCTGGCCGCCGCCATCTCACGCGGGCTCTTCCCGCAGCACCGTTGGGAGGTGTGCATGGTGGGGTCCGATGTCCCCGACCTCGTGCTGCCGCACGGCGCCCGCCCTCGACGCATCGAGGGCCTGGACTGGCACGCGTACCTGGCCTTGGTGCGCACGATGGACGCCGGCTTCTGCCTGATGGATTCGCCACACCCGTCTTACCCGCCGCTGGATCTGGCGGCTGCTGGAGCGGCTGTGTTGACCAACGCCCATGGCCTGAAAACGGATCTGTCCGAGTATTCCCGGAACATCCTGACACGCCGTCTTTCGCCCGACGAACTAGCCCTTGGCCTGCAGGAACTGGCTAGTTTGGCCGTGGACGACGCAACTCGGGTGAGCAACCTGCGCGCGGACCGGATCGAACGAGACTGGTCCCGGGCGCTGCGCCCCACGGTTGAACACATTGCGGCGCACTTCGGCGCCGCGCGGCCAGATCCTGCGCATCTTGCCACCCCCGCGGCGCCGAAGTAGCTACAGCCCATGCACACCATGCTGGTAAGCGGTGACCTTCCGTTCGCACCGCCCTGGGACAGCCAGACATTCGACCGGCGATGGTCCATGCTCGAAGCCGGCTCACCCCGCCTGGCGTGGCTATGCGAAGGACCTGACTACGGCACATTTCGTTATCGCGTGTATAACATGGTCGAAGCAGTGTCAAGCTCGCGACCAGGGGGTTGTGGCGCGGCCTGGTTCCGGGAAGCCGAGATCGAATGGCTCATTCCGCGCCTGTCGGGCATCGACGTCCTGATCCTTTCGCGCGTCCGCTACAGCGCCCGGGTTGCGCATCTGGTCACGGCGGCACGGGCTAGGAACGTCAAGGTGCTGTACGACTGTGACGATCTTGTGTTCGACACCCGATATGTTCACCTGCTGATCGAAGCATTGGCGCAGGAAGCCCCCCGGGCGCAGGACTGGGACTTCTGGTTCGCGATGGTGGCACGCAACCAGGAGGCGGCACGCCTCTGCGACGGCGGAGTCGCCACCAACGCCGCCCTGGCCGCCCGGCTGCGGGACGTCGTAGGCGGCCCGGTCAGCGTGCTTCCCAACTTCCTCAACCGGCAACAGCAGGGCTTCTCCGACGAACTCCTTAGCATCAAGGCCGAACGTGGGTTCCAGTCGCACACACCCATCTGTGTCGGCTACTTCAGTGGTACCGCGTCCCATCGGCTGGATTTCGGGGTCGTCAGTGCGGCGCTGGCGCGTCTGCTTGCCCGGCAACCTGACGTCGTGGTCCGCATCGTCGGTTTCCTTGACCACGTGGGCCCGCTGGCTGCCTTCGATGCGCGTCTTGAGCACCTGCCGCTGCACGACTGGGTGAACCTGCAGCGCCTGATTGCCGAGGTCGACGTGAACCTTGTCCCGCTGCATCCGAGTGTGTTCACGGAATGCAAGAGCGAGCTCAAGTATTTCGAGGCGGCGGCAGTGGGGACGTGGACGATCGCCTCGCCGAGTTGGGCCAACCGCCAGGTCTGCGCCGACTCGCGCCGCGGACGCCTGGCTGTAGCGGAGGACTGGGATGACGCGCTGGCTGAGGCGGTGGAACTGGCGCGTTCACCCGCGCGCTATGCTGAGCTGGCCATGGCGAATGCGGCCTGGGTAGCCGATCAGTACGGGTGGAATCGGTTCGCAGCCCGGATCGTGGAGGCCGTGCTTGACCGGACCTGACGCCCACCCCAGTGAGCAGCCGCCGCTTGACCCGCGGCGGAGCCGTCTGCTGGCCGGTTTGGGTCTGCATGGCCGGTACCTCGAGGTCGGCGGCGCATGCCAGCCGCTCCTGCCCAGGCGTGAAGGGTGGCAGGTTACCCGCGCGGATTTTGTCAGCCGCGAGGAATTGGTCGCCAAGTATGCCGGATCGCCGGTCGCCCCGGACACGATCGAGCCGGTGGACGTAGTCTGGCGCGGTGGCGATCTGCACGAGTGCCTGCCGCCGTCCTGCCAAGGCGTGTTCGACGCCATCGTCTGCTCCCATCAGGTCGAACGGGTCCCGGACCTGGTCAGTTTCCTCGCCAGCGCCACGCGGTTGGTCCGTCGCGATGGCCTGCTGGCTCTGGCGATCCCGGACAAGCGCTGGTGCTACGATGCCTTTCGGCCCATCTCTCTTGCCGGCGACGCAGTGCAAGCCCATCACGAGCGCCGGAGCCGACCCAGCGGGGCGGCGGTTTTCAACGAGATCGCCTACGCCGTAAAGCTGGGCAACCTGGCAGGATGGCGCGTCGGGGCGCCCATGGACAAGGCCCAGTTCGCCCACGCTCTGCCCGCCGCCCTGCCAACCTTCCAGCGCGCGGTGTCGGCCGCCGGTCCCTTGATCGATGTCCATAGCTGGCAGTTCACACCGAGTTCCTTCGAGCTGATGATCGTGGACTTGTCTGCCATCGGTTGGTGCGACTGGCAGGTGGATTGGATCCGCGCCGAACCGGAGGCGGAGTTCCTGGTTCGTTTGCGGCCTGGGGCCCGGCGCATCGCCAGTGAAACCGCACTAGCCGCCCATCGGCGGGCTTTGCTGTTCGCGGTCACGGCCGAGCTCGCGGCGCAGGTCCACAACGGCGGCGACGACGGCAGTCTCGCGCTGGCGGCGATGCGCGCCGAGCGCGACGCGCTACGCCTCCAAGTGGCCGAGCTGGAGGCGCGTGTGTCGACCGGGGCCTGGCCGCCGCACCTGGCGGCGACGGCCGCCCCCACCGCCGCGGCATCAGCCGTAGCGGAGGCGCCCGATCGCCGCGTGATCGCGGTCCTGGGCATGCACCGCAGCGGCACCTCGGCGGTGACCGGCGCGCTCGCCTTGGCTGGGGCCGGGCTGCCGATGGATCTCCTGCCGCCGCGCCCCGACAACCCGGCGGGTTTCTTCGAGGCCGCGCCGCTGGTGGCTCTGCATGACGAGCTGCTGGGTGACATGGGGCTGACCTGGGATGATCCGGCGCCCCTGACTGCTGTGACGCTGGCGCGCGTCGGCGACCGGGCAACGATCCGCCTTGCCCGCGCCCTGGCGCCCCACTGGCGCGGTCAGGCCACACTGGTAGTCAAGGATCCGCGCCTGTGCCGCGTGTTCCCGATCTGGGAACGTCTATGCGCCGCCGAGGGACTCGGTCTCGAGACGGTCCTGGTGATCCGGCATCCACTGGAGGTGGCCGATTCGCTCCGGGTGCGGCACGGCATGGCACGCGAGCGCGCGTTGGCGCTGTGGCTGCGGTACCTGCTGGACGCCGAGCGCGCGACACGGGGGAGGCCCCGGCACTTCGTCGACTACTCGGTGTTGCTGCGCGACCGAGACGCCCTCGTCCTGCCGTTGGCCCGTCGCCTGGGGCTGGCAACGCCTGGGCCGGGCCCGGCGGTAGCCGACCGGATCGCCCGGTTCCTGGAACCCGCCCTGCAGCATCACCATCGCGACCTTGATGAGCTTGCCGCCAACGACCTGCCGACGGCGATCCGCAGCGCGTACCTCTGGGCCACGGCCGCCGCCACGCAATCCGACCTGGACACGACTCCCATGGACGACCTTGCCAACCTGGCCAGCGCCACCTGACCCGGCAGACGCCAGACGGCGGCACGGCCTGGTGGGCCCGCCTGACCTTTGGCATCAGAAACGGGAGTTCCAGTTCGCCTTTGTGCGCCAGACTGGCCTGCAGCCGGCTCACCGATTCCTCGACCTGGGCTGCGGCTGCCTGCGCGGCGGCATCCCGATCATCGCCTACCTTGAGCGGGGGCACTACACGGGCGTCGACGTGCGGCCGGAGGCCATCGGCGAAGCCAGGAAGGAACTGGCGGAAGCGGGTCTGGTTGACCAGCAACCATCGCTAATCTGCTGCCGCGATGTGTCCGACCTCGACCTGCCGGAAGCGTTCGACTACGTGTGGGCGTTCTCCGTGTTGATTCACCTGCGCGATCAGGTTCTGGACGGTGCCCTGGACTTTGTGGCGCGGCACCTGGCGCCGCACGGGGTCTTCTTCGCCAATGTGAATCTGGGCGAGCCGGCCGATCATCGGTGGCGAGAGTTCCCTCTGGTCTGGCGGCCGTACGCGTTCTACGAGGACGCCTTCCAGCGGCACGGCATGCGGGTGGCCGACGTGGGTGCACTGAAGGACTACGGCCACGTGACGCGCCACCAGGACGCCTCGCTGGCTGCCGCCCAGCGCATGCTGCGGGCCATTGCAGCCCGGTGAGTGCGCGTTGCCCTGACGGTTCTCGGCGCCCGTCGGCGCGTGCCGGCCTGCGCTGTGAGACCGGCCTCGACAGCAGGGCCCCAGGCCCCGGCGCGGATCAGTCCGCAGGCGGCGGATGGTCTGCTGGCGGGGCGGCCACGTCGGGGTAGAGACGGCTCGCCGTCGGTTCCAGCGGCGCCAGGGCCGCCGCCAGGCGGCGCAGGTCGACGCCGGGGTAGCGCGAACTCGCCGCATAGGGTTGCCGCTGTCGCCCTGGCGGCCAGACCCATCCGCTCACGGGGGCCAGCGTCGAAGCCGGTCGCGCGAGCATGTCTTCGTACCTCAGCACACAGCCTGCAGGCAGAGCGAGGTAAGTGGTCAGCATCCACTCGAGGATGGCCACCTGCCGATCGAGTACCTGCCCGATGCGGGCGAGGCGCGCCGCCAGCGGTGGACAGAAGGCCTCCGCCATCGGCAGCCGGCCCTGGTTCACCGGCATCGCCACGGTCTGCCACGAGGCGAGCACGGCCAACGGGTGACGCACAACGGCGTACACCGGGTACTCCTGAACCAGCAGGTCGGCCAGTGCGGTGAAGAGGGCCGGGTGCTTCACCACGAGTCGGAAGCTGGGCGTCAGCGGCTTGTCAAAGGTGACCAGCCCATGCTGATCGGCGCCACGGCGCAGCGCCAGCGCGCCCGGCCCATCCCTCACCGTGTTGTCAGGGATCACGCCGTCGCGGTGTTTGGACACGGCCCGACGGGTCTGCAGCAACTGTTGGCGGGCCTGGCGGACGAACGCCCCGATCTCGTGGACTGCCCGCGGGCGGTCGCCATGGACATCGATAAGCATGGGCTCGACCAGGGCCACGGTGTTCGGGTGCTCGTTCAACATGGCGCAGGCCAGGGTGGTGCCGCCCCGGGGCAACCCGGCGAGCAGGACGGTGTGCGGCGGTGGGGTACTCATCGGCCACCGCGCTGCCAGGGCGCTGGCAACAGGAACGGCGGCAGGTCTGCGCCCGGCGCCGGGGCCTGCCCGTGCAGCAGGGCTGCCGGCCCCCATTGACCGCCATCGTCAGGCAACCGGACCGTGGGGACAGGCCCCCGGTTCAGAGCCGCATGCGCCGCTACGGCAGAGGCGTCGCCAACCTGCGCCGAGCGCACCTCGGCCGACGCGAGCTCGGTGGCCGGCACCCACCTGTGCCAGCCCACGGTGAGATGACCATGGTTGCCGGACCCCAACCGCCGTTGGGCAGCCTGGTGCAACGGGTTGACGGGCGCTGTCACTCGCCGACAGCACCGCCAGGCACAAGGCCTGACACGCGCCCGGACGCGGCCGTGTCGCCAACGCAGGCGCGGAGGGGGGACCGGCGGGCTGCCGCGTCTATCGCCTACTCGCGGACTGGTCGGCACTGGTTCCGGTAGTGCTCCTCCAACTCGGGTGGGATGGTCCCGGCGACGCGCACGTTGACATGGCCGGCCTCGTCGACACAAGGGCGACCGAGCAGTTTGGGCTCATCACCGACGAACACCACGGCCGGGTCATGGCGGTGGCTGCCACTGACGACCACATCGCCCACCTGCAGCGCCCGCGCCGCGGCGAGCGATATCTGGCGGCGGCCCAGTTCGACCCGCAGAGGCACCTCGGCCTGGGCGAGCCGCCGGCGGTTGGCGGCTCGCAGCGGCAGACGGTCATGCGCCGGCGACGGCGGCGCGGCCTTCAGTCCCAGTCTGGGCAGGATCGCCTCGAGGGTGAAGAAAGGGTAACACAGACTGATGAGCCCGGCGGCATGGGGAGCGTTGACCTCGAAGGCCAGCAGAATGACGATCTCGCTGGCCGGCGCGATGCGGATGAACTCCGGGCTGGTGTGCAGCGTGGCGTCGGTGATCCGGACCGGCAGAAGCGGCTGCCAGATGGCCTGGAGATCGTCCAATGCACGGTGGACGGCACCGGTAATCACCCCGCTCTCGGTCAGAGTCAGCTGGCGCGCCTCAACCCCGGCAGCGGCCCCCTTGCCGCCGAAGGCGCGGTCGACCAGGGTGTAGGCCACGGGCATGGCAATGTCAACGACGGCCTGCTGGCCGGTCGGCTCCAGCGTAAAT
>CAITNQ010000255.1 GCA_903893785.1 uncultured Gemmatimonadota bacterium
CCATCAAGGAGTTCGAGCGCCACTCCCGCCTGGGCTTCGTGGACCAGGAAGGCTTCATGCAGGAGGTGGCGCGCCTGCGCAAGCTCGGCTTCAAGCGGGTGACGCTCAAGACCGGGGCCTACCCCATGCGCGAGCTGGCCATGGCCATCCGCTGGTCAGCCGACAACGGCATCGACCTGCTCACCATCGACGGAGCCCCCGGCGGCACCGGCATGAGCCCCTGGCGCATGATGGCCGAGTGGGGCATCCCCGCCCTCTACCTGCACTCCATGGCCTATGAACTCTGCGATCGCCTGGCCAAGAACGGCGGCGTCGTCCCCGACATCGCCTTCGCCGGCGGCTTCTCCTCCGAAGACCACATCTTCAAGGCCCTGGCCCTGGGCGCGCCCTTTGCCAAGATGGTTTGCATGGGTCGCGCGCTGATGATCCCGGGTTTCCTCGGCTCGAATATCGAGGGGGTGTTCAAGCCGGCGCAGCGTGCCGAACTGCACTCGCACTGGGAGAAGCTGCCCAACAACGTCACCCAGTGCGGGACTTACCCCGAAGAGATCTTCGCCGGTTGGCATGAGGTCCAGGCCAAGGTTGGCAAAGACGAAATGGCCAATGTGCCGTTCGGCGCCGTGGCGCTGTGGACCCTGGTGGACAAGATCTCCGCCGGCCTGCAGCAGTTTATGGCTGGGGCGCGCAAATTCCGCCTGTCCGAGATCAGCCGCGACGACCTTTACTCAGCCAACCGCGAAACCGAACGCGAGACCGGTATCCCGTTCCTCACCGACCTTGGCGATGCCCAGGCGCGGGAGATTCTGGCTCGTTGACGCGGGTCATGTGACCGTGCCACGCTGACCAGGTACCTGTGGGCGCGGGGAGCAGTACGGGGGCGGGGCCAGCCGGCTCCGCCCCCTTGCCTTGACGTTGTAGTGGTGTGGCGGTGGTCGAGACGGCCTGCCGAACGTCGGCAGCTCGTGGCATGGCGCGCCCGCGGCCCCCGGGCGACGCCGTGCTGGCCAAGGCTAGCGGCGCCCCCAGCGCGTTGGTCCGCGCGGCGCCACGACCTGGTGGCTCGCCCAGTCGTGCTCTTGACGGCCGCCGTTCACAAGCCCAGGCGCTCGAACTGCTCGGGCGGCGCGGTCTGCGCCTCCATCGCGGCACGCAAGCGGTGGCAGGCTTCCGGCTCGCCGGCCGTTCCCACCAGGTTGCGTTCCTCACCCGGATCACCTTCGATGTCGAACAGGTACGAGCCCTGCTGTAAGTCGGCTTGCTGTACGCTGTGCAGGCGCGTCATCTCGTCCGGCGTGACGGGCATTCGACCCACCGGCATGTCGACCCGCGGCATGTAACGGCCCCAGGAGGTGCGCTGGTCCGGCGCGGGCAGGTGCCACCACGGCGCGGTGGACCAGCGGTTGGTGTAGAAGGCCAGCGGTTCGTTGGTGGGCGTTACGGGTGCCCGCATGTACACCTGCCGGCCGTCGGTCCAGTTCACCCGCCGCCCCCACCAGCCGAACAGGACGCTGTCGCGAACCTGTTGCCGGCTACCGCGCAGGGCGGGCAGCAGCGACACGCCGTCGATCGGCGCCGGTGGTTCCAGCCCTAGGCTGTCCATGATGGTGGCATGGACATCGACATGGGTGGCCAGGGCCGAGGAGCGCGTGCCCCCTGGCACACCGGGAACGTGAACAAACAGCGGCACGTGGGCGATGGTCCGGTACTGGGGGCAGCATGGCTTGCCCCACCAGCCGTGCTCGCCGAGGAAATGGCCGTGGTCAGTCATGACCGCAAGGACGGTGTTGTCCCACAGGTTGAGGTCGTCCATGCGGTCCAGTATCTGGCCGAGGTAACGGTCGGCCAGGGTCACCTTGCCTGCGTACCGGGCGCGGATGTGCCGGGCCTCGGCTTCCGTGTACTCATTGCGGCCGTACGTCGGCCAACAGAAGTCCGTCGGCCCGCGCCAGTCCGGGTCATATCGACGCCAGTGCTCTTCCGGGCAATCAAAGGGCTCGTGAGGGTCGAACTCGTCCACCAGCAGGAAGAACCGCTCGTGGCTTCGGGCGTTGTCGCGCAGCCATTGGCCTGCCTGGCGGAACGTCCGCGGCGCCAGCCAGTCTTCCTCGTGGATGAACCGCTGCCGGTTACGGCGGAAACGCGGCAGCAGCTGGCCTTTGCCGGCTTGTGCAGGCGGCGTTGCGCCGCCGATCCAAGGGTCGTTTTCGTGGCCGCGGATAAACTCCCAACTGTCGAAGTCAACGTGGTAATTCTCGCCGCCCCGCTCCCACAGGTGGTAGTGGTCGCTCACCAGTCCAGTGAACACGCCGGCCCGGCCCAGGGTGCGGGGCAGGGGCTCGTCCCATGGCTCCAGGCTGCCCCAAGGCCGCCACAGGAACTCCTGGTTGCCGGTCCACAGGTCGCGCCGGGCCGGCATGCAGGGCATGGAGCCCACGAAGCAGCGGTCGAAGGTCACCGCCCGCTGGGCCAGCCGTTCCAGGTTGGGCGTCAGGACCGGCGTCTGGTTGTAGGCCGGCAGGAAGTGCCGGTTGAGGCTATCCATCAGGATGCAGATCGCATTGGTGGCACTGGCCTGTGGCATACCACGGTCTCCCAATCGGGCGGGGCGCCTCAAGACCGGCGCCATGGCACGGCTTGCTCAGCGTTGGGCAGCCTGAGATGCGACGCTTCGCTGGCGCATTGCAGGCGTAATATAGCGCTGTCGTCTGCCGCGCACCCGATCCTGCTAGCCCTGCCGGTCGCCGGCCACGTCGGGCCGAGCAGCAGCGGCGAATCCCCGCCGGCACGACCGGGCCGGCACGACTGGGCCGGCGCCATCAGGCCGGCGCGCCGAAGCCACGCCGTGTTGGTGTTGGCAGCCGGGCCCCCGGCCGGCGGTTCCGGCGCCAAGCCAGATGGCCGGATTCCCGCAGTGCTGCCCGGGACCGCCAGGGGTCGCCGGGCCCCCCCGCGGCGCGCGGCGCCGGCATCAGGGCGTCCCAGGCAGCCACTGTCGTCGCCGACGCGTTCGCCACGGCCCTATGGCGGCCTTGCCGTACCTGCGGTTGTGACCGTAGCTCAGTCCAGGCGGGGGACGACCTGGGCGCCGCCCTGCCCGCATCGACCGGTGGCCAGAGCTGACGCGAACCCGCGAGGCGTGTCGGCGACGCTCGGGCTACCCCAGCTTGCCGGCCTGGTGGGCGCGGCCTAGCAGCTGTCGTCCGGTCCCCGCGGCCCGACGCCGCCCCGGAATTCGCCAAGGAGGTACCCGTGATGCCAGTTACGCCGCAGATCGAGCGACGTGTCATCGAGCTGGCGCCCGGCCCCGGCCGGTGCGTCAGCCGGCAACAGGCCTACCTGGACTGCCACCGCCGCCGGGTCGAGTGGCGGAGCGTCACCGGCGAGTCCGACTATGTCAACGAACTCGCCGTGCGCTTCTCTGACGACAACGGCCACACCTGGGGCTCCTGGCAGGACCGGCACGAGGCCAGCCACCGCACCCAGAATGGCCGTGAGTTGATGGCGCCGGTCCCCGAATCGGGCGTGTGGAACCCGGTCCACGGGCACTACGTGGCCCTGAACCTCCAGCGTGTCTTTCTGCAGGCACACAAGGAGAGTTACCGCCGTTTCTGGGGGGCCGCCGAAGCCTCCTTCAGCGACCACTCATTCCTGTGGGTGTCGTCCGATCTGCAGCGCTGGTCGTCGCAACTGGTCCGCTTCGAGCCCGGGGACGAGTTTCACGACGACGACTGGGGGCACGCTGCTTACGTCGGCCACAACGAAGCCTATGCGGGCTCCAATGTCGAGGTCCTGCCGGATGGCGACCTCGTCTTCCCGGTCGGCGCCAATGTGGCCGCCTGCTGCCGCCTTCTCGGACTGGACGTGCAGCGGGTGTTCCCGTCATGCCCCCAGATCATGCACGGCTTGATCGTGGTGCGGGCCCGTTGGGATGCCCAGGCGCAGCGCTACCGCCAAGTACCGTCTGAACCGGTGGTCATTACTGACCTGAAGTCTTCTCGCGGTGTCGACGAACCGACCATACTGGCGCTGCGCACCGGCCGCCTAGTGGTCGTCTTCCGCGGGTCCAATGTGCGCTCAGAAGCCTGGCGCACCCGCATCCAGAAGGGCACGCCGGCGCACAAGTGGTACACCTTTTCCGACGACGGCGGCGTGCATTGGGCTGACCCGGTGCCCTGGCACTTCGACAACGGCGAGGTGGCGTACTCACCGGCCACCGTGTCCCACTTCCTGCGCAGCGGCCGTACCGGCCGAGCCTGGTGGTTCGGCAACCTGACGGGTCCCGACGCGTACGGCAACGGCCCGCGCTACCCGCTGGTGATGGCCGCTGTCGATGAGGAAACCGGCTTCCTGCAGCGTGACACGCTGATCCGGATCGATGACCGCGACCCGGCCACGGATGCCGAACCGCTGCAGTTGTCCAATTTCGCTGTGGTCGACGACCGCGACACCGGTCGTTTCGAGGTGTATCTGACGCGATTGGGCGCCAACCGGGACGACTTCTGGCGTGCCGATGCGTACGAATACCTGATCGACCTCGAGAGATGACCGTTGCGTGACGACGCGGCATTGATGGGTCCCGCTGCGAGGGGCCGGCCGGACGCGCCGCGGCCCCGGGTCGGGACACTGAGTCGCGGCCTCGCCCGGCGCGCGAACGGGCGCTGCCGTTCCGGCCGGCCCAGTCGGCAGCACCGGTCCGGAGACGGTGCCCACGGCCTCGCGCGCCAACACGCGTCGCTGCCGGCCGCGCCCCGACGCGTCCGAGGGCGCGTCGGGACCGGCCCTGACCGTTGCCTGAACGTGCCCGCACCGCGCCCCATCTGTCATTCGTAACCCGCGATGACCCCAGCCGTGGCTGCTAACCCCAAACCACCCCGGACCCGCAGCCTTGCGCGCGCCGATCGAGGGCCGCTGTTGCTCCTGTTGATGGTGCTGGCGGCCTTCAGCGCTGCGGTTTGCCGCCGCGCCTCCCTGGCGGTGGCGCCGCCGGTGTATGATGGTCTTTCGTACTACTGGAAAGCCATCACCTCGCTTCGGGCCCTCAAGGCGGGCGCGTGGTCGACCCTCCTGGGGACCCCGCCATCCAGCCGCCCGCCCGGCTATCTGCTGCTGAACGGTGCCTTCGGCATCGACGCGCAGGTGTTCGCGTTTCGCGACTTCCTGGCGCTCAACATGATCTTGCCCGTGCTGCTGTGGAGCCTGGCCTGTTGGATTGCCCTGCCGGTCCGTGGTCGTCACCCGGGCCACTCCTGGCGCCGGGCTCTGGCCGTGGCCGCCCTGGCGCTGTTGCCGATGTTCCTGCAGTTCGAATACAGCGCCCGGATCGACCACGCGTCGTTCTGGGGCCTGCAGGACACCGCGTTGGCCGCCACGGCATCACTGGCCATGGCCCTGCTTTTGCGGTCGCTGCGGCTCAGCCGGTTGACCCCCGCGGTAGCGGGATTCGCGCTGGCCGGTTTCTGCCTTCTCATCAAACCCGCCGGGGTCCTGGTGATGCTGGCGGTCACCGGGATGTGGACGGCCGAGGCGCTGTGCCGTTGGTGGGCGTCCGGACGGGCCGCTCGACGGCGTCGCCGCGCGCTGTTTTTTGCCCGGGGCCTGGGGGCCGCTGTCGTGCTCCAGGGCGTGTGCAGCGCCGTGGCGTTGACCTCACCCTACCTGTCGAGTGAGATCATTGCCGCGTCGCGCACCGGTCAAGCGGTGGTCCTTGACCTGACCAGGGGGATCGGCGCCCTGGCGCTGCTCGGCGAACTGCTGCGCAGCTCATTTGGCCCGCTGTGGGCGGTCTTCCTGCTGCTGGCGGTCACCACCGCCGCGACGGTCCTGAGCCGCGGGCCGGCCCTGGCGGCACTTATCCTGCGGCTGCGGCTGGTTTTCGCCCTGCTGATTGTCGGCGCGGCCTGGTTCTGGTGGGTTACCATGGCCGGCCCAATCATCCGGTACATGTTCCCGTTTGTGTGCCTGGCGCTGATCTTGACCCTACCCACCCTGTGGCGCGCCTGGCAGCACCATGCCAAGCCACGGGCCGACGCGGTCATCGTGACGCTCCTCAGCGCCTTGACCGGCGTGCACCTGGCGCTGGTCTGCCTGCCGTACCCGGTCCCGGACGAGTTGCAGGAGTGCCTGGGGATCAACCTCACCACGGGCGGGAACCGGGCTAGCGTCGACGCCGCCCGGCATATCGTGGCCGCGTCTGCGGATCTGCCCCGACCGGTCATGGTGCTGTGCGCCGATAGCCACTACAGCCTGGGTTTTGTCACCGCCTGGCTGACCCTTGAGAACCTGTCAAGAGGTGAGGTGTACCAAGTGGACGCCCCCTTTGCCTGGAAGTTCGACAACGTCTTGTCCAAGGCGCAGTTCATGCAGGCTGATTTCATTGCCCTCGACCGCGGCCATGTCGGCGGCCTGCCCCCGGATGGCCATACCGTCGGCTCATTTGCCGACGAGGTGCGGGTCGTCAACGCGTGGCTGGCGACCCTGGGGGATTCGGCCGGCGTGCAGCGGCAATCGTTCCAGACCCTGGACGTGCTGCGTGTGGTCGACCGGATGCAGCTGAGCCGGGCGTTCAACCAGCTGGTAAGTGGCCGTGGGTACCGATGGCGGCCCGAGTTCCTGCGGGAAAACGCGGACTCCGAGCTGGCCAGGCGCTACCACGCCGCCACCGAGCTGGCCATGTCTGTGAACCGCGCTACCCTGGGTGGTGCGGTGGCGATGTCCCATCATCTTGACGCCGAACGACTGCGCCGCGACGGCGAATGCGTGCCAACGGGTAATGACCCGCTCTTCGTCCTGGCCCCAATCGCCAATCGCGGCGCCACCGAGGCCATTGTGCGCCTGGAGCTGTCGAACAGCGCGGGCGGTGACCTGCAGGTGTTCTACTGCCAGCTGGGCGAATCGCACCGCGAACAGCAGAGCCTGCATCGACCCGTGCCGCGGGGCGACTCGGAATGCTACCTGGCCGTGCCCTTATCCGGCGAGGCCACGCTGCTGCGGCTCGATCCTCCCGGGGAACCGGCTTGCACGGTGGTGCGGCACCTGAGCCTGCGGTTGACGCCGGCCAGCCGCCCGGGGCTGCCGTGAGCCGGCCACCCGTCCCGGCCAACGGCACGCCCGTTGACGCGGCCTCCCGCCATGGTCAGACTACATACGAACACCGACGTCGATGGGCCGACAAACCGCTGTTGCGGGCCGTCTATGGTGAGCTGTATGCGCACATCCGCGCGCGCCTGGTCAACCGACCGCCAGGCGCGCAGGATGTGGAGATCGGGTCGGGGCCGGGCACCAGTCGCGACTTCCTGCCTGGGTGCGTTGCCACTGACCTGGTGGCCCACCCATGGATCGACCGCGTGGAGAACGCCTACGCGTTGACCTTCCCACCGGCTAGCGTGGCCAACCTGGTCCTGCTTGACGTCTGGCACCACCTGCGGTACCCCGCCAACTTCCTCGCCGAGGCGGCCCGGGTGCTGATGCCGGGCGGCCGGATGGTCCTACTCGAACCGGCCATGAGCTGCGTCGGGCGCCTTGTCTATGGCGGGCTCCATCGCGAGCCGCTGGGGTTTGACGTGGCCTTTGCCCCTGCCCCGGTCGACCTGCGAGAGCATGATGCCACGGCGTATTTCGCCGCCCAGTCTTCGGCCCATCGCCTCCTGTGGCGCTGCGAACTGCCCGCCCTGTTGGCCGGCTGGCGCACCGTGGAGGTCGCCTGGATCACTTCGTTCGCCTACCTTGCCTCGGGCGGTTTCACCAGGGTGCAACTGTACCCGCTCGCGGCCTTGCCGTGCCTGCGCGCGGTGGATCGCTTCATGGGGCGTTGGCCGAGGTTGGCGGCGGCGCGCCTGCTGGTGGTGTTGGCGAAGGAGGGGCAAGCATGAAGGGCCTGTCTGCGCCCGCGGCCGTGCACCTGGAGACGGTCGACTCGTTCTATGCCCAGCCGCGGCCCCAGCGCCGCCTATCACCCTACTACGCCCGCCTGCTGGCAGCGACCTACAACCTGCTGATCAGCGATGCTGACCGCGTTCTTGAGGTGGGCTGTGGCGATGGCACGCTCCTGGCTCGGCTGCGTGGTCGCGTTCGGTGGGGTGTCGACCTGTCGGTCACGCAGATCGCGGCGGCCCGTGGCCGACACAGCGGTATCGAGTTCCGTGTGGGCACGGCAGAAAGCCTCGAACTGGACACCGACCCGTTCGATGTGATCGTGCTGTCGGATGTCCTGAACCAGGTGGCCGATGTCGACCGGGTGCTACGTCAGCTGCACGCCTGCTCGCATGCGGGGACGCGTGTGCTGATCAATATCCACAATACCCTCTGGCGGCCCTTCCTGCATCTGGGGCGGGCCTTGGGTCTGGCCCGTTCCGTACCCGATGGCAGCTGGCTGTCGCGCCGCGATGTCGCCAACCTGTGTTGGCTGGCTGACTGGGAGACCTTCAAATCCTTCGGGCGGATCATCTGCCCGCTGCCGGTGCCGGGAGTGGCACGAGGCGCCAACCGCTGGTTGGCCCCCCTGGCCACCTGGCCCTGCCTGGCGATCTTCCTGGTGGCGCGGCGCGTCGGCCTGCCTCGGCGTGCGGCCCGGAGGGTTTCCGTGGTGGTCCCGGCCCGCAATGAAGCGGGCAATATCCGGCAGGTCGTGGCGCGTATGCCGCGGCTGGCCGACGAAACCGAGATCGTGTTCATCGAAGGCCACTCGCAGGATGACACGTGGGCCGAGATCAGCGCTCTCCCGGATCGCCACGCCCATGGCTCGATCGTCAAGCTGCGCCAGTCGGGTCGCGGCAAGGCCAACGCGGTGATCGAGGCGTTCCGGCAGGCCTCGGGTGACATCCTCATGATCCTCGACGCTGACCTGACCGTTCCGCCTGAAGATCTCCCCAAGTTCGTCGACGTGCTGGTCTCGGGGAAGGCCGACTTCGCCAATGGCGTGCGCCTCGTCTATCCCCTCGACGAGCAGGCCATGCAGTGGGCCAACCTGTGCGCCAACAAGGCCTTCGGCGTGCTCTTCTCGTGGTTGCTCGGGCAGTCGGTGAAAGACACGCTGTGCGGCACCAAGGCCCTGTGGCGATGCGATTACCTCCGCCTTGACGCCAACCGCAGCTACTTCGGCGACTTCGACCCCTTCGGCGATTTCGACCTGCTGTTCGGCGCCGACAAGCTCAACCTGAGGATCCTTGACGTGCCGGTGCGTTACCAGCAGCGCACCTACGGCCAGACCAACATCCACCGATGGCGACACGGCGTCCTGCTGCTGCGCATGGTGTTGTTCGCGGCTCGCCGGCTGAAGTTCGTTCAGGCTGCCCCATCGCCCGTTGGTGGCCGCACGTGCCGCGCCCCTGAGCCTGTACCCGACGAGCGGCGCGGGCAACGCTGACCGGGGGCCAGGTCTCCGCCACGTCGCCGTCTGTCGGGCCTACTCCGCCTCGAACTGTGACCGGCTCGGCAGCGTCACCTCGTCACCTGGCCCGGCGATGGCCACGGCGAAGCGTGCGCCCAGGCCGTCGCCGCTGTCCGGGAAGTCGGCGCGCGTCAGCGGCGGCAACCCGGGCCGCGCCAGCGTCAGGAAGTCGCCGACGGCCACCCGGCCCTGCACCTGCCCCTGGCCGTTGAGCACGGTCAGGCCGGGGTATGCATGGGGACAGCTGACCGGGGTCATGATCCGGTTGCCGCCCGGCAGTACGTCGACGACCGGGCCCCCGGCTACCCGCAGATCTTCGTCGCCGATGCTGAAGCTGGACGGGCCCAGCCGCTGCTGGAAGGTCACGGACTCGCTGCCGTCAAGCGTGTCGATCTGCACCGTCTGACCAGCCGCCAGGTCGGCCCCGACGACTGGCTCGGCCAGCTCGATGGTACCCTGACGGTAGTCGATCCGCTGGATCCGGCTGCGCCGCAGCCCCGGGCTGTTCAGCACCAGATCGCCGCAGCGCAGCACGGTGCCGTTCAGGTGCAGAACGCGCCGGACACGGCCATTGGGGCCCATGACGACGCAGGCCGCCTGGCCGTCCAGTTCTAGGGTCCCGTCGACCCGGTAGCATCGCGCCGGCTGCAGGGAGTGGAAGCAGTACTGCAGTTGGCCGTTGCCGAGGCGGACGCGCACGGCAACCGCCTCGCCATCGTCAGGCTCAAGGGTGGCGCGGTTGACGCTGTCGATCCAGGGGGCACCGGCGAAGGGTTCGTGCACGCTGACGAAAGCACTGCGCAGGGCGGGGCCGCGTCGTCGGCGGATCAGGTGCTTCACCCAGCGGGGCAGATGCTGGTACCGCTGGGGTTGAGAGTCGGCCGCCAGCACTTCCTCGTCATCGCCCACCAGGTGCGTGCGCAGCCCGATCTCCCGCCAGGGGCGCGGCGCCTGGCCTGCCAGCGGTGGGCTGAGACGCCATTGGGCGACCATCCCGGGCGCCAGCGCCGCGCGCTGCACGTGCACGAGGAACTGGTAGCCGCTCCCTCGGTACCGGTGCATGGGCGTGGCGCCCAGCGGTTTGCCCGTCAGCTCCGGGTCGTCGTAGAAATCCTCGTACGGCACCTCGGCTCCGGCCAGTGTCCCGGCCTCCTGCACCGGTCCCAGCGCCGGGGTGCAGACGAACTCCGCGGGCGGCCCCATGACGGCCCAGTCGTGCTGGCTGCCGCCGCGCACGTAGAAGACGTCGAAGACATAGGCACACTCGGGCGTGCTCTGCACCAGCATCACTAGACGCCGGTACATCTCCAGGTGGGGGTAGGCAGCGCACGAGGCCTCCGCGACCTGCGCGAATGCGTCGCCCTGCCACGCGTGCAACCGGCCGCGGCCGCGCTCCTGCGCGCGGGCATCGACGGTGACGGTGTTGTGGGCAATGGTGTTGGACCAGATGCCGTAACGCCGGTGGTTGAATGCGTCGGTCTGCTCGGGGTAACCCACGTCGCACAAGAGGGGGTTCTGGTGGGCAAACAGGAGCAGCGACAGCTGGTCGCGGTGCATGTGATGGGTCCACGAGCCGTAGTGCAGGACAGCCGCCGTGGGTCCCGGTCGGGAATCGGCCTGCAACATGCCGAGGCCGTAGGCCGGCAGCAGGCGCGAGCGCAGCACCCCGGGCGCGGTCGAGGACGGCGGCGCGGCCGCCAGCCAGTCGCTGGCCGCATCTTCGCACAACTCGGCGGGCAGGGCGTCAGGGCGGGCGCGCAGATCATCGATAAGCCGCGGGTCGGGCGCGTGTTCCAGGGCCGCACGTACAGCTGCGGGTCCGGGGGTGCCGGGACATGAGAAAAGGTCGCTGCTGTCGCCCAGCGGGGGCTGCAGCGGCGGCATGGACACCAGCGTGTTGTAGTGCCACAGCAGCAGTTGCCGGCACCGCCGTTGGGCGCACAGAGGCGCTGCCCGTGTGCCCAGCAGCCGCAGCACCGCGGCTACGCCGTCGCTCCAGATGTAGTTATAGGCCGGCGACTCGGGTGGCATGCCGTCGCGGTACACCAGGTTGTCCAGCGCGTCCACCAACCCCATGTCGCTGGGCACGACGGGTCGCGGATTGGCCAGCACCCAGTTGACCATGGCCTGGGAAGTGGGCTCCAGATGACGTTCGTCCAAGGCGATCGCCAGGCGCACCAGCGCGAGCTGGTGGGCGCCGTAGTTGCCGCGGTTGCGCCCGTTGCCGCTAGTGATGTCGCGGGCCATGGTCAGCAGCAGCCGCTTGCGGATAAGGTGGTCCAGTGCCGCCCCATCCAAGCCCGCGTGAGCCTGCAGCTGCCGGTCGTCCGCCAGGTAGGGCGCCACCGCCTCGTACGCCTGGGCGCACGAGCTAGCCCAGTCCACCTCCCAGATCATGTTGGTGATCCGGCCCGTGTAGTCCGGGTCGTGCTCACGCGATTCGCGCGCCTGGGTGCGGTAGTCATAGTCAGGGTAGAACCGAGCCAGCTGCCACAGGAGCAGGGCCGCCTTGTGCGCCAGGCGCCGGGCCTGCACCTCGTCAGTCGCGACCCAGGTCGCGGCTGCCAGGGCGTCCAGCGCCTGCCGCAGCTCGCGCTGCATGCTCCAGTGGGCGTAATACGCGACGAACCAGTAGCGGTGCGGTTCGCCTGGTTGCGGCCAGCCCCAGCCATCGTCGGCATAGTCCCCAGCCAGCAGAGCGCGATCCTGCTGCCCCGAAGCCAGGAAGGCCGCATAGTCATTGGACGGATACTCCTCGCCACCGGCCGGGCAGCGAATCTTGAACGGCCGGTCCAGGCTGTACTGCCACTGGTAAAGGCCGCGCTGATTGGCTGCGTCGCCGTGGATCGGGCAACCCGACTGGTGCACATCGTACGCCCGCGGGACCTGCGGCGGGACGACCATCGCCTGCAGGAATCCGTCGTCGCGGCTCGCCCAGTCCGCGGCGGCCTGCAGGCAATGCGCCTGTTGCTGACGAGCCCATTCGTATCGAGCCAATCGAGCCTGCAGCTGGTCGCGCCGCTCGGCCCGCGTCAACGGTCCCATGACCAGTCCAGTGGCAGGGCCAGTGACCACACCTGGCTGTCCAACACCTCGGCGTAGCCGCCGGCAATCCAGATGCGGTCCTTGAAGACGTAGGCCGAGTGCTCGTGGCGCGGCGTCCAGATGACCCGCGACTCGACCTGTGTCCAGTGACAGCCATCGGCCGATGTCCACACATCACCGAAGTTGCCGTGCTCGCGCGACCAGCCACCGAGTACCCACATGCGACCGCGGTACGCGACGGCCGTGAACCACAGCCGCGGCGCCCACGGCGCGGCCGCGCACACCTGCTCCCAGTGCACCCCGTCGGCCGAGGACCAGACATCGTTGGTGGCGACGTGCTCGGGATGCCACAGCCCCCCGCCCAAGATCCACAGCCGATGGTCGAATACCAACGCCTGGCCATGGGCCCGGGCTGACCAGGGCGCCGTCCGCGTAACTTCCGCCCAGTCGCGGCCGTTGGCCGACGACCACACGTCGTGGCGGACCACGCCGGGACTGTGGTCGTAGAAACTGCCCGTGCCCCCCAGGACCCACATGCGCTCATCGAACACGGCGAAGGAACTGGCCACCCGCGGGCTCCACCCGGCGTGTTCGGTTTCCAGGACCCAGTCAACGCCGTCGGCCGAGGACCAGACTCGGTTGCAGCATTCGGTGCCGGGCAGCTTGCGCCCCCCCATCAGCCACATGCGGTCGCCAAACACCAGGGCTACGGGCAGGTCGCTCTGTACCCAGGGACCGTGTTCCTGCACGCAGGTCCACTGCTGCCCGTCAGGGGACTTCCACACGTCCAGCGGATTGGGCGTCTGCGGCGTGAACCAACCGCCGAGAATCCACAGGTGGTCCCGGTACACATAGTCAGCCATGGAGTCGCGTGCCTGCCAGTCGGCGCTGGCATTGACGCAGACCCAGTCGGGAGCTGTGATGGTGTCGTCCATGGGACATCCTGCTTCGATGGGGGTGATCCGAACCGCGAGCCGCCGGCACGCGCCGGGCGCCCGCCCGGCTCAGCGGTAGGGGTAGTAGTCGCGTACCGTGTCGATCATGGCGACGATATTGGCCGGCGGGGTACCGGCCTGGATGCAGTGCGACGGCCCCAGAATGTAACCGCCCTGCCGGCCCAGGGTGGCGATCAACTGGGCGTTTTCGGCGCGCACCTGTTCCGGCGTGCCGAACGGCAGCGTCTGCTGCACGCTGACGCCGCCCTGAAAGCACAGGCCGTGGCCGTACGCCTCCTTGAGTCGGACCGCGTCCATGCCCGCGGCGTCAAACTGCAGCGCCTGCAGCACGTCGATGCCCATGTCGATCAGGCCGGGGACAGCCTCCATCACGGCACCGTCGCTGTGGTAGATTACGCGCACTCCGAAGCGGTGAATCACCTGGTTCAGGCGGACGTGGTAGGGCTTGACGAACTCCTCCCACATGGGCAGGGACATGAGCAGGCCCTGCTGGCCGCCAATGTCGTCGGCGGTGAAGGCCAGGTCCACCTGTCCCGGGGCGGCGGCGAGCAGGCGCTGGAAATAGGCCACGTAGAAGTCCGTCACCCGGCCCATGATCGCGTGCACCCACTCTGGATGCAGCGCCATGTCGACCATCATGGCCTCCAGACCCCGCATGTACCACGAGGTCTCGAAGAGGTTGCCATTGGCCACCATGACGGCGTGGTCGCCGTCCACGTGGGCGGCGGCGATGCGTTCGGGCAGCACGCTGTAGTCGAACCACCCCGGATCGGGCCAGCGATGGGCGTGGATGGCCTCCAGGCTCTGGGCGGCTGCCAGCGGGTAGTGGTCGATTTCGTGGTACGAGCCCAGGCCGTAGGAGACCGCCCGTCGCCCGACGCCCCAGATGTCCGTATCCGGCGCCAGCGACGGACCGATGTACTGCGGGCCGACGCCGCGGATGTCGATGAGCGGCGTCAACCAGGTGGCCAGTGAGCCACGTCCCTGCGCTGACAGGAACTGCGCCAACGCCGTGGCCGCGGGTTCGTTGATCCCGGAACAGACCATGGCGAACGGGATGCGATCGGTCTCGCGGTGCTCCAGGGCCAGGCGAACGCGTTCCCGGCTCGACAGGGGACTGGCAGCCAAGCGGCACCTCCTGGATGTGGACCGGCCTGCGGCAGGCTTCCCGGAGCGATCCGCCGGCGGGTGGGACGCCCCGCGGTCAGCGCCGTACCCCAACGCCCGCCGGCGGGTGGGCCGGGCGGTCGGGCGACCTCCACAACGGTACGCCATCCGGTCGCTGGCGGCAGCCCGCCGGCCGGTTGCCGGCGTGCCTTTCGGGAACCGCAGACAACGCCGGTGACTAAGGCCTATACTTTGGGGGCGTGCAGTTGCTGCTCCCCGGAGTGCAGGAGGTGTCCGATGGTGGTGGATATCGGTTCGCGGCGCGAGTTGCTGGTCGATGAGGAACTGATCGAAACGAGCCGCGATGTGCGCTTGCAGCTGCAGCGTCCGGAGCGCCGCGAGACAGCCATCACCTTGGACGCGCCCTGGGAGGACTGCGTGGCCTTTCCGGACAGCGTCGTGCCTTGGGATGGGGGTTGGCGGCTGTACTACCGGGCCGGCATTCTCGACTGGGCCCGCGAGGAAGACACCTACGTCGCGGCGGTAGCCACCAGTACGGACGGACTTACCTTCGCCCGTCCCGAGTTGCCGGGTTGCGCTTTCGCCGGTTCAGACCGCAACAACATCCTGCAGATCGGCGGTTTCCCGCGGGTGCCACCGCCCTTCGTTGACACCAACCCGGCGTGCCTGCCGACGCAGCGCCTCAAGGGCATCGCGGGGCGGGCGCTGCAGGCCTACGCCATGGTTTCGGCCGACGGCCTGCGCTGGTCGCTGCTGAGTGATCAACCCCTCGCTCTGCCGGGCCACTTCGACACGGTCAACACGGCCTTCTGGGACCGTGTCGCCGGCCTGTACCGCTGCTACACACGCAGCTGGCATGATCGCGACACCGGTCGGGTGCTGTCCGGTTGGGACTTCGGCGGCGCGGTGGGCATCCGTGCCATCCAGCATGCTACTTCCACGGACTTTGTGCACTGGTCGGCACCTCAGCAGCTTGAATACGCCGATGGCGACCGGGCCACCCAGCTTTACACCAATGCCATCGTCCCGTGCCCGGGTGCCGAGCACGTATACCTGGGGTTCCCTAATCGCTATGTGCCCGATCGTCGCATTGACCCCAAGCATGAGTACGAAGGCGCCAATGACGCGCTGTTCATGTCGAGTCGCGACGGCGTTCGCTGGCATCGCTGGTTGGACGCCTGGGTCACCCCAGGTCTGGATCCCCTGAACTGGACCGAACGCAACAACTACCCGGTTTGGGGCATTGCCACTACCTCGCCCACCGAGTGGTCACTGTATGTGTCGGAGCACTACCGCCACCGCGGCTTGCCGACGCGCGTCCGTCGCCTGGCAGTGCGCCCTTGGGGCTTCGTTGCCGCCCACGCCGACCACCGCGGCGGTGAGTTGCTGACCCGCCCCTTCACCTTTGCCGGGTCGGTCCTGCGCCTGAACGCGCGTACCTCTGCGGCGGGCTCTATCCGGGTTGAGGTGCAGGACGAGCAGGGCCGTCCTCTGCCCGGATGCGGGCTCGACGGTGCACCGCCATGGTTTGGCGACGGCCTTGAAGCGCCGGCGCCGTTGGGGGCCGGGGCCGACCTTCGCGCCGTGGTCGGGCGCCCCGTACGTCTGCGTTTCGTCCTGCAGGAGGCGGACCTTTTCGCGTTCCAGTTCGGCGCTGCCTGATGCCTGTCGTCGGGGCTGCCTCCGCCGCGCCGCGGGTGCGCGTGGCCGGCAATACCGCCATCGACCTGCTGGCCCGCAACGTAGGCGAAGCGAGTGGACCGGCCACCGACGCCTGGGGCGCCAATGTGCAGGTGCTCAGGGACCCGATCGCCATGGTCCTGGGTGGCTGCGGAGCGGGGCCGGCCTATGTGCTGGCGCGCCTGGGTGTCGACGTCAGCCTGGACACCAACCTCGGTGACGACGCGGCCGGGCAGGTAGCCGCCGGGTGGCTGTGTCAGGCCGGGGTCCGCCTGTCCACGGCGCGGGCGTGTGCCACCGCCGTACACCTGATCATGCTCAGCCCGGCCGGCGAACGGCGCTCCGCCTATTTCCCGGGGGAGCGGGTCGATTGGGCGCAGGCCCTCGAGGGCCCCACACCGACCTGGCTGCTCATCTCCGGCTACGGGCGCGTGGACGCGACGGACGCGGAGCAGATGACTCATGTGTGTGCCCGCATGCGACAACGAGGCGCGCGGGTGGCTTTCGACCCCAGTCCTTGGTTCGCCGGTCGCGTGCCGGAGCCCACCATGCTGGCGCTGTGGGCGCACGTCGACTGCCTTCTGGGCACCGTCGACGAGTTGGTCCATTGGCGACCGGCCGCCGACCCCGCGGAGCTGGCCGCATCGCTCCTGGCGCTGGGGCCAAGCCAGGTGGTCGTCAAACAGGGCGCCGCAGGTGCGACCTGGGCCGCAGTCGACGAAGGGACAGGTCACTGGTCCGCCGACCCGGTGGCGGCGGCTAACACGGTGGGCGCGGGTGACAGCTTCAATGGTCGTGTGCTGGCGGGCTTGTGTCGGGGTGAACCCCTGGCCCAGGCCACCCGCGCGGCGGTGACGCTGGCCACCCGCGTCGTGCGCCGGGGGTTGGGCGTGCTCGGGGCGTTTGACTGACAGGCGCCGCCGGGCCGCGCGGTGTCGCCGGTGGTGGTCGGCGCCGCACCGTCGGCGCCGCGCTGCCGCGCCACCGCCGCCGACGGTCTGGCCCTGGCACGGGTCCGTCAGGCCAGGCTCCAGGTGTCGCGGTTGGCCGGCGTGCGACTGAACTGGAAGGTCATGGTCCGGCTCGCCCGGCCATGGCGCAGGAGGATGCCATGGACCGTGGGTCGCGGTGGCTGCGGGCGTTGCCGGGCCTCTTCTGGCTGGCGGTGTCGACGGGCCACGCGGAGGTGCCATCCATTGACAGTGCGCGCGTGCTGGAGAGCCCGCACCTGCGGGTCACCGTCGCTCTCGCCGGTGGCCGCGTGGCTAGCCTGGTCGATAAGGCCAACGGTCGCGACCTGGTGGCGCTGTGGCGCGGCAGTGACGAGATCGGCGGCCTGCTCGACGACCGGCAGCGCTTCACGCGCCGGCGCTACGCCGTGGTGCCTGGCGCGGCGGTGCCGGGGCAGGGCCTGCGTCTGGCGGCGATCGACAGCGGCGGTCAACAGCTCGAGAAGACGTTCTCCCTGTTGGCCGACGGGCATGGTCTGCGGGTCGACTATGTCTTTAGTAACGGTGGCCAGGAACCCGTGCGCCTGTGGGTGCGCAGCTTCCCGCTGCCCGGCGGCGCCCCGCTCTCCGAACACCATCTGTATTGCCTGCCGGCCGCCCCGGGCCTGCTCCGGCAGCCCTTTGCCAGCGAGTATTTCGGCGGTTTGGCCGCCCCCTGGGCGGCGCTCCACGATACGGTCACTGGCCAGGGGGTGCTCGCGGTTGTGCCCGGCGTCGAGCGGTTCTACTTCTGGCAAGGCAGCCGCGAGAACCCCACTTTCGAATGGCTGTACCCGGAAACGCCCCCAGGGCAGCAACTGCGCGTCAGCCTGGCCCTTTGCGTGCTCGATGCCGCGGCGCCGGATTGGCCCCGCTATGCCGGTGAAGTGCTCGCCGGCCTGCCAGCCCCGGAGGCCGCGCCGGTCGTCGGTTGGGTCGATGCGCGTCAGCGGTTGGCCTTGCCTGCGGCGGCTCAGCAGCGCGGTTTCTGGCTGTCCACGGGTCGCGATCAGGACCGGCAGGTGCTCCCCGATACCGTCGAGGTGGACCTCCCGCGCGACGGTCAACGTGCCTGGTACGTGGGCGTCAACGCTTTGGCCGGTGCCAACCTCGACACGGTGGTGGCCCGGGTGACCGGAAGCCTGGCCGGGCACGTGCAGATCGCCTGGGAGAGCCAGCAGCCTCAGGCTATCGTCGTGCCGGTTGGGTCTGCGGCGGCGGGTACGCGGCCAGCGCCCGGGTCCGAGTCGCGCCTGTGGCTGCTGTTCTCGGCCGCCGGCTTGTCGCCCGGGGTCCACCTTGGGGAGCTCGAAATCGGCGGCAACCGGCAGCGCCAGGGCGTCCCCCTGCGGCTGCGGGTCTGGCCGGTGGCGCTGCCGGCGCTGCGGCCCTTCGACATGCGCGGCTACGCCACCCTGGGCGATCTGACCGGGAGTTACCAGGTGACGCCCGCCAGCTGCCGGCAACTGGACGCGCTGTTGGGTGCGTACGCGGCCCTGGGCGGCAGCGTCCTGGATTGGACCGTCTCCTGGCCCGCGTTGCTGCCACAGATTCGCGTGCGCCCCGCTGGCGGCGTTCCCGCGGTGGCGCCGGCTACCCCTGTTGGGGCGACCCCGCCGACCGCGCCCGGCATCACCCCGGCTGCGGCGCGGGCCAAGGGCGCTGCAGCGACGGCGGCGGTCAGTCCAGGCGTGGCGATGGTCGCCGCGATTCCGGGGGGTGCTGCGACAGGCGACGGCAACATCGCGGCCCCGACGCTTGAGCAGGTGGCCGCCGGCCCGCCCGGCGGGTTGCCGCGCGACCGCCTGCCCGGGCTCGATTTTTCGGCCTTCGACCCGTGGCTGGCCGTGGCCCGGAAGCACGGTGTGGTGCGCGTCGAGACCTACCTTGACATGGCAGCCGGCGGGCGGTGGCCATGGCCTTGCCTGGGTGCCGACGCCGTGGCCGGTGGCGTCGACGACGCGGTGACGGTGTGGCTGCTGACGCAGCTGCGGACGTACCTGGAAGGGCAGGGCTGCCGCGGTTTCTTCTGCAAGATCGGCGATGAGATCTCCCCCGAAGACCTGCCGGCGTACCAGCGCGCGGCAGCCCTGGCCCGACGCGCGGGCTGGCGCCCCTTCACGACCATCACCGGACTGGTGGCGCGCGATGCCCTGAGCCTGGACCGGATGGACCCTGACTGCGACCAGTGGCAGGTCAGCGTCTCGCTCAAGGATGATTTCGCTCGCTGGCACGGGGCGGACGCCACCGATGAGGTTTGGTTCTACGGCGGCGGTAGCCAGCCCTTCCGCACGGCATACGAAAGCGCCGTGGTGTACCCCCTGTTGGCGGCCGTGGAGGGCGTACAGGGGTACGGCTGGTGGGCCTATTACTGGTGGCAGGAGACGGAGAAGATCGTCTGGTACGACGCCGCGACCAGCGCCGTTACCTGTGGCCCCGCGTACCTGGGCCTGCGCGACGGATGGGAAGATGCCCGCCTGTACGCCTGGGTGGTCAACCAGCGGCACCTGATCCCAACGGCGGCGGCGGCCGGGCCAGGGGAAGGCACGCTGCTGCGGCTGGCGCCGGCGTCGTGGGAAGTGTACCGCTGGACGACGCTGGCCGGGCTGCAGTCGCCGGTGGCCATCAACCGCGTGCGCCGGGCCCTGCTGGCGGCCGCGGCCGCTGCCCCCTGAGGTTGCCGGGGAAGCGGCCGGCAGCGGGCGGCGCGGCGGAACGGGTGCCGGCCGCCCCGGTCACCGATGGCGGCGGCGTGGTCATCAGGACGGCGCTGGTTCCCCAGCCTCGGTGGGGCGCGCGGCCTGGACGCTGCCCGCCCTAGCCCACCCTGACTCCCGCGTCTGACCCTGGCCCCGGAGCCCGGCCTGTCGGGGCGTTGGGGGCCGCGAGCCAACCGGGCGGCCGATATAGCCCAACACCACCTGACGGCTTTCGCCACAGTCGTGGGCGGTGTCGGCCAGCCCGCCGCGAGCGGTCGCGAGATCTGTACCGTATTATGCGACTACGCGCCATCACATCGCTACAGCGCTGTCGGCCTCAGCATCGTCGGCGCTACGGGGCGGCGTCCAGCGCTCCTGCCGTCTGCACCGTCTCGCGCGCCCGTCCGGCGCCATTCGCTTGAGGAGTTACGCCATGCGCTCTCGCACCCTCGGCCGCACCGGCCTGCAGGTCTCGGAATTGGGCTTCGGTGCATGGGAGATTGGCTGGACGCCGCCCGGAGACGCGGCCGCCACCATCGGCCGTCTGCTCAACCGCGCCCTGGACGGCGGCATCACGTTCATCGACTCGTCGGCGGCGTACCGGTGGAGCGAGGAGCACATCGGCCGGTACCTCGGCAACCGACGCCATGAGTTCGTCTTCGCCACCAAGTGCGGCTCCTGGCGCGTGCAGCAGCCCGACGGTGAATGGGTGCAGACGCTGGACTACTCGGCGGCTGCCATCGCGCCGCAGATCGATCGTAGTCTGCAGCGACTGGGCACCGACTACATCGACATCATCCAACTCCACAGCCCATCCCTGGACGACCTGTTGCACGGCGACGGGATCGACGGCCTGAGGCGGGCGCAGGAGCAGGGCAAGGTGCGTTATGTGGGCCTGTCAGCCGATGGCGATGTGGCCTGGCAGGCAGTCAGAATGGGGTGCTTCGACACCCTGCAGATCACCTACAACGCGCTCGAACAGGAACCGGCGGCGCTCATCGCCGCGGCCCGGGCCCAGGGCATGGGTATCATCATCAAGACGCCCGTGGCAAGCGCGGTCTACGTCGGACCGCGTCCCGAAGGCGACGGTGCGGTCGCGTGGGAGCGTGCCCAGGCGGTGTTGGGGGCCCGGATCTTGGGCGGCGTGCCCCCGGTGGAGGCCGCCCTACGCTGGCTGCTGGCCCAGCCGTTGGTCGATACGGCCATCGTGGGCACCACGAGCCTGGAACATCTGGACGCCAACCTGGACGCCGTTGAACGCGGACCCATGGCCGCCGCCGTGACCGCCGCCATGGCCCGCGAATACACCCGCCTCCAAGCGCCGGGTTGAGCCCCGATCAAAGTCCTGACAGCGGCAATGGCACGGGCGGCGCCCCCCGCGGGGGTCCGGCCGTGCGCCCGCCCGCAGACTCCCAACCGAGGCCTCGGGTCGCGCCTCCCAGCGCCATCGGGCGAGGCGTGTGATCCCCGCCATTGCCCGCGGCGCGCGCCTCCCACCCCCGACTTTGCCTGGGGCCCGGTCGCGCCTTTGAGGGTGCCGTGAACCCGGCCGCGGCCCTGGGCCTGGGGCGCCCGCGGCCCGTTGGTCGACTGCCTCAGTCGCCCAGGACCTGCTCGCCCCCGGCGGCGATGGCCTCGGCCACCCGCAGGGCCGTGCGCGCCGCCCGCAGGTCGGGACCAAAGGGCGCCTGGCCGGCCACCGCCAACACGAACTGCTCCATCTCGGCGACGGTCCCGTTGCGGTAACAGGCTTCGGCATCGGCCGGGGCCGCGAATCCGTCTGCCAGGACGCCGCGGTCCCAGATCGCCAGGCGGGCGCCGCCGTCGTCTATCTGCACCGTGTAGTCGTCGCCGTGTAGCTCGTAGGTCTCCTCGACGTTGCCAACCACGGGGGCGAAGGTCAGGCAGACAAGGCAACCGTTTCGGCACTCCACCTGGGCCTGCGTGAAGCCTACACCGGCGGCGCCGCTGGGCACATGCCGGGCCGAGACCCGGCATGGCGGACCGGCCAGGGACAGCGCCGCGTCGACCAGGTGGATGCCGGTGCTGGTGACGAACTCGGCTTCGCGCCGGTCGACGCGCAGCATGCGCGCCAGGACCAGGCGCACCGGCCGTTCGGCCACCTGGTGGCGCAGCCACTGCTCGGCGCGCTGCCGTGGTGGGGTGAAGCGCCGGTTGAGCGAAACCTGATGCGGCGTGCCGTGCGTGTCTGCCTGGGCGATGAGGCGGGCGGCGGCGGCCGCGTCGGGCCCGGGCGGTTTCTCGATCACCAGGGGGATCCGATAGGGCAGGAGCTGGCTGACGATCTCCTCGGTCAACGGTACTGGGGTGACGGCGACGATGCCGTCGGGACGCTCGGCCTCGACCATCTGGTGGAGGTCTTGGTACACGGCGCCAAAGCCGAAGTCGGCGGCGTAGGCTTGGGCCTTGGCCGCTTCCCGGTCACACACCGCGGCCAGTTCCAGCCACTCGGGGTACTTCGCGGCCACCGCCCGCAACGCCGACCCGTGGTTGTGACGGCTGTGGCTGCCAGCGCCGAGTACCGCGATCCGTACCATGGTAGTCCTTTCGATCTGGCGGCGCCGACCGCCCATCGCGCCGCGCCGGGCCCTGCCCGGGCGCGATGGCCCGTTGGCCCCATTTCGGCGGCCGATCGGCATGGGGTCCACAGGGGGCCACGGGAGTCCCAATCCGGGGCCCCACAGCCATTGCCGATGCTGTCGGGGTCTGGCCGCGGCCCTGCGTGGGCGCCGGCCGGGTGGACTGTAGCGCCAGAATGCGTATTGTACGAAGCAGGGTCGGCACGGCCTCAAGGGGGCGCCCGCCACGCACGGCCCGAGTCGACGCTGGCCTCGGGGCCCTGTGGCTGGGACCTCCGGCTGCAGCAGTGGCAGGAGCCACGGCCGGCCGGTTGCCTTTGCGGCCACCCGGAAGCTGGCTGCGCCAATCGTACGGTCCCCGCGGCCCGTGAGGCAGCCGCGGTTGCTCCCGGCCCTCGTGTCGCGAAACGGCTTACGGTCAGTGCGCACCGAAAGGTAAACATGGTTCTCTGGGGGCGCTGGGTGTTGGCCGCTGCGGCTGCCCTGATGGTCTGCGGGTGGCCCGGGTGCAAGACGCCCGTGGCGACGGTGCCGCCGCGGCTGGTGGTCGATGCCGATACCCTGCAGTTCGACGTGCTGTTGTCAGAGAAGTCGTTTACCGTGGCCAACGGCGGCGGCGGCGAACTGGCCTGGCAGCTGTCGGTACCCGAGGATGCGCCCTGGTGCGTGGCGAGCCCTGACTCCGGTACCAGCGGCGACCGGATCACGGTCCGTGTCGATCGAAGCGGCCTGGGTCTGGGTGATTACGGGAGTATCATATCGATCGAGTCAAATGGAGGCGCGGCGGATGTATGGGTGCTTGTCTCAGTGGGGCCGACGGGCACGATCATTATCAACACCCCACTACCTGAGTAGGGAGGCGACGATGAGGCGTTTCGTTCTGGCGGCAGTGGCTGCGTCCATGGCTCTTGCGGGGTGGGGCTGTGGCTCGGATTCAGCGCCCGCGCGCACCCCGGTGGGGCCGGCCGGTCCTGCGGGCCGCGGTACGCTGTCGCTGGCGGTCACGTTCAACCCGTGGCCCACCCGGACCGCCAAACCGGTCGCGGTGCAGGCCATCGACGCGGTGGTGGCCCACGTGTACAGCGCTGCGGGTGCCGAGGTGGCGTCAGAGAATCTGCAGTTGGCCGCCGGTACTGCGTCGGGGCGCCTGAATGTGGCCGCGGCGCAGAACCTCCGCGTGGCCCTGGTGTACCTCGACGGCGTCACCGTGCGCTATGTGGGCGAGACCAGCAATGTGGAGGTGGCGGCGGGTGATTCGACGGTGGTGAAAATCGCCGAGGATTACCTGGGCACGAGCGTTACTGCGCCCATCAGTGCCCCGGTCGGCCAGAGCTACCGGGTCGCCTGGATGGCTCGTCCGCACGTGACCGGGTACGAGCTCCAGGAAGCCACGACCGTGGATTTCTCCGGGACTGTGCAGACGGTGTACACGGGTAGTGATACTGCTGTGACCGTCGCCGCCAAGACGGTCTCGGGCGTCACCTACTATTACCGGGCGCGCGCCAACACGGTCTATGGTTTCGGGCCGTGGCACAGCACGGGTACCGCCGCTACGACAGCCGGACCCGTGGGTGGTACGCTGATCATCGATGTGCCGGTACCGCCAGACGAGCCGACCGCCGGCCTGGTGGCTAACCTCCCCGGTGGCAGCACCATGGAGTTCCTCTGGATGCCTGCCGGTACCTTCGCCATGGGGTCCCCGGAAACCGAAGTGGGGCGGGCTACCAACGAAGGACCGCAGCACCCGGTGACACTGACTAAGGGGTACTGGATTGGCCGCCGGGAGGTGACGCAGGCGCAGTGGCAGGGAGTCATGGGCACGGGGCCGTGGGCGGACATTACCTGGGTTACACCGGAACCGACCAGTCCGGCGATCTACGTGTCATGGGACGATGCTCAGGCGCTGATCCATCAGCTGAATGTAGCGGCTGGAGACTCGTTGTACCGGTTGCCGACGGAGGCCGAGTGGGAATACGCCTGTCGGGCTGGCACGACCACGCCGTGGTCCTTCGGTGATCAGGCCACTGACCTCGGCCGGTACGCCTGGTACGAGGCCAACACCGTCAGCGTCGGCGAGAATGCTTCGCACATGGCCGGCGCCAAGCTGCCCAACCGGTGGGGGCTCTACGACATGCACGGCAATGTGGCCGAGTGGTGTCAGGATTACTACGGGGCCTATACCGCCGGTTCGGCGACTGACCCGACGGGCCCCGCCACGGGCACGGTCCGCGTGCTCCGCGGCGGGGGGTTCCGCGCCGTTGCGGCAGGCACGCGCTCAGCCACGCGGGATTCCCACGCCGCCGACGGGCGCACGCACGGCAACGGGCTGCGCCTGGTGCGACTGCGCTGACCCGCGGGCCGGGGGCCGACCGGCGCGTCGGCTCTGAAAAGGCCGGCGGGTGCGGCGACCAAAGGGCGACGGGCCCGAGCCCTGGGGTCTGCCGCCAACTGCACAGCCGCCGATCCACCGGATCGCGGGCGCCCTGCCAGGCATGGGCCCGGCGGTCGGCGGGGTCGGCGTGGGTGGGGCTATGGGCTGCGGGCGCTTGTGCCTGGCGTGCCGGACGTCTGCGGCGGTTGACAGAGGATTGACCCGTATTGCAGATGCAGGGCCCCGGCCGACTGGCTGGGGCCCTGTCTCTTGCCCCCCGGCTGGTTGGGTTACCGCCCGGACGATACGCAGGTCAGCCGCCGCTGGCGCGGCGCCCTCGGTGTACCCGCCTGGGTCACCCCGCCCCGCCTGGCGTGCCCGCCGCACGCCAGCCGGATGCGACACGGGCGACGCGATCGGTTCGCGCGCGGCCCGACCGGCGCCCGCAGACCGGCGTGGGGGGCGATGGCTACCTCGGCTTCGCAGCGCCCGTTGGGGCAATGGTGGATCATAAATCTGTCAATACGTCTTGATGGATATACGGTCTTTTCGTATTCTCCCCACCGTGCCCGCGATCCTCCACCAAAGGAGAATGTCCCATGGCCGCTGCCGAGCCTGCCCCGCCCGATCCCGCTCCGACCGCCGCTCTGCCGTTGTTGGCCGACCCATGTTGCGCGGGTACCTGCTGCTGCGGCGGCGACGATGGGGCAGAACCCGACGACGACCGGATGGACCCGGCACAGCGTGTGCGCACGGCCGTGCGACAAGGGTACGCCGCGATCGCCGCCGGGGCTGGCTCATCGTGCTGTGCCCCTTCGTGCTGCGGCAGCGGCGCCGCCGTCGACGTGGCCCAAGCCGTGGGTTACACCCAGGCCGAACTGGCGTCTCTGCCCGACGGCGCCAACATGGGGCTGTCGTGCGGCAACCCCACGGCCCTGGCCAGTCTGCGGCCTGGCGAAGTGGTGCTGGATCTGGGTTCTGGCGGCGGCTTCGATGTCTTTCTGGCCGGCCAGCGGGTTGGCCCGGACGGCTGCGCGATCGGCGTTGACATGACGCCAGAGATGCTGGCCAAGGCCCGGGCCAACGTTGCTGCCTACCGGCAGCGTACCGGGCTCAACAACGTCGAGTTCCGCCTGGGCGAGATCGAGCACCTGCCAATGGCCGACGCCTCGGTCGACGTGGTCATCTCCAACTGCGTCATTAACCTGTCGCCCGACAAACCCCAGGTCTGGCGCGAGATCGCGCGCGTGCTCAAACCCGGGGGACGCGTGGCCGTCTCTGACCTGGCGCTGCTGCGGCCGCTGCCGGCGACCGTGACTCAGATGGTCGAGGCCTTGGTGGGCTGCGTGGCCGGCGCCGTATTGGTCGCCGATACCGAGGACATGGCCCGGGCCGCGGGGTTAGGCTCGCTGCAGTTGGAGTGCAAGAGCGACTACATGGACAGCATGGCGTCGTGGCAGGACCCGCTGTACCAGCAGATCGCCTCGCAGTTACCTGCAGGCACCCAGCCCAGTGACTTTGTCACCAGCCTGAACGTCAGCGCCCGCAAACCTGCCTGAGGCCGAACCGTCCTCGGTTGGCGCCCGGGGCGCGGCGGGTCCGTGGGTGGCCAAATCGCCCACGGGCCCGCCAGGCCACGCGGCGCCTGCTCCACCGCTCTGGCGGCGGTTGGCTCGAACGGCACAGTCGGGGCCCACTTGCGGCCGTCCCGGCGCGGGGCCGGGCCAACTCGCGGCAGCAGATGGCCTTTCCTGGCGCGCCTGCGAGCCATCACGCCACAGCAACAACCGCGGCGGCGCGGCGGTCGCGCTGTCCGGGTCCCCACGCCCATGTCTGCGTCGCGGCTGTACCCGCGGCACGCCTGCTCCGTCCAGTGACTGCGCCGGGGCCGTTGTCGCGAGGCCGAGGCCGGAATTGGGTGCTGTCGGCCTGTGCCAGGCGCGCGACATGGCACGTGTCACGGTGCACACCCGCATCCACCCGCGGCCCTGGTCCTGCTGAGAGGCCTGTGTCTGGTTCACTCCTGCACCAGAACGGCCTGACTCTGGCAATCGCATTTGTCATATCTGGACCGTGGTTGGTGCATTTTCGCCAATTCGCAAGAGAAACGCACCACAGTCCTTGCGCCCCGCCCGCCGCCGCCCCATGCTACACAGAGGCCACGTCGATGCGCTCGCGACCAAGGCCCGGGTGGCCGGAGCGTGAGGCGTGCCGCAGCCCTCGCTGGCGCGCGGACTGGCAGGCCCATCTCCGTCCTGGTATCAGTCGCGATCACTGCCGCGCCGGGCGACCGGCGCGCGGTGGGGGTGCCTCTGTACGGCCTGCACAGAGGTGGACGGATGGTTGGGCATGGATCTGTGGGGAGGTGACATGGCGGCGGAGACCTGCCGACGCGCTGATGCTGACAACGGGGCCCGCGAATCGGCCGGCGTGCCGCCTGTCTGCCCTGCCTGGTTAGTCGACCGGGCCGTCCCCTGGGCCCCAGCGGCCGGCAGATGGCAGGAGGCCCGCGCCGGCCGCGGCGGTTTGCTGTTGGTTACCGGCGAAGCTGGCATCGGCAAGACGGCCTTCCTGAAGGCCTTGGCCGAAGTGGCCGCGGCCGGTGGCGCCACATTGCTGTCCGGCTCCCATCCGGACTGGCCCTCGCCATCCCCGCTCTACGGCCTGCGCGAAGCCGTGGGCCGGCTGTGCGGCGTTCGCCAGACCGATACCGCGGCGACAGTGGCCAGTCGGGTGCAGACGATGTTGGGCCGGCTGTCGCCCGATATGGCGCTGCATCGTCGGGCGTTGGTGCAGTTCCTGCAGCCGCCCGGCGATGCCGTTGTCCTGCCCATCGACCGCCGGGCCTCGGGGGCTCAGGCGGGGCAGGCCGCCAGCCTGGTGCTGCGCCTCCTGCACAGCCTGGCGCAGCAGGCACCGGTGCTGCTGGCGCTGGACGACGCCCAGTGGGCTGACAGCACCACGCTGGGGGCTGTCGGCTTCCTGGCCGACCTGTTGGTGGCCGAGCCCGTGCTGCTGGTCGTCGCGAACCGCTCCGACGAACTGACGCCGGCGGCCCCGGCCCTGCGGCAGTTGCTGCGCGGCAGGGCCGTGACCGCAGTGGAGTTGTCGCGTTTGACGGCCGCGGGAGTTGCCGACCTGGTGGCCGACCGACTGGGCGCCCCGTCGCCGGATCTGGCGGTGCGGTTGCACGCCCTCACCGCCGGTGTCCCCTTTTTTGTTGAGCAATACCTGGCCGTGCACCAGGCGGACGGCGTGCTGCCCGGATCCATCGAGGTCGAGGCCCGTAACCCTCTGCCTGTACCCATCGAGCACCTGCTGGCCCGGCGCCTGGCAGGGTTGAGCACCGCCGATCGCGATCTGCTGCAGGTAGCGGCCACGGCGGGGGATCCCTTCTGGGCCGAATGGCTGGCGGCGGTGTGCGGTTACCCGGAGTCAACGGTGCTGGCGCGCCTGGCTGGCCTTGAGGAGCAGGGCGGCATCCTGCACAGCGCCCGCGAGTCTCTGGCGCTTGACGGCCGTTTCCATTTCCATCACCCGCTGATCCGTTGGGGGCTCTACCAAGCCACCCCGGCGGCGCGTCGACGTCTGCTGCACAGCCAACTGGCGGCCGCCCTGGCGGCCCGCTGCGAGGACCAACCCGAGTGGGTGTTTGTGGCCGCGCACCACTACCGCGCCATTGCCGATCGCCACGGCGCTGGCCAGGTGCTGCTGCGGGCCGGTCAACGGGCCCTGGCCCTGGGGGAAGCCAGCGAGTCGGTGCGCTATGCGCGCGAGGCGCTGGAGGCGGTGATGCAGCGGCCGGACGGCGACCGTGGTGCCGGGTTGGTGGGTGAGATAGAGGAGACGTGGGGCCGCGCCTGCCTGGCATTAAACGACACTGACGGCGCGCGTCGTCACTGGCACGTTAGTCTGCAGTGCCAGCCGGATCCGCTCCGGCGCAGCGGTGTCCACCTGCTGCTGGCCACGGCCAACGCTCGCAGCGAGTCAGAACGGCAGCAGCATCTGGAGGCCGGCCTGCACGAAACCGCCGCTTATCCAGACTCGCGGGAACGCTGCCGGCTGTTGACGGCCTGGGTGCGGGCTCACCTGACCGATCTCGAGGGCGCCCGACGATGTGCCTGCGAGGCAGTGCGGCTTCTGCGGCGCCAACCTGATGCCGAATTGTGGACCCAGCTGCTACTGTCCCTGGGCGACCTGCGCGACCACCGCCGGTTGCGCCTGGATCGCTGCCGCCGCTTGCTCAACCGGGCCCTGCGCCTGGCCACGGACAGCGAGAACTGGGACTTGGTGCTGGCCGCGTACGGAGCGCTGCACATGACCTGGCGGGGAGTTGACCTCCAACGGGCGATGGCGATGGTACGGGCTGGTCTGGACCTGGCCGAGGCGTACCTGCCGCCCGACAGCGGCCATGCAGCCGATCTGTGCGGCATCTTGGGGTCGCTTCATCTGGCCTGCGGCGAGCCGGAGGAGGCCCAGCGCTTCTTCGCCCGCGGCCGCGGCGGACTGCCCGCGGCCGCAGGTGCGCACGACGGCTTTCTTCCCGTCGAAGCGACTTGGCAGGTGTACGCTGAGACGCTGGCCGCGTACTACCGCGAAGCCCGCGACCCCGCTGCCGGGTTCTCACAGCGCCTGTCGCGTTGGCAGCGCTTCGCGCACCGGGTTGGCCGCCAGGCTGAGTTCGCCGATTCCCTGGCGGCTCTGGCCCGCACGTACCCCGCGCATTGCGCCCCGGCCGTGCTGCTGGACGACGCCCCGGTCGCAGCCTGGCACGAGCTACCGGTCCATATCCCGCTGGCGCGCCTGGCGCCAGCCGGCGGCCGTGGGGCCGGACGCTGCATCCGTCGGGCTGAGGACCAGGTGGACATGGTACCCGAGCCCGAGGTTGGCTTGGGTTGGCTGGGCCTGGCCCCCTGCCTGCTGACGGCACTACCCGGGGATTTCGCCCTGCAGGTACAGATCCGCGCCGAGGGGCCAGCGCAGCGCGCCGGTGGCGTGGCCGTGCGCTCCGGGGCGCAGTGGTTGCGGTTAGGCAGCGGCGTCGACCATGTGGGCCAGGTATCGTTGTGCCTTATCGATGGACCGCGCCTGCGCGTCGCCGCCGTCGGGTACCTGGACGCCACCAGCGTCTGGCTGCGGTTGGTGCGCGCCGGCACGCGCTACACCGCCTCCATGAGCCCGGACGGGACCACCTGGCGGGTCGCCGGCGAGACCGACTTCGGCCCGGCGGGCGCGGTTCAGGTTGGGCTGTTTGCTGAGTGCAGTTACGAGTATGGCTTCCCCCAACCGTTCCCGGTTTCCTTCGCCGGGTTCCGTCTGCAGGCGACGGCGCCGCCGCCGCCCTCGCTGTCCGGGCTGGCGCCACCTCCGGCGCCGCGCCATTCCGGCCTGGCCGTCCTGCCGCCGGCCCCAACACCCTGGCTCGGGATGGTAGGCGAGTGTCAGGCATTCCAGGCCTTCTGCGACCAGTTGCAGCGCCTGGCAGTGCTGGATCGGCCCCAACTCATCTTGGGTGAGACAGGTACCGGCAAGGAGCTTGCGGCCCTCGCCCTGCATCAGCTCCATGGCCCGGCCGGCCGACCATTCCGGCCCGTCAATGTCGGTAGCCTGGGCACTGAGTTGGTCGACACTGAACTCTTCGGCCATGTGCGCGGCGCGTTCACCGGCGCCCACGGCCACCACGACGGCCTTTTCGTCAGCGCCGACGGCGGCACGCTGTTCCTCGACGAGATCGGCGAGTTGCCTTTGGCTGCCCAGGTCAAGCTGCTGCGGGCCATCGAGCTGGGTGAGATCCGGGCGGTCGGTGCCACGCGCGTGCGCATGGTCAACGTACGCTGCCTGGCCGCGACCAACCGCGACCTCCACCAGGCGGTCGCGCACCGGGAGTTCCGGCAGGACCTGCTGTACCGCCTTGGGCAGCCCCTCAAGGTGCCGCCCCTGCGCGACCGTCGCGACGACCTGCCGTTCCTGGTGTCGCACTTCCTGAGCGTTACCCCGGGTGGTATCACTTGTTCCCTCACCCACGGTGCCATGCGCCGTCTGGCTGAACACCCATGGCCCGGCAACATCCGCGAGCTCCGGGCGGTCCTCGAGGAGGCCATCAGCCTGGCCGCGGGTGGCGTGATCTCGGTCGATTGCCTCCGTCTGCGTCTCCCGTCCACCGAAACCAGGCCGAGTGGCGCGGGCCGCGAACAGCCACCGGCGTCAGGCGAGGAGCTGCTGGGTCTGCTGGACCAGTGCGGTGGCAGCGTCACGGCGCTGGGCGAGCACCTGGGACTCTCGCGGCGGCAGCTGTACCGTTGGTTCAAGAACCTCGGTGTGGACTTGGCCGCGTACCGCGCTGGTCAGGCGGGTCGGCCCCGTGGGATGGGGCCCGCGCGCGGTTCGGCGGGCCCGGTGGCGCGCTGACCTGCCCGCGTTCACCCCAACCGAGCCAACGGCGGGGCGGCGACCGCGCCCGCCCGGGGGCGCTCGGGGGCGGGGTGCCCCGCCGG
>CAITNQ010000256.1 GCA_903893785.1 uncultured Gemmatimonadota bacterium
CCGTGATGCTGCCGGCGATTGCGGCGGGGCGCCGTGCGGGGGCCGCGGCGACCGCGGGGCCCCGGGAGGGACCATGGACCTGACCGACCGTCGCCGCTATCCGAACCTGTTGCTGATCATGTCCGACGACCAGGGCCCCTGGGCCCTGGGGTGCGCCGGAACGCCGGAGTTGGTCACCCCCCATCTGGATCAGCTGGCTGCCGAGGGCACGCGCTTCGACCACTGCTTCTGCGCTTCCCCCGTGTGTTCGCCGGCGCGGGCCTCGTGGCTGACTGGCCGCATGCCCTCGGCCCACGGCATCCACGACTGGCTCAAGTCCGGCAACATCGACGTGGCCGCCGGTGTTACCTGGGCCGGGGCAGACCAGCCCGTGCGGTACCTGGCCGGCCTGACTGGGTTCACCCAGGTGCTGGCCGACGCCGGATACCACTGCGGTCTGTCCGGCAAGTGGCACCTGGGCGACAGCGCCTCGCCCCAGCAGGGGCACTCGTTCTGGTGCGCGCACGCCCTGGGCGGGGGGCAGTACACCAACTACCACGTGTTCGACAACACGCCCGATCTGCAGCCGCGGAGCCAGTACGTCACCGATTTCTTCACCGACCGGGCCCTGGAATTCCTCGGCCAACAGCAGGCGGCGACCCGCCCCTTCTGCCTCAGTGTCCACTACACGGCGCCCCACGCGCCCTGGGTGCAGGCTGAGCAGCCTGGCGATATCTGGCAGTTGTACCAGGACTGCGATTTCCCGTCCGTGCCGTTTCTACCGCCGCACCCCTGGCAGGGGTGGAAGTTCACCGCCGATCAGCGGCTCACAACGCTCCAGGGGTATTGCACCACCATCACGGCCATGGACCGGGCCATCGGCCGGCTGCTGGGCCGCCTGACCGACCTGGGATTGAGCCAGGACACCCTGGTGGTGTTCACCAGCGACAACGGCTTCAACATCGGCCATCACGGTGTTCTGGGGAAAGGCAACGGTACATTCCCGCTCAACATGTTCGAGGAGTCAGTGCGCGTGCCCTTCATCGCCCGTTGGCCCGGGCGCGTACCGGCTGGCCGGATCCACTCGGGGCTGATCAGTCACTACGACTTCATGCCCACCGTGCTGGACCTGCTGAGTCTGGCTGACCCTGACCGGTCGGCGCGGCCGGGTCGCAGCTTCGCCCCGGCGTTGACCGGGGCGCCGGGGGGCGCCGAAGCCGTGGTGGTGGCAGACGAGTACGGCCCGGTGCGCATGGTTCGCGAGCGCCAGTGGAAATATGTGCACCGTTACGCCTATGGTCCCCACGAGCTGTACGACCTGGACAATGACCCCGGCGAAATCGCCAACCGGGTCGACGACCCGGCCTGCGCTCGGGTGCTGGCCGATCTGCGCTACCGCCTCGAGCAGTGGTTCTTGACCTATGCCGACCCGG
This sequence comes from uncultured Gemmatimonadota bacterium, assembly GCA_903893785.1. GTDB lineage: Bacteria > Latescibacterota > UBA2968 > UBA8231 > UBA8231 > CAITNQ01. The sequence continues at coordinate 1,413 of CAITNQ010000256.1, forward strand.
GGCTGGACGGCGTTCGCCAACCGGTAAACGGGCAGGGACAGATCGGTCCGTTGGGGGCAGCCGGACAGGGGCGGCCTGCCTTCTCCGCCTGACTCCGCCGCGCGGCTGTCCGTCTCGGGCCGGGGTCCGGGTTGCCACCGGGGGACGGTTGGCCGGGTCGTCCGGCGCCGCGTTCGGTGCGCCGAGGGACGCCGCAGCTAGATGGGGCGGGACGCGGCGCAGCCCGCGGCTGACTGCGCCAGGTGGCGCCGGGCCCGGCCGCTCCGCGGGTTCCGCCATCCGCGCCATGGGCTGGGTTGGTACGCTGCTGGCAGGGCATTGCGGCCGCC
>CAITNQ010000257.1 GCA_903893785.1 uncultured Gemmatimonadota bacterium
TGGGCCGATAGCCAGGGCAACTTCACGGCTGACCCGTGGTTGGGCGACTTTGCCTGGATTCCCGCCTCCATGCACGACGAGTTCCGCGCTGCGGCGCGGCAACACGCGGCGAAGGTTGAGATCAACCTGTCGGCCATGCTGTTGAACCCGCACTACCCGACGCGCTTCAAGGAGCAGTATGTCGAGTACCTCGCGTGGCTGAAAGAAGGCGGGGTCTCCCTGTCACTGGGATCCGACTGCCACGATAACCGGTACCAGATTGACTTCGGCCAGGCCGCGGCCATGCTCGCGCGGGTGGGCCTTCGCGATGACGATCTCTGGCGCCTGCCCCATGGGCCCGGGCGTCGTTCCGAATGACCTGAGGAGGGCCGTTCGGGGCCGTCGCCGAATGCCGTTGAGCGGGTAACCCGGCATGGCGCGGGTCAGCCTGGTGGACGCCGGGACAGGCCCCGACCGCGGCGAGGCGCGGCCACCCAACGCATCCGGCCGTCGCTGGCCAGTCGGGCCTTGGGTGCAGGCGGCAGTGGGGCCGCGCGTGCAGTTGCCGGGCCATGGCCGCGGCCCATGGCCCAGGCGCGCCGCCGTCGCCTCGGTGCGGTGGGCTCGGTCACGCCTGCTATCGACATGACATCGCCCGGCGGCGTTGGCCACGCGGCTCAACGGTACGCTTGCACCCTCTCGCTGAGGGCCCGGGCCTGGGCCTCGGTGGGGGCGCTGGTAGAGATGTACAGCCCTTGGCCACCGCAGGCATCGAGCAGGGGGATCACCTCGTCGAAGCGAACGGCGATCGCCTGGACCGCCTTGCCGGCGGCGAGAATGCGCCGGTACAGATCCCAGTGGCGCGGGTGCCCGCCGCTGTCGCCAACGGACAGGCGCCGCGGCGTCCACTCGATCGCATCCAGCGGTTCGATGGCCAGCAGTTCGTCCAGGTTGACCAGGCAGTCCTCGCCGTCCAGGTGGAAGAGCGAGTAATCGAGCCACGCGCACTGCTGGGTCAGCGCTGGCGCGACGAAGCGCCGGAACATGGTCGGACCGAACATGGCGCAGGCATCGCACTGCACCTTCGCCGTCCTGCCGGGACCCCACACTTGAAAGCAGAACGCGTTGCCGCCGTGGGCGTCGCGCGTCAGGTCACCGAACGCCGTGAAGGCCTCGAAATAGGCGGCATTGATTTCTGCCACGCGGCTCTCGACCCACACCGGACGGTCGATCAGGTCCGTCATGAGTGCTTGCGGCCCGCGCATGGCTGCCAGAATGTCCAGGTTCTCGGCCAGGTCGGGCATCATCACGAGCCAGCGACCGTGGCTCTCGCGAACCGCCAGGTCGACCATCTCCAGGTGTTGGCGGAAGGCCCAGTTGGCCCGATCGAGCTGAATAGGCGGGTGCCTCTCCGGCGGTTCACCGATGCACGGATCGCACCACACCGTCTCGGGCGAGAGCCGCAGTGGACAGCCCAGGTACGGGGCCAGGTCACCGGCTGCGCTCAAGGCGCCAAAGATGGGGAAGGCGTCGCCACCGAAATAGCAGCGGGACAGGGCGTACTCCTGTTGCCGCAAGCGCCAGGGCGGATCGTACCAGCGCTCCTCCAGACTGCCGGCCGGGGCAGGCGCAGCCAACGCGGCTGCCGGCTCGTCACGCGGCGCTGTGACCCACAGGACCAGACCTCGGCGCTGCCACCAGTCCTGGTGGTGCTGCCGTGCGGTGGCCCAGTCGTCCTTCCAGATGAGGTCGCTGATAGGGTCCGGTGGCTTCATCTCGTCACCTTCCAGGTGAAGTGGAGGCCGGGTTCTGGTCGGCCCGGATCTGCCCTCAGGCCGCCCCGGCGCCGCCGGCGTCCTCGGGCACGGATCCAGTGGCGCTCCCGGCAGCGGGGTCCAGAGGCCGCCGCCGGGCTTGAGGGCGTGGCCCGCGGCGCGATCGCCCCTGGCCCAACCCTAGCTCCTGGGGCGCCCAGTGTCAATGCAGAGCGGCCCGGCACCCAAGCCCCGGGCGGCGCCCCGGACAGAGGCGGCAGCGGCCCCTGCTTGCTGGCGCCTGTGGCGGTGACTACCCTAGTGAACCCCACGTGCCCTGGTACCGGACGGGCCCGGCAGGGCAACGGCGGCCCTGCTCGGTGCGGTGGCTACCGGCGCGGCTGTGGCCGCCCAGGCGCGGCGGCCGGCCCCCGTGGCTCAGGCCGCGTCTGTCGCCCGCAGGACCGCCGCGCGGGTCGTGCCGGCGTCCACCGGCCCAGACGCCCCTGGCCAGACGGGCCGAGTTCGGTTACGTCCGTGCCCCATCCCGTCGAGGTGCCATGAAGCATACCCATGCTGAGTGCTGACTCCCCGGCGCCACCGCCCGGCTGCGGGTCTCGGCCCGATGGAACCCCCGGACCCGCAGTTGCGAAGCCTTCGTCGCCTTGGTTCGGTCGGCCTGTGGGCTCGGTGCGGTTGCCCGCCGGTTGGGTGGCCGGCGTGGTAGCGGTCTTCGTAGCATCGCGGGCCCTGGCGTGTGCCTGGGGCCTCAAGTTCGACGTGACGCCATTGTATTGCTACTGGCAGGTAGCCGATCCCGCGTTGCTGAAGACCCGCCTGCTGGAAACCCTTTTCTACCTGCATTCGCAGCCGCCATTCTACAATCTGCTCGGTGGCCTTGCCCTCAAGCTGGCCGGTGTCTGCGGGCCCGCAGTCACGCTAGGCGCGGTCTTCCACGCGTTGGGCCTGGCCGCCGGCGTCGCCCTCGTCCGCCTCCTGGCTAACCTGGGCATCCGGCCATTGCCGGCGTTCGCGGTCACCTGCGCCTACATGCTGACGCCGTGGGTGGTTCTGCACGAGCACACCTTCTTTTACGAGCACCTGCTGTCCAGCTTCCTGCTCCTGGGCCTGGGCAGTGCCAGCGCCTACCTGAGGCATCGCTCGCTCGCCAGCCTGTGGCTGTCGGCGGCCTGGTTCTGCCTGTGCTGCCTGACGACCGCGTCTTTCCATCTCGTCTGGTTGGCGGTTGTCCTCGGGGGCATCTGCTGGGCCGCCCGCGAAGGGCGTCGCGCCGCCTGGGTCGGTGTGGGCGCGGCGCTGTTGAGCGTCGGCTCGCTGCACGTCAAGAACCACCTGGTGTTTGGCAGCAGCGACCTGAGCCCCGGTTTCGCCTACCCGAACCTGGCGCTCTCGGTCATCGGTGGGGTGCCGCGTCCCCTGGTCGATGAACTGGAGGCGGCCGGTGTAATCAGCGGCTTGTACCGAACCGCGTTCATGGAGCCGACGCCGGAGGTGGTCCGGCAGCTTGATCGGCCCTGGGGCATTGCCGTCCTTGACCAGCACCGGTGGAGCGACGGCACGACCATCAACCGCTATTGCTACCTGTATCTGGCCGTCGCGCGGCAGCTCCAGCGGGACGCCCTGGCGGTGCTGGCGCGCTATCCCCGTTACTTCCTCGTGCCGCTGCGCCAGCATCTGGCCTACTATGTCCGGCCCGCTGGCGACTATCTGCCCTATCTCGATCTGACGCGGCTCAGTGTTCACGCTCAGGCGTACCGCCGCTGGGTCGACCGCTATGTGCTGCTACAGCCCAGACCCGGTATGCCCGCCTGGGCGCTGGTCGTCGGGCTGCCCGCGGCGCTGCTGGGTGGGTGCCTGATCGGCTATCAGGACCTGAGGCAGCGCCGCGACCCCGGCCGGGCGGCGCTCGTTTTCGTCATGGTGTTCACCGTGCTCTACATTGCGCTGACCATGGTTCCGCTGTCAGTAGCCGAACAGAACCGGTACCGTTCACGGGCCGATTCGTTTTCGCTGGTGCTGCTCACCCTGGGGGCGTCCGAGCTGTGGCGGCGCGGACGGCTGCACGGCCGCCCGACCGGCCAACCGGCGCGGTAGGTTCGGCGCCCCACGTTGATGATGGAGGCCGAAATGAACGAGACGCGTGCGGCCCTGGCGATCGGTGATGGCAGTGGGTGGTCTTTCCTGAACGGTCCCTGGCGTCAGGGCGAGGACGGCGCGTTGGTGCCGCCGACCACGGGCACCGGCGCGTATCTGGCCGTCGTCGACGGCGTGGCCTACGGCGACTTTGCCGCCTCCTGCCGTTTCCGCTTCCACACCAGCCATGGGGGCGTGCGGCTGGTGTTCCGCCTCCAGGACGCGACGCGCTACTACGCCCTCGACATTCCCTGGTGCGGTCAGCAGAACCGCAACCGGCACCTGTGGGCAGGGTTGGTGCTGGCCGATGGCACGCCGCTGCAGCGGTACATGCGCTTCGGGCTTGTCCCCGAAATCGTCCCGCGGCACCACCATTGGTACGAGATGCGGTTGGACTGCCGCGGCCGTCGACTGCGCGCCTGGCTGGAGGGGCGCCTGGTGGTGGACTTGGACGATGGCACGTATGCCGATGGCCAACTCGGTTTGATGGCGATCACCGCGGCTGGCAGCGGCGCTGCGGCCGACTTCATGGACCTGGAAGTTCGGGGGGCGCCCCTGCCCGCCGGGCCCCGGACAGCTCTGATGGCACCCGGGCCCCACTGGATCGAGCCGTGCCCGGAAACGGACCCGGAGACGTGCCAGAGCTACCCCAACATCATCCGCAGTCGATCCGGCCAACTCACCGCCAGCGTGCCCTTCGGCAATCCGAATCTGGGCGAGGTCCGGCGCACGGTGTGGGTTCGCTCGGACGACGCGGGGCGCACTTGGTCGGCCCCCGAACCGGCCGCGCTGGAACCGGGTCTGGGCGCTCCTTTCGTGCGCCAGGACGGGACCTGGGTGGCCGTCCACGTCCAGCCCGAGGCACCCACCGCGGCGACGGCTTTCCATACCTACCAGTCACGCGACGAAGGTCGGACCTGGGAGGGCCCGCAGCCGCTGCAGGTCAATGGCACCTGGCCGGCCGAGCTTTCTTTGCCGGCTTTCCCTGCCGGCCAGATTCTGCGCCTGCGCGATGGGGCGTTGTTGCTGCCGGTGTCCTGCCTGCGCGAGATGGGGGAATACGTCAACGCCCGGTTCTCCACCGACTACGTCCTGCGCAGCGACGACGACGGTCGAAGCTGGTCTGTGCCGGCATGGTGTGACGCCAACAATGCGGCCGAACCGAGCAAGTGGTTCAGCGCCGGCAACTTCTCGGAGATCGGCCTGGCCGAGGTGGCCGCCGGCGTGGTGATCGGCTACGGGCGGCCGGGCCCCTGGCCCTATATGTGGCGGGTGCAAAGCAACGACGGCGGCCGCACGTGGGAACCTGCGGCGTACGGCGCGTTCCCAGGCTATTGCAGCACCCTGACCCGGACCGCCAGCGGGGCGCTGGTGGCCGTGCACCGCTTCCCGTACCTGGGCGCCAACCTGAGCCGCGACGGCGGGGTCACATGGGACGCCGGTACCATCCTGGACTACCCCATCTGGGCCAACCACCAGGCCCTGGAAGTGGAACCCGATGTGATCTTGGTGAACTACATGGGCTACATCGGCATTCCGGGCCAGGCGGACCGGCGCGTGCTGCGTCTCCGGGTTGGCGAACACGGCCTTCAGGTGGCGCCCTAAACGACCCCGCGGCCACCGCCCGCAGGCCCTGGCCCGGTCTCGCGGTGGGCACTGGCCTGGCGCCGGGCACGCCGATGCCGTCGCCGCCCCTGCGGCACGCGATGCCGCTGGGGCGGCGCGCCGGGCCGCGCCATGGTCAGCGGCGACCCAGGACCAGGCCGAGCCTCATACCGTGGTCTCGCCTGACTGCACCGTGAGCAACAGCACGCCGTCCTCGGGCTCAACGGTGATCAACGCATAGGTCATGGGCAGTGGGTCGCGAAGTCGTAGCCGCCCCATGCCCACCACTTTCTCATCGTGATATCCCTGCGGATCAAACCCCACTAGCCGCCCCCGGGTGACGGTCAGCGTGGTGCCGTCGTTCCAGCGCAGGGTCTTGCCCTCGTGGACCGGGTGGCCATGGCACCACCCGCTCTGCCGCGCCGTGGTCACGCGGGTCAGGGTGAGGGTCCCGGGACGCTGCAGCGCCAGTGTCTGCTGGGCGAAACCCGAGTCCGCGGCGCCGACGCAGGCGAGCCTGGCCCACGGGCCTTCGTCGACCAGGGTCACCTCGCGCACCTCTTCGGGCGGCCGGTGCGGGTCGTCGAGGTCGACGTACACCGGGCGTCCACCCGCGTGGATGACCACGGTCCGTCGCCGCAAGCCGGCGACGATTCCGCCCGGCTCATACGAAGCGCGCAGATAGGCCTCATTGATGGACGGGAACCCGAAAGACAGGGGCGCTTCGGTCGGGACGTCCGCGGCCACTGTCGGGTCATACCAGGCATAGCTGTAGCCGCCCCAGTCGAACAGCATCCACTCGCCGTTGTCGGTGATGTAGCGGCTCTGCTGGACGGCTCCGGCGGTGGCGTCCCACTGGGCCAGGTGCTGGCACAGCGGGTCGCGGTAGAAGCGCGCCAGTCCGAGCAGCACCGGCGAGTAGTAGTTGAGCTGTCCGTACGAGGGCGAGAGCACGACCGTCTCGTGGTCCTGGTCGTGGCCGCCGCTCTTGACCGCCGCGACGCTGGCCGTGGCCAGCCGGGCGGTCATCTGGGCGGCGAAAGCCGGAAACAGGTCAGTGCCCGTGACGCGCCGCAACGCGTCCATGAAGGCCAGTCGGTACTGCAGGGTCGAAGCCCAGAAGGTTGCCCCTTCGATCTGGGCGCCGTCGGCCGTCAGGCCATGGGGCAGCAGGTGGTCGCGGAACTTGGCCGTGGTGGCCGCCAGCCATGCAGGGGCCTGCGAGCACTCGTCGAGCAGGGCCAGGGCGGCAATGCCGAAAGAGGCCCACTCGACAATGGCGTGGTGCGTGTGGAAGCCCGGGCCGGCGATGGGATCGGTGATGAAATACCCTTCGTAGTAGGCTTGGGCAATGCTGACAATGGTCGTGCGCAGTTCCTCGCGGTCACCTGGGTCGAGGTAGGTGTGAAGCAGGTCGAAGCTGACCGCCAGGCCTTTCAGGAGACGGGTGGCCGCGTACGCTTTACCGCCGTCTGGCTGCCCTTCGGCTTCCTGACGCCAGATCCGGCAGCAGCTCAGCGCCCACTGGCGCGCCGCGGCCCCGTGGCCCTCGTCCTGCCCATAGGCCCAGGCAAAGGCCAGATGCTCCATGACGGCCATGTCGTGCATCATGGCGTAGAAGCGATCGTAGAGATTGGCGTAGATGGGGTCGGGTGACACGGGCGCGATCCACTGCCGTCGCAGAGGGCGTTGGCGGCACCACTCGGCCGAGTCCATCAGGTTGTGCCAAATCACCGGTCGCCGGCCCCGGTCACGTTCGGCACGCAAAGCCACCAGCTCAGCGCGATCGAAGTAGAGCCTGGGGTGGCCGAACCTGGGCTTGGGCTCCGGGTTGGACCGACAGGGCTCCGGCGGAAGATCGCCGAGGGACGACGGTCCGGATCCGGCCCCCTCTGCCGGGTTACCGTTCGCCAGAGGCGCTGGCCGGGGCCCGGCCGGGGGCTGCTCCTGATTGTCCATGGACTCCTGAGTAGGCTCTTGAGCGGTGAGGGGGCGGCAATCTGCTGGCGGGCAACCGGTGCCGCCAATGGAGCCGCACGGACGGCGCTGTGCTGGCGCGTCGCCGCGGTCCCCGGTCGCCGGTCCCGGGTCGCCGCGCGGCCGCGCCCACGCCCGGCCCGTGGCGCGCCGGAACATGGGGCTACCGCGCCATGCGGGTCAAGGGGCGCCGAGCCCTATCCGGTGCATCCGGGCACCGGGGCTGGCCGGCCCCGCAGCCGATCTGCCGGGCCCCGGGTTCGCCCTGCCGGCAGGCCATCATCTCCCAACGTCTGTTGAGGGTCCACGCGCCAGTCCCAAACCCGGCGCGGTTCGGCGCACGACCCGCCATCGGCGGCCGGTCCGCGGTGACCGGCGCCGGCGACGGGCCGAGACCCGAATGGTGGGCGCGCCAAGGGCTTGGGGTGACCGCGTCGTCAAACTATCTTGAGGTGTTCAGGCGGTCGGTGCGGGGTCGGGTGTCCGGCCTGCGTCCGCCCGTTGCCGCCGCCGCACTGGCCACGGCCCGAACCCCGGGCCCGAACCAGGGCCGGCCTGACACCCTGGCGGCCGGCGCGGACTCGACGGGGTTGGCCCGCGCAGGTGACCGCAGCGGCGCCCCCGGCTTCACGCCCCGCCACGCAGGAGGAATCCGCCGTGCCCTATGCTCTGGATCGCTTCCGCGGCATTTTCCCCGCGGCGCTGACCATGTTCGACCGTGAAAATGCCCTGGACGAGGACGCCACGGCTGCCCACTGGGAATGGCTCATCGGCCAGCGAGTGGACGGCCTGGTCATCGCCGGCACTAGCGGTGAGTTCATTGCCCTGGAGAACCACGAGCGGGTGCGTCTGTTCCGCCTCGCGCAGGAAGTAACGCGTGGCCGTGTGCCGTTGATCTACGGCGCGGGTCACTACAGCACCCGTCTGTCCATCGAGCTGTGCGAGCAGGCAGCGCGCTACGGGGCCGATGGCCTGATCATCATCCTGCCGTACTACCAGAAGCCCTCCAAACCCGCCGTCATCGAGCACTTCCGTCGCATCCGTCGCGCCGTCGACCTGCCGTTGATGCTCTACAACAACCCGGCTAACTCAGCCTGTGTCGACCTGAACCCCCGGGAGGTGGCGGCCCTGGTGGAGGAAGATGTCGTGCACATGGTCAAGTCGACCTACGAAACCGTGGTGCCGGTGCATGACCTGCATTTCCTCCTGGGCGATCGCCTGGCCATCTTCTACGGCTCTTTCCAGGCGGCCTTCGAAGCCCTGTGTGCCGGCGGACACGGTTGGATCAGCGGGGTCCTCAATGTCGTGCCCCAGGCCGCCCGAGCCCTGTACCAGGCGTGCCATGAGCAGCACGATGCCCGCCGCGGGTTGGCCATCTGGAAACGGATCCTGCCCATCGTCCATCTGTGGACCTGGCAGCAGATCGGGCCCGTCAGTGACCTGGCCACGTACCGCTCGATCCTGAACTTCTGGGGGCTGCGGGGCGGTTACAGCCGGGACCCGTTCTTCCCGCTGACTCCGGACCAGGAAGGTACCCTCCGCGGGCTGCTGGAGCAGTCCGGCTGGATGGACCCCGGGTCGGTCCTGGCTGACATTGACCCAGGTTGACCGGCCTGCCTGGCCCGACGGTGCGACCGGCAGGCGGTTTGCCCCGGTCGGTACCGATGGCCGCCAGGCCCTGGTCCGCCGCTGTGGCACGCCCGCGTCGTCTGCCGCCGCGTCTGCCCTTACCGGTGCGGTCGCCCCCCTCTGCCGAAGGTGATCCCATGCAGTGCTGGATCTTTGCCCATATCGACCGGCCCCAGGCCCCTTGGCTGCGTGACTATGACGAGCGCTTCGACGCCTGGGAGGCGGGTGGCGTCTGCGGTCTGGTCGTCGGCTATATGCGCCTGCTGGAGGATGACGGCACGCCGGTACAGGCGTGGGAGCCTGATGCGCAGCTGTACACCGACCGCGGCCTGCCGCCGCCGGCGGTGCTCAAACGCAACCCCCAGCTTGAGCGGCAGTTGCAGGAGATGCTCGACAACGCCGCGGTCCGCGGCTGGCCCGTGTACCTGTTCGGCGGCGTCAGCAGTGTCGCCCACGCCCAGGATCTGGCCAATGCCTTCCCCCAAGCGCATGGCTTCATTCTCGACGGGCCGGGAGAGAATCACTACGAACTGGCCTTCCACCACGGCGGTGAGTTGCTCGAGCTGCGTCCCGGTGAGGCCGAGCGCTTTGCCGCGCTGGGGGCCGACGCCGGCCGGCTGCAGCGCGGCATCGACCAGTTCCGCGCCGCCCTCCACCGGTTGACCCCGGACAGGGTGCGCTACCACGCCGCCGGCGGGCTCTTCGGGTCGCTCCTGCTGTGCGACCTGACCGAGGACACCCTGTATTGGCTGCGCCAGCGCCAGGATGCCTCCCGGGCCGCCTGGCGCGAGGCCCGGCAATGCGTCGATGGTGTCGACCGCCGAATGCTGCTGGGTGGGATCCCGCGCACGGCGGCGTTCTCGTCACTGACCGGGCAGAATTACCAGCAGATGCCGGAGTTCTTCGACCTGGTCTTCCCCAAGCACTACTTCTGGCACCGGGGATTCGACGGCCTCTATGGGACCGTGGCCCGGTGGGTGCAGCGGCTGGGCAGGTGGAATCCGTCGTTGACCGACGCAGACTGCCTGGCCGTGGTCAAGGCCCTGTTTGGTATTGATCTGCCGGGCGTCCGCTCGCTGCTTGACCTGGATCTGGGATTCCCGCCCGAGTTCTACGCCGAAGTAGTGCGCACCGAGACGCAGCGAGCCTTGGCGGCGGTGGGCGATCCGGAGCGCGTCATTGCCTGGGTATCCACCGGCCGGGCCCCTCACGCTGGCGACGCCATGACCGCCCGCGATCTGCATGCCATCTTGACCGCTTCGCGGGATGCCGGGCTGCAGCGCTTTCTCTTCCACCCTGACCCGGACTTGGGCGCGGCGGAGTGGCGTGTGATCTCGCATTTGTGCGGCGACCTGTGGGAGGAGAGCCGTACCGGGTACTGGCCGGCCGACACGCCCCGGCTGGATTCGTTCAGCGGCCCGCGACAGCCGTCGGTCAGTGATGACTGATCGACGGGCAGCGGGTGCGCGGCGCTGACCCGTCGACGTCACTCGCCATGGGTATCGCCGAGCATATCGTCCTCATCGTCGTCGCCGGCCTGGTCGGTGGCCTGCTGGCGCACGCCTGTCGCCAGCCGTTGCTGCTTGGCTACATCCTTGTCGGCGTCCTGCTCGGGCCGGTCACCGGCGGCATTGCCGCGGCCGATCTGCACGACCTGGAGTTGCTCGCCGAGATCGGCGTGGCCCTGCTGCTGTTCGCCCTGGGTCTGGAGTTCTCTCTGGCCGATCTCCGCCCGGTTCGTCGCATCGCCCTGCTGGGAACCCCGCTGCAGATTCTCCTGACCCTTGGCCTGGGCAGCCTTATCGGCAAGGCCTGCGGTTGGGCCTGGCTGCCCTCGGTTTGGTTGGGTGGCATGGTATCGGTCTCCAGCACCATGGTCGTGCTCAAGACCCTGGCCGGGCAGGGCCGCATGGGGACCCTGTCCAGCCGCGTCATGTTGGGCATGCTGATCGCGCAGGACCTGGCGGTTGTGCCCCTGGTCATTCTGCTGCCGCAGCTGAGTGATCTGGGCGCGGGCCTGCCTGCCCTGGCACAGGCGGCCGCCAAGGTGGGCGCCTTCCTGCTGTTGATGACCGTGGTGGGGACCCGTGTGTTACCGCGCCTGATGGGGCTGGTGGCCGGTTGGGATTCCCGCGAGCTGTTCCTGCTGGCGACCACCGCCGTGGGACTGGGCGTCGGGTACGGCACCTATCTGTTCGGCCTGTCCTTTGCCTTCGGCGCCTTTGTCGCCGGCATGGTGTTGAGCAACTCCGAGTATGGCCACCAGGCGCTCAGTGACATCATCCCGCTGCGCGACATCTTCGGCTTGCTGTTTTTCGTCTCGGTCGGGATGCTGCTCCAGCCCCAGTACCTACTGGATCACTGGCCACAGGTGTTGCTGGTGGCGGCCGCCGTGGCGGGCGGCAAAGGACTCATCTTCGCCGGTCTGAGCTGGCTCTTCGGGTACGGCAACGTGGTGCCCCTGGCGTTGGGTCTGGGGCTCTTCCAGGTCGGCGAGTTCGCTTTTGTCCTGGCCCGCGTCGGCATCAGCAGCGACTCGATCGACACCGACCTCTATAACCTGGTCCTGGCCGTGGCGATCCTGACCATGTTCGCCACCCCGCTCGTCTCGGCGCTAACGCACCCGCTGTACCTGTGGCGCCGCCGTTGGCGCCCGCGCGAACCCCTGCAGTCGGTCAACCTGCCCGACGACGGCCTGCGGGGCCACGTGGTCATTGCCGGCGGCGGCCGCGTCGGCAGCTATGTGGCCCAGGTACTCGGACGCCTCGGCGTGCCCTTCGTCATCGTCGAGCTCAACGCGCGCCGGGTGGATCACGGCCGCGCCCAAGGGTGGCCGCTGGTGTTTGGCGACGCCAGCCAGCGCGTGGTGCTCGAAGCGGCCTGCGTGGCCCACGCCCGCCTAGTGTTGGTGACCACCCCGGTGCTGGCCGTGACGCAGTCCATCGTCTACCACGTGCGCCGTCTGCACCCCCAGGTCCACATCGTCGCCCGAGCCGATGCCATCGAAGCGTTGGAGGCTCTGCGGGCGCGCGGCGTGTACGAAGTGGTGCAGCCCGAGTTCGAGGCCGGCCTGGAGATCACCCGACAGGCACTGCTCCACCTGGACTACCCCGCGGCCGAGATTCAGGCGTTCACCGATGCGACGCGTCGGGAGCTTTACGCGCCGCTGTACACGGGTGACGCGGCTGCCCAGGACCTGGCCCGCCTGCGGCAGGCCTCGCACCTCCTGCAGCTGCATTGGGTCACCCTGGTCAGCGACAGCCCGTTGGCAGGCGCCACCATTGCCGACTCGCAGCTGCGTCGGCGCACCGGGGCGTCGATCGTGGGCCTGATGCGCGGGGGCACGATGCAGCCCAATCCCGACGCCGTTACGCGGCTGCAGGGCGGTGACCTGCTGGCCGTGCTGGCAGACGCCGAGCAGCTGGCGGCCTTCTGGCGCCTGGCCGAACCCACCGTGGCGGCACCGACCTGAAGCTAACCCAGCCCCGCGCGGTGCCCTGCCCTGGTCCGGGACGCGCTGCGCTCAGCCGCGCCACAGGCCTTCACGCAGGCTGTCGCCATGGCCGCGGTACAAGGCCATTTGGGCAAGCCGGTGCGCCGCCTCGCGCACCGCTACCTCAGCCGCAGCCTCCAGCGTGGCCTCGCCGAACTCCGCCGTGGCGTCCTGCGGTGGAATCCGGCCCCCGATGCCGGTCAGCGGTTCGCCCTTGGGTGGCAGTTGCGACAGATCCACGGTGTGCGGATGCAGCGCCATCAGGTGGGATGTCTCCCAACCCGCCGCATGGTCGCCGGCGCCCTCGAACTGGTCGCGCACCAGCAGGTAGTCGACAAAGGCCCAGGCCAACATGCCGTGGTGGCGGCTGTATCGACGCTGGTTGAATTGCAGAACCGCGGCCCGGGCGTGATCGATGAGCGGGTAATGCCCCGCGACCAAGATACCGAGAGCGAAACCGAGGCTCTCGGCCTCGGCGAGAATGTGCAGCAGCAGGCGATGGTACCCCAGGCTCTGTTCGCTGGCTGTGAAAGGCTGGCGTTCGGGCAGGAAGTTGTCCGGTGGCAGCTCCATGGCGGCAGCGATGTCTTCGCGGTCGCGGGCATTGGCCTCCATCAGCCCTTCCACCCGGCTCTCGCCGTAGTAAAGGGGCGGGAAGACTAGGCCGCCGCCCTTCCGGGCGCAGCGCAGAGCCAGTCCCTCGGCCTGCAGGGTGTCGGCGCCCAGCGGGTTCTGCGGCCCATGCCATTCCAGCGTGCCGATCGGGATGTACGCCACGGGGCAGGCGCGGCGGCGGGCGACAACCTGGGCGGGTCGCAGCATGTGGTACCGGACTTCTGCATCCACGGCGGTCTCCTTGGCTGGCTGGTCAGCGCCCGGACTCGCGGGTGCTGACCAGTTACTTGTCGGTCGACTTAAGATGTTTATTTACAGTTATTTGAATGGCACACGGAAGCTGCTTAGAGATCCAGGTGCCGCGTGGATTGGCACCGCGACGGGGGTGCCCCACGTGGCTCCGTTCGAATGATAACCTTAAGCGAGGCAGTGGCTTGCGTAAAATGCGGGCAACCGGGGCGCGGTTGGCACACGGCTTGCATGGGTTCCTGGCGTGAACCAACGGCCACTTCGGCCGCCCCATCGCACGCAGGTCTACAGGAGGTACGTCATGGAACACATGGTTCCCATTTCCTTCATCGCCGGCCTGTTCACGTGGCTGATCCTCCGCCGCCGTTACCGCACGCTGCAGGCGATCCAGGTCGCGGCGATCGAGCGCGGCGTGGCGACCGTGCCGCCGGTAGCGGCCAGCGATTCGCGCAAGACGGCCTGGGTGCTGATGGCCTTGGGCGTGGGGTTCAGCATCGCCACCTATGTGAGCGTGTCAGCCGTACCTGGCCACGGCCTGGACGCCCCGTTGGCGGTCAGTGTCTGGGGCCTTGTGCCGGTGCTGGTCGGCGTGGCGCTGTGGGCCCATCACCGACGCGTGCACCGTGCCAACGCCGACACGGCCAGGCCGGCCACCGTGCCCCATGCCTGAGCCCTCGCCGGCGCCGGGCAGCCCCTGCCGGCCCCAAGGCCGCGGCCAGCGCCGCGGCTTTGGCGTGTACGGACCAACGGTGGGCCTCCCTCCCGCCGCCCGCGGCGGCCGGCAGCCGGCACGGTTCGGTCCTGGTGGGCCGGTGGGGTCGGGCCGGTTCGCGGGAAGGTCAAGCCGGTCGACCGGACCGGTCGTTCGCTCGGGTCAGGCCGCCACGGCGCTCGTCAGGCGGCGGTACTCGTCCAGCATGATCTGGTAGCTCTCCGGGGGCATGCCGCTGAAGATGCAGTTCGAGGTCGACAGGATATAAGGTTTGCCCATGCCGCCGTGCCGCATGCAATACTGGACCGCGGCGCGGATCCGGGCCTCGTCGGTATCCTGCAGCATGTTGCACGCCACATTGCCCATCAGGATCCAGTCCGGGTATTGTTCCCGTACCTGGCGGATGTCCATATGGCCCTGCGGATCGACGGATTGGTACCCGTCCAGTCCGGTGCCGTGAAGCTGGTCCAAGATGCGGGTCAGGCAGCCATCGGAATGCAGGATGGCCCGCCGTCCCAAATCGTGGATGGTGGCGACCAGTTCGGTCAGGTACGGTGTTACCAGACTGGCGAACTGGGCCGGCGATACGAAAGGGGCGTCGTTGTAGCCGAAGTCGTAGGTCAGTACGAAGAAGTCGGCGCCGGCGTCCACCGCTCGGCGAAAGTGCTCCTTGGCGGCCTCGCACTTGCGACGCGCCTCCTCGTGAAGCTCGGACGGGCGCTCGAACAGGCGGACGACGAAGTCCATCATATCGGTGCCGTTGGGCATCCAGAACACGCCACCGCCCTCATAGGCCGGCACCAGAGCCTTGTTGCCGAGGGCCTTCTTGACGCGCGCGACGCTATCGGCATCGTAGCCACCCGAGACCGCCGCCCAGCCCAGGTCGTCCACCAGGCGGTGGTACACGTCGACCTGGAAGGCGCCCCGATCGGCTTCGGCTACGGACGCCGGATCCATACCCAGCATTTCCTTTTCCAGCTGGAACACCAACTCCCAGTGCGGCGGCACGTCCGGGACGCCGCCGTCCAGCAGGCACTGCAGTCGCTCCTTGCCCGTCACGGTCCACTCCTCCCCAGGGGCAGCCTGCCTGTCCGCATCAGACCCCCGCTTCGGCCAGTCGCGCCGCTGCTCTGCGGTCCTCCTCGCCCATGGCGCGCACCAGATCCGCCAGTTGGCGACGGACCGGCGCCTGGCCCAACCGCAGGTGCGACTCGGCGTTGTGCAGGCCGCCCAGATGCGACCAGAACTGGTCCATCAGGGCGTTGACCTGGCGGCAGTGGGCCGCTGCCAGACGCAGCGGCTCGCTAGCCAGACGCCGCTCGGCCAGGTCCAGAAAACCCGCGCCATAGAAACGCCGCTCGGCCAGTTCCACCTCGCGGCCCTCCAGCCAGTCGCGGCGCGTCTTGAGGATGTCGGCCTGATCAGCCGGAAACAGGCTGTCGGTTTCTAGCAGCCGCGCCCAGTCGACAAAAGGCTCGTGGCTGTCGAACTCGGTGCCGCTGCCGTCGAGCAGGCGCAGGTGCGCGGCGGCCATGCGATCGACCCCCCAACGTATGGCGCGTCGGTACGCTTCGCCGAGGTCGGGCTTCGGGGCCGCCCGACGGCGGGTCAGGTGCAGGCTCCATGTGCGCGATCCCTGCATGCCATCGAACAGGCTCAGGGGACGCAGCGGGTTCCTGGGATGATCGAGCGGGTCGTTGGGCCGGTACCCTTCGCCGCTGTTGCCGCCATACGCCTGGAACCGGCCCCAGCACTCCGCTTGGGTGATCAACCACCAATCCGGCCAATGACCCCAATGGAACAGCAGTACCGGCAGTTGGCGGTCGCGCAGGTTCCAGAAGATGCGCCGACGCAGGTTGTCGTCCCACCCCCATGTGCGGCATGGCAGGCCGGTTTCCTGCGCCAGTTCGTGACTGAGCCAGAGCTCGTAGTCGTACCCCAGTACCTCGAACACCAACGGCAGGTGGGCGCGTTCCGGGCCATCGTCCAGCAGGCCGAAAGCGCTGCCCGTCAGCCCCATCCACACGCAGTAGTCGAGTTTCGCGTGGGTCGCCTCATCGTCGTTGAGGTCGCCGAAGGGTTCGCCCAGGAACGACCGCAGCATGCCCATGGCATTGGGCAGGGCGATGTTCTCCGGTGCCCAGGGGACCTCACCGGACAGTGCGCGCGGGCTCTTGGTAAGTGTCACCACACCGTCCAGCAACCGGTCTGGCGCTACCGGCGGCGGGTAGGGAGCGCCCGCCAACCGGCCGTGCGCGCGCGCCAGGCTGGTCAGGGACCGGGCGTCCAGACGGACCAGACGCCGTACCAACTCGGCCATGGCGCGGCGGCACCCCGGGTCCTTGAACTTGGCCAGATCCGGGTCGAATGGGTGGCGCGCCGCGCCCACCTCCCAGATCTCGTACACCGTGTCGTGCATGCCGTGGCAACTGATGGCCGCCGTGTCCAGATCGGCAGCCACTTCGGGCAGGTAACGAGCCGCCAAGTGCAGGAAGCTGTCGGCCAGGGCCCGCCGCTCGGCCAGATCGCCGGCAGTACCGCCGTGGGACGACTGCAGCTTCTCCCACTGTGCGTCTGTCCATCCCGACCGACTGCTGTCATCTTCCAGCAACCCAGCCCACGCCTCCATGGCTGCCATTCCCAGGGCATCCTCGGGCGTCCCGCGGGTGCCCACTTCGGCCACGGCTCGGGCGATGGCAGCGGCGTAGATCGGGCCCGGCGCAGGGGGCGAGGTCCGGCCGGTAACCAGCCCGACGCCGTCCAGCACCGGGTACCAGTCACTGAGCCGGAACTCGCCCGAAGGCGCCAGCGACAGCCGTGGATCATCCTGCCGCTCGTGCTGGAAATGGCTCCAACCCAACAGGATCTCGCCGTCGCGTTCGTACCCGGTAATGAGGAATGGTTCGGCGGGGCCGAACACACCCAGGCCCACCGCCGGGGTGCGGCGGTCGCGCAGGCTCTCTACCAGGCGCTGGCGCAACGCAGATGGCGCTGGCAACTGCGGGCGCCGGAACACCTCCGCCGCCAGGCCCGCAGCGGCAAACGCCCGCAGCAGCACAGTGTCCAGTCTGTCGTGGCCGTATCGCTCCACCAGCGCCTGGCCCGTGGGCGCGGCCGACAGGCCCATGAACTCCAGGAACCGGAAGGCCTCGCCGGTGACGCCGGCGAAATAACAGTAGTCGCCCCAGAATTCGCCGTGGGTCTGCAGGTCCACCTGCAGATGCTGCGCCAAGGCGCGGAACACCGCCGGCAGAGCCAGGTCTTCCGGGTATGGGGCTTTGCCGCTCCCGTGAAAACCGATGTGCAGCACGTCGCCGCCAAGGAGGACCTGGTCCTGGGTCCGCGCCTCTGCCATGGCCTCGCTCCGTTGTTCGCCGTCGCGGCGCGGGCCGGGCAGCCCGCCTGCCGCCACCCACACGGCCAGTGGCTACTTGTTCAGGAACACCCGCATCATCTCCAGCGGCAGCGGGAAGATGACCGTGGAGTTGTTTTCGCTGGCGATCTCCGTCAGGGTCTGCAGATAACGCAACTGCAGGGTGGCCGGATGGGCCTCCAGGACTTTGGCGGCTTCGGCGAGCCGTTCGGCCGCCTGCGCCTCGCCCTCGGCATGGATGATCTTGGCCCGGCGTTCGCGCTCTGCCTCGGCCTGCTTGGCCATGGCCCGCTGCATCTCCTGCGGCAGATCGATCTGCTTGACTTCCACCAGGGTTACCTTCACCCCCCAGGGATCCGTGTGGCGGTCGAGGATCTCCTGGATCTTGGCGTTGAGCCGGTCGCGCTCAGCCAGCAGCGAATCCATCTCCTCCTGACCGCAGACTGAACGCAGGGTTGTCTGGGCCAGCTGCGAAGTGCCGTACAGGTACTGGGCTACCTCCAGAATGGCGCGCCTCGCGTCGACGACCTGGAAGTAGACCACGGCGTTGACTTTGACCGAGATGTTGTCACGGGTGATGACATCCTGGGCCGGGACATCCATAGTCACCACGCGCATGTCGACCTTGACCAGGCGGTCGACACCGAACGGGATGATTACCGTGAGCCCTGGCCCGCGCACCTCGCGCAGGCAGGACCCCAGCCGGAAGACCACGCCGCGCTGGTACTCCTGGAGGATCCGAACTCCCGACAACACGGCGATGAGCACCACAGCCGCGATGACCGCCAGCAGGACATCCATGGTCAGTTCCCTCCTCCGGGCCCCTCCGGGCCGGGGTTGGCCGGGGCCTCAGCCGCCGGTCTGACAACACAGCGCGCGCTCTCCATGCGCAGCACTTCGACCCGACTGCCGGCGGCCAGGTCCTGGTTGGCCACCGCCGGCCAGTACGAACCACGCAGGTAGATCCGTCCGGGTTGGCCCGGGGCCGCCGCCGTGGTAAGCACACCGATCTCCCCGGCCATGGCTTCGGGGCCACTGGTGGGGCCCTGGTTCTGGGCCCGCAGCAACAGGGTGCCCACGCCCAGCACAATGGCGGCGAAACCGCCGGCCACGCCCCAGATGAGCGGCGGTGCCACGTGCAGCGGCGAGCCAGGGACATCGAACAACAGGTACGAACCCGCGACCAGGCAGGCCAAGCCGGCGGCGGCCAGCAGGCCGAAGCTGGTGACGTAGATCTCGGCGACCAGCAGACCGGTGGCGACGATGATGAGCAGCACGCCGAACCAGTTGACCGGCACCAGTTGGCCCACCAGGACCAGCAGCAGCAGGGCGGCACCCGTGGCCCCCGGCACGATCAGACCCGGGCTCTTGTATTCGACAAACAGCAGGAACAGCCCCAGCAACAGCAGCCCGTACAGCAGGTCCGGATTGGCGAGGGCCTGGGCTACCCGTTGCGTCGCACTGGGGGCCATAACCTCGAGCCGCGCACCGCGGGTGTGAAGGGTGACCGGGCCGCTGGCCAACCCGATGGCCCGTCCGTCGATGGCCGCCAGCAGGCTGTCAGGATTTGGCGCGATCAGGTCGATCACGCCGGCGGCCAAGGCTTCCTCGGCCGGCAGCGAGGCTGACTCGCGCACGGCTTTCTCGGCCCAGTCGGCGCTGCGCCCGCGAGCCAGGGCCAGGCTGCGGGCCCAGGCGGCCGTGTCGTTCTCGATCTTGCGCGCCATCACCTCGTCGCCGCTGCCCCCGAACAGCGAGACCGGATGGGCAGCACCGATATGCGTTGTCGGCGCCATGGCTGCGACATGGGCCGCCAGCGTCAGGAATACACCCGCGGACCCCGCCCGGGCCCCAGGTGGAGTGACGTAGACCAGGACCGGCACCGGTGCGTCCAAGATGGACTGCACCAACTCACGCGTCGCTTCCAGGAGACCGCCGGGCGTGTCCATCTCCAACATCAACGCTTCGGCGCCGCGGTCATGGGCCTGCGCCAGCGCGCTGCGGACATAGTCACGGGTGGCTTGCGTGATGATGCCGTCGATAGGGACGGTCAGGACCAGGGGGGGCGCGGCCGGCGCCGCGCCGGGGTCGTCTGCGGGTTCGCGTCCGGCGGCCGCCTGGGCACCCGCCGACGATCCGCCGACGGCCATGAACAGGGCAAGCACCAACGCCAGGGCACGCATGGTACCTCCTCACCCGAGCCAGGACGGGGTCGTCTGAACGGCCCTGCATCCGGCCGGACCCGACGCTCGACAGGGCCGGGTTCCATGGGAAGAATGCGCATCCGCGATCCAGAATGCAACCAGCTTCGGCGCGCTGGGCCGCCCCGGGGCCCGGACGGGTTGGCGTCCGCCGATCCGGGCGGGCGGTACGGGGCGCCAGGTCCGCCCCGACGGGACCTGCACCGCGTCGGGGCGGACCGCGTACCACGGCTGCGGCGACGGACCGGCCGCGTCCGCTGTGCGGGGCCGAACGGCTCAGACCTGGGGGAGCGTCGCCGGTCTTGGCGCGGGTCCCGGGTGTTGGTGATCGCGCGCCGAGTGTGGCTCGCGGGCCCCGCGCCTGAGCGCGAAGGCTCAAACGCCCGGCCGGCCGCCAGCCTTGATGCGTGCCGTGGGCGACCAACCATGGCCAGCCGCGATCTGGCTGCCGCGTCGGCTGAGCGGCGACGCCCGTGTCGCCCACCGTGCGGCCTGCCTTGAGGCTTGCCCGGTACCGGGGTACCTTTGCGCTACCTATTCCCCGCCGATGCAGGCCACCCGGAGTGGCCGTTGGCCTGCGTCTTCGCGCGCAAGGAGGCCCCATGCCCTGGTCCACACATCGCTGTCTTCTGGTGCTGGCCCTGCTGTTGGTGCCCGGCCTTTGCCTGGCCGAGAAGACGACGCGCATCAGCTACGACTACCTGGAAGCCATCAACGCGGATCACTTCACAGTCGAGTACCGCCGGCGAGACCCCAACGACACCGAGCAGCGCCGCCTGCGAACGCTGCAACTGGTCACGGGTTCGCGGCGCCGGCTGCATCTCCCCGAGTTGGTGGTCAATGGCGTCGCTTACTACCTCGATGCCCGCAGTGTCACGGTGGCGGTCGACAGTACCGCGGGCGCGTCCGGGGCCCCGAACCTGGCGGCGCGCGTGCTCATGCCCTACTCTGACTTGGTGAGCAGCGAGAGCGAGTACCTCGGGCGCTACCGCAGTTCGCGCTTTGTCCACGCCCTTGGTCCCGGGGGCGTGGCCGAGCTCAACAACCTGGGAGTCAGCGGCGGGCTGGGGCTGCCTGAACTGGGCGCGGCGCGCTATCAGTATGGCTACGTCGCGGGTGCCGTGCTGAGTCTGGGTTCGACCTACACCGGCCTGGCTGGGGTGGTGGTTTGTTACGCCAACCCCGGGCGAGGCGGGCGCATGGTGGCTGCCTCCAGTGTCGGTTGGCTCATCGGCAACCTGTTGATGGAGCATGCCCAGCGCCACACCGAGACGGCGTACAAACGCATCGCCACGGCGTTGGCCAAACGGCTGTCGCCGCGATAGCCGCATCGGCCTGACCTGCCGACTGTCACCGGGAGACTCCCATGCCTGCCGAACCTGATCTGCTGTCGCTCCTGCAGTCCGAGACGCAGCGCAATGCGGCTTGGGCGCTCGCGGCCTTTGACGGTACCCCAACCAGCCCGGGCGGCCCGCGGTTGTGGGTGGTCCATGAGGACTCGCCGGGCGACACCAAGGTCAACCGCGCGAGCGCGGGCGGTCCCCTGCGGCTGGGTGAGCAGGTTTTTGCCCGGGGGCTGGGGGTAAACTCCCTGAGTCGGGTACGGCTCGTCCTGCCCGTGGCAGCGGTCCGGTTCCGCGCCGTGATCGGCCTCGACCGCAACGTCGACAACACGCCGGCGTCGGTGGATTTCCACATTGTCAGCGGCGATCGCGAGTTCTTCGCGTCGCCCGTCCTCCGCAGCGGCGCGCCCCCCCAGGACCTGGACCTGGCTCTGCCCGAAGTGCATGAACTCGACCTGGTCGTGGATGTGGGCGGCGACGATCGCGGCTGGGATCAGGCGGACTGGGCGGACGCGCGCGTGGACCTGGTTGACGGCCAGGTCATCTGGCTCGATGACCTGGCCACCCAGGCTGGCCCGGGCCCGGGGTTGCCGGTCTCTTTCGTTTATGACGGCGCCCATTCGTCGACCTTCCTGCACCGATGGTCGCGGACGCTGACCGTGGATCGGCTTGCCGACGGCGGGCACCAGCGCACGGTAACGGCCACTGACCCGGAGACCGGGCTGCAGGTTCAGGTCGCTTGCCGGGTGTATGGTGATACCCCGGGCACCGATTGGTCGGTCCGCTTCGTCCATACGGGAGACGCCGAGACTCCGGTGCTGGAGCAGATCCAGACCCTTGATGCCTGCATTGCCACGGGCGTCACCGCGGGCATCCGGGTGCACCGTCTCGAAGGCAGTCTGTGCCGCGCGGACGATTGGCAGCCTTTCACCGAGCAACTGGTGGCTGGGCAGCGGTTGGCTTTCGCCGCGACCCACGGCCGGTCTGCCAATGTGTCGCCGTTCTTCGCCTGCGACTGGGGCACCGGCGGCGTGATCACGGCCATCGGCTGGTCAGGCCAGTGGGCGGCGGCTCTGAGCCTCGACCAAGGACAGCTGCGCCTGGCCGCCGGTCAGGAGCGGGTGCGCCTGCGGCTACGCCCCGGCGAAGCCGTCCGCGGTCCGCGCATCCTGCAGCTGTACTGGGGCGAGGGCGACTACACCTCGGCCTGCAATCTGTTCCGTCGGACCATGGTCGCGCACATCGTGCCGCGCGTGCACGGGGCGCCCGTGTTGCCGCCGCTGGCGTACCTGAGCACGGCTTTCTACGAGCTCAACCGCACGGCCGAGTCGAACCTGCACGAGCACCTGCAGGCAGCCCGTGGGTTGGGCTTCGAGGTGTTCTGGCTCGATGCCTACTGGACCGGGCCCAACGGTTTCCCCGACAGCATGGGCAACTACGGCCTACCTCTCACCCAGGTTGAGCCGGCGGATCGCTTCCCCCATGGCGTGGCGTCTTTCGCTGCCGCCGTACAGCAGACCGAAATGGGCTTCCTGATGTGGTTTGAGCCCGAACGGGTGGCGCCGGGCACGCGGATCGCGCGCGAGCACCCGGAGTGGGTGCTGTCCCGGCGCGGGGACGGCAGCGGTCTGCTGGACCTGGGGCACCCGGCCGCGCGCCAGGCGCTCACCGAGTACCTCGATGCCGCCATCCGCAGTTACCATCTGAGTTGGCTCCGCATCGACTACAACATTGACCCGCTGCCGTTCTGGCAGTTGGCGGACGAGCGTGATCCGGAGCACATCGGCCTGAGCGAGATCCGTTATGTTGAGGGGTTATACCGCCTGTGGGACGACCTGTTGGCCGCCCACCCGCACCTGTGTATCGATAACTGCGCCTCCGGCGGTCGGCGCATTGATGTGGAGGCCTGTTCGCGCAGCACGCCTCTGTGGCGCAGCGACAACACCTGTGACATGGTCGGCGAGGACCCGGCGGCCATCCGGGCGGCGGCGGTCAAGAACCAGTTGATGAGCAGCGGCCTGAACCGCTATGTCCCTTTCAGCACTGTGGGGCAAATGGGCGTGACTCCCTACTTCGTCCGGTCCGGGTTCAACGCCGGGCTGGCCTTCTGCCAGGATGTCCGACCGGCCCACTTCCCGCGCGAGCTGATGCGCCAAGGCCTGGCCGAGGCCCGCCGCCTTCGACCGTACTGGTTCGGCGACTTCTATCCTCTGGCCGGCGCTGACGGCGATCCCGCTGCTTGGTGCCTCCTGCAGTACCATCGCCCGGAAAGCGAGGACGGCGTCATTCTGGCTTTTCGGCGCCACGAGTCGCCCTTTACGGCCCGGCGTTGCCGACCGCGGCAGATCGTCGCGACCGCGCAGTACCGCGTCCAGATCGCGTCCGGGTACCAACCAGAGCCGCCCGTGGAAATGGCCGGAGCCGATCTGCAGGAGCTCGAACTGCGCATCGCGGAGCAACCCGGGTCGGTGCTGGTTGAGTACCAACGGCTGCCGGGCACGTCGGGCTGATTCCGCACCGCAGCCGTGGACCCCGGCGCGGGCCGGCGGGCCCGGTGCGGCCCGTCCGTCCGGGCTCGCCGGCTATTTGCCGCCACCAGGCCGGCAACGGGCGCCCGACGTGTCGCCTCGGCCAGCGCGCCGCCCCGCCCAAGGCCCGTTGGGTGGTTTGCCGCACGTCGTCGGCGGTGCCGACACTACCCTGACCCGCAGGAGGGCCAATGCGCAGCGTCAATGAAGGATACCAGGTGGAGTCGGTCGCCTGCTCGACCCAGGCCTCTGCCGCAGGACTACAGGCGTTCGTCGACGCCCGGTACGGTTTGAGCATGCATTGGGGGCTCTATGCGCTGTACGGTCGCGGCGAATGGGTGCACTACAACGAGCGCATCCCGCTGCCTGAATACCGCCGGCGCCTCCAGCAGTTCAACCCGGTCCGGTTCTGCGCCGAGGAGTGGGCTGATCTGGTCCTCGAGAGCGGCCAGAAATTCCTCCTCATCACGGCCAAGCACCACGACGGCTTCTGCCTGTGGCCGAGTCAGCTGACGGACTTCACCATCGCCGCCACGCCCTTTGGCCGCGATCCGCTGGCCGAGCTGGCTGCCGCGCTCCACGCCCGCGGTCTGGGGCTGCACTTCTACTACTCGCTGCTCGATTGGACCCATCCGGCATACCGTTCCGACTGGCCCGCCTATGTGGCCTACTATCAGGGCCAGCTGCGCGAACTGCTCACCGGTTATGGTCCCATCGCGGGCGTGATCTTCGATGGCTACTGGCCGCGCACCCTGTTCGACGGCCCGGACGAGAGCGAGTGGTTTCCACCCCGCGGCCCGTTGGACCTGCAGGGGACCTACGAGCTGATCCACTCGCTGCAGCCCGATGCTGTGGTGGCCAACAACGGCCACATCCCGCCGTTGCCGGGCGAGGACTACCAGGTGTGGGAACTGGACATGCCCGGGCAGAACACGGTTGGCTTCAACACCACCGATACCGGCAGCAAGCCCTTCGCCGTGTGGTGGAACCTGAACCAGGGCTGGTCGTACGCGCCGAGCACCCACGCGGTCAAGGAACCGGGCGTCGTTCTTGCCACCCTACGCCAGGCCTTCAGCCACCAGGCGGTGTTCATGCTGAACGTAGGCCCGCGCCCGTTCGGCGACATCCACCCGGAAGAGCAGCAGGCCCTGCGCCGCATGGGAACGCAGCTGCGCCAGCTGCGCCTGCTGACCGGCTGAAGCAATGGGCGCGGTGGACCAGGGGCGCGATGGGATCGATGGCAGCACCCCCGCGGTGGCTGCACCCACGGCTGCTGTGGGGCAAGGCGGCCGCCTGGCGCGTCTGGGCCGACGGGTACGCGCCTGGGTAGAGCCGCCGCAGTTCGTTGACGATGACGTTCGCACTCGCCGGGCGATTCTGCTTAACAGCATGTTGCTGGCCACCGCCGGTCTGGTGCTGCTGCTCATCGCCGGCAACTTCGCCGGCACCCCGGTACCGGTCTGGGTAACGGCCATCGACGCTGGTTTCATCGCGCTTAGTCTTTGGCTGCGGCAGTTGACCCGGCAGGGCCGCGTGGTGCTGGTCGGCGCTCTCCTGCTGGTGGCCGGGGTGATCGCCGTGACCGCCAGCCTGGCCCTGATGGGTACGGTGCGGGCGCCGGCGGCCGGGGTGTACATGCTGCTCGTCATTACCGGCGGGCTGCTCTTCGAGGTGCCGGGCTTGGTCGCCGCCACAGTGGCCTGCTCGGCCTCTGTGGCGGGTCTGATCATGGCCGAGAACTCCGGCTGGCTCCCGCCGGCCCGTTACGACGATACCGCCACGCAGTGGCTGACGCACACCGTCCTGGCCGCGTGGGCGGGCATCCTGACGCGTTCCGCTCTGCAGGCCACCCGACAGGCCCTGGCCAGAGCCCGCCAGGAGATCCATCGGCGCGAATCGGTCGAGGCGCAGTTGCGCGGTACTCTGGCCGAGCGCGAAGTGCTGGTAAGGGAGGTCCACCATCGGGTCAAGAACAACCTGGCATCGGTCTGCGCCCTGATCGACCTGCAGCGCGACACGCTGGAGGGGCCGACCGACAGGCATGCCTGGAGCGAACTGCGCGGCCGGGTCAGCGCCATGGCCCTGGTGCACGAGCTGCTGTACCGCTCGACCCACGTGGGGCAGGTGAAGATGCACGACTACCTGGCGGACCTGGTGGCCCAATTGGAGACCGTGTACCCCATGCCGCCGGACGTGAGCGTGAAGGTCGAAGCGGGTGCCGTCCAGCTGGGTCTGGATAGCGCCATCCCCTGCGGCTTGATCGCCAACGAACTGCTCACCAATGCGGCCAAGTACGCTTTCCCACCCGGCTTCGCCCCCCCGGGTGACGAACCGCGCGCCATTACCATCACCATGACCGCGGCCGACGGGCAGTGCTGTCTGGCCGTCAGCGACAACGGCGTCGGCCTGCCGGGCCAACCGGACCTGGGCGGCACAGCCACCCTGGGCTTGCGGCTGGTCATGGCTGTGGCGCGATCCGAGCTGCGCGGCCGAGTGACCGTCGACACGACGCCCCGCACCACCTTCACAGTGCGCTTCCCGTACCCCTCGCGAGACGGCCATGGCGACCTGCACCCATAGGCTTGACCCTGATCTGCGGCTGCAGGTCGACCGCCTCGTGCCTTTGGTTCGTCGCTATGCGCGCGGGCCCTGCGGTGTGGCGTTGGGCGGCGCCCACGCCAAGGGCGTCGCCGATGGCGACTCGGACCTGGACTTGTACGTGTTCGCAGACGCCATTGAACCGGGTGACACGCGGGCGGCCCTGACGTGGGCCTGGGACGCCGCGGTTCGCGACGTGGTCTGCTGGGGTGGCGACGAAGCGTTCAACGAGGCGGGGACCGACTTCTACCTGGGCGCGCTCAAGGTGGAGTGCTGGCTGCGCAACTGCGCCAGTATCGAACGGTCGCTGGCCGAAGCCCGTCAGGGCCTGGTGCGACGACACCTGGTGACCTGGACCACGACCGGGTTCTACAACCATTGCTGCCTGGCCGACCTGGCCCATATGGTGGTTGTCCATGACCCATCCGGCGTGCTGAACGTTTGGCAGCGTGGCCTCGGCAGGTACCCGGAACCGCTGCGTCGCGCGATTATCGGCGAGCATCTGGACGCAGCCCGGTTCTGGCCCGCCAATTTCCACTACCGCAGCGCCATCGAGCGGTTGGACGTGATCTACACTACCGGGATCGTGCAGCAGGTAGTCCACAACCTTGTCCAAGTACTTTTCGCCGCCAACCGGACCTACTTCGCCGGCGACAAGAAGCTGGCGGCAGCGCTCGACCGGTTGCCCACGGTGCCGGTGGGGTTTGCGGCCCGCGTCAACCAGTTGCTGTACCCCGGGGCGCCCGCGACGCTGGACCGGTTGCGGCAGCAGCAGGCCGAACTGCAGTCCATGCTGGCCGAGGTGGAGGCCGTTGTCAGCGCCACAGCCGCGGCCTCGCCGCCGTGAGTCGAACGGCCGTGCCTGCCCTGACGTGCGCCGATCGTCGCCACGCCCGGTGGCGGGAGTCGGCCGCGATATGTGGTCCTCTCACCTGAGTCCCGAGGGCGATCCATGTTGGTGACGCATCCACGCGCTGCGGCCGGGTTGGCCATGGGCGGCAGCGCCATTCTGCTGTGGAGCCTGTCCTCGGCCTGCATCTACTACGTGGGTCGACAGCTGGGTGTCTGGCAGTTCCTGACCCTCACGGCCGCCATCGCCGGGCTGGTGCAGTTGGCCGTGTACCTGGCCATGGGCCGGCGCCTGCGCCGCCTGCTGCTGCCGCCGACTCGCCTGTGGTTGGCTATTGGCCTGGGTTTTGTGCTCTACGAGTTCCTTTACACCGGGGCGCTCGTGGCGTCGACAACCCCGACGCAGACCATGGGGGCTAGCCTGATGAATTACCTGTGGCCGACGCTGACCGTCGTCTTCAGCGCGTGGTGGGTTGCCGGCGAACGCCTGCACGGGCGGCTGGCGCTATCCATGCTTCTGTCACTGGTCGGCCTCCTGCTGGTCAACGGCCGTGCCCTGGCCAGGCCCGAGTCCGGGGTTTCCGCCCTGCCCTATGTGCTGGGCGGACTGGCCGCTGTCTGTTGGGCTGCCTACTGCGCCCTGACCTCGCGCTGGCGCGCCTGGGCCCAGGACTACGCCGCCTCGCCGGTCGGCTTCCTTCTGGTCAGTCTCGTGGCAGCGGCGGTGTGCGCGCTCCAGAACACGTGGATGCCCATGGATGGGCGGGCTTGGGCCGGCGTGCTCTTCACTGCCTTGGGGCCGTGGGCCGCTGGTTATCTGCTGTGGGAGTTGGCGCTGCACCGCGCCCCGGGTACCATGCTGGGTCTGCTGGCTTCGGCCACGCCAGTGCTCTCCACCCTCTGCCTGATGCTGCTGTTCGTCCTGGTCGGCACCGGCGAAGCCCCGGGCAGCACATCCGGGGAGGGTTACTTGGTGCCGTTGCTGGCCTCGCTGCTGATCGCCGCGTCCGTGGCCCTGGGACGCACGCCTGCCCGCTCAAAGGACTGAGCCATGCCCGGTTCGCCCCCGCCTTTGGCCCTCGACGACCTGCGAGCTGCGG
This sequence comes from uncultured Gemmatimonadota bacterium, assembly GCA_903893785.1. GTDB lineage: Bacteria > Latescibacterota > UBA2968 > UBA8231 > UBA8231 > CAITNQ01. The sequence goes on from CAITNQ010000257.1 coordinate 28,160, forward strand.
ACTACGAGGCGGTCGCGTCTTGGTTTGCCGATGAAGAGCAATTCGTCACCGCCGTGGCCAGGGCCTTCACCTACCCGCTGTCGCGCGCCGAGTACGAGGACTACTTCCTGCCCGAACCCGCGCCGCGCCCGGCGCGTCGCTGCCTGCGTGCCGTCATTGATCACCGGACCGTTGGCATGGCCAGCCTGGCGCGGCTGGACTGGCGCAACGACAGTGGCCACCTTGCGTTTGTTGCCGTTGACCCAGCCTGGCGTGGCCAGGGGGTGGGTGCGGCTATGTTGCGCCACGTGCTGCGGTTGTGTTTTGATGAGTACGAACTCCACCGGGTCTCTCTGCTGGTCTTCCCCTTCAACCTGCCGGCGATCCGCTGCTATGAGCGCTTGGGCTTCCAGCGCGAGGGCGTGTCGCGGCAGGCGTGCCGGTTCGGGGCTGGGTACCTCGACGCCATCGCCATGAGTCTGCTCCGTCCGGAGTGGGCTGCCGTTCCCTGATCCGGGAAGCATTGACATGATGACGCCGCGCCAACGCGTACGCGCCTTCCTCGCCGGCCATGCCGTTGACCGCATTCCCAACGGCCTTGGCGGTTGCGAGACGGCCGGGTTGCACAACCTGGCGTACCATCACCTCAAGCAGGTGCTGGGCGTCGATGACCCAGCCAACCGCATCGCCACCTTCATGACCAATGCCGTCTTCGAGCCGACCGTGCTTGATGCCATGGAGGGCGACCTGGTACTGCTCGGGTCGCGTATGTGCCCATCGCCGTTCTGGGGCGACGAGAGCGCGGGGCAGTGGCAACCCCTGCGCCTGTGGGGTATTCAGGTGCAGGCGGCCCGCGCGTGGCAGTTCCGGCACGAGGCCGATGGCAGCTGGTGGTGGGGTGGGGCGCGATGCCCGCCTGGGGGCCTGTATTTTGACGCCCCGGGCGGTCAGGGGGTCACCGCAGACGGGATCGACGACGAGGTGCTGTCGCCGGATGACTACCATCCGCCCCATGAACTACCCGAGGGCTTGCTGGCCTCGCTGGAACGGCAGGCCCGGTGGCTGTACGAGAACACCGACTACGCCATTTGCTCGGGCGAGGTGATCCAGGATCTGCAACTCAAACCGGGCGGTCTGACGGCGTGGTGGTCGCGGCTGCTGGCCGACCCGCCGGCCTGTCACGCCTTCCTGGCCAAAGCCGTCGAGGCGGCCTTGGCCCAGTTGCGGCAGTTGGACCAGGCCATCGGCCCCTATGTGGAGATCCTGGGTATTGCCGATGACATGGGCGACACGCGCGGCATCACCATCGGGCCCGACCGCTGGCGCGACATCTACCGACCGCACTACCAGCGGCTGTTCAGCGAATGGCACACGATCACCCGCATGAAGGCCAACCTGCACACCTGCGGGGCCATGGCAGCCATTCTGCCTGACCTGGCCGACTGCGGTGTGGATCTGTACAACCCAGTGCAGACTTCGGCCGACGGCATGGCGCCGCAGAGTCTGCGCGACCGGGTCGGTGATCGCCTCATCCTGTACGGAGGGGCGTACGACGCCGTGAGTCTGGCGGGCGCCACCGCTGACCAGGTGTACGACCGCGTTAGGGCAGACATCCGGGCCCTCGGCCGGGGCGGGCGCTACCTGTTCGCCGGCGTGCACAACCTGCCGGGCGACATGCCCATGGCGCACCTGGCCGCCATGTTGGCTGCCTACCGCGACTGCCGTTCGGACCCCGACCTGCAGCCCGTTTGACCGGGGTCGCCGCGTGCGGTCCACGGCCGCCGCGGCGCTGTCCTGCTCCACCCAGCTGCTGCCGGGTTCGCCGGGTGCCTGCTCTGCCGCGACCTGTCGGGCGGCTCAGCGGCCGAACCAGCGGTTGATTTTCAGCAGGAACACACTGCTGCCCCCGTCTGTCATCGATCGGGTCAGGGCTCGCCAAAGGCGAAGGCGGGGCGCGTCGGCGTCCTCCTCTTCCCAGTTGCTGATCTGCTGCCACACGGCGAAGACCGTGCTCCCCGGCGCGTATTCCCAGCGCGCTACGACATTGGCCCGCAGCGAGCGCTGGTTGAAGTCCGGATTGTCGTCCAGGGCGCCATACGGACTGAAGGCGAAGGAGCCGGGACGGGCCAGCTCGCGCGGTGCGCCGTAGTCGCCCACGGCGACAAAGGGCTGGACCAGGGCCTGCAGGCTCAGCCGTGGGGTGAAGGCGATGCTGGCGCGGCCCTGCACGTCGACTGTGTGGTTGTGCAGGTCGGCGAACACGAAGTGGTCGTCGGTGCCATCGCCGTCGTCGTCCACATTGGTCACCCACTGCGCGTCGGCGCGCTCCCAGTTGTAGCCGGCTTCCAGCTCCAGTTCCGCATTGCTGCGAGGCCGCCACTCGACGCTGCCGTTCACGCGTTGCTGGTGATTGGCGCCCCCCAGACCGCGTCGCCCACCCCAACTCACCCAGCCACTGACTGACGTCCGCTCATCCGTCCAGGTGTCCACCCACCACCGGGTGCTGGCCGGGCGGACCATGGCCGGTCCGCCGCGGGTGACCAGGTCATCCTCGACCTGCGCCTCGTGGCTCAGCCCGACGCTGGTGCCCCAATCGTTGGCGTAGCTGTTCCACAGGTTCAGGTTCACGCCTCGGGCCAGCTCCAGGCCATCGAGGTTCCGGTGGTGCCACACGTTCAGATTGGCGTCGCCTTCGCGGCCGAAGCGCCAGGGTCGCAACCGACGCAGTTGCACGTGGGCGCCGGCGGTGACGCGTCCGGCGCGGTCCATGTACCCCAGGTCATTGGCCTGGAAGCCCTCGGTCCGCACATCGGCGTACACCTCGCCGCCGAGCCAACCGGCAAAACGGCTGGCGTGGATGTCTGCCTCCAAACCCTCGTCGCGGTCACCACCCTGTCCGGCCTGGCTGAAGGCCAGCCGCGAGAAGAACCGGTACCTGTTGTCCGGCCCTTTCAGTTGCGCGTCGACCGCGCCCACATAGGCAGGATCGAACCCCTGACCGTTCACGGCGGTCAGCTGCGACCCGATCAGGTGCCGGCCGTGCCACTCCTGCTGCAGTCGGCCCACGAAGTAACTGGTATAGGGCTCGACCCGCAGGCTGCGGCCGACCGTATCAACGGTGCCGTCGGCGCGCAGCACTGGCAGGCGGTAGCGAGCGCGCTCGGCGTCGGTAACTGCTTCGAGCACGCCGAAAGAAGTGTGGTGGGCTGTCTTCCCCGACAGCTTGAGGGCGCCCAAGATGGTGGTGTTGTCAGGCCGCGAGTCGCCGATGGCGGCATCAGGCAGGTCGAAACGGCCGGGCCACCGCCCGATGCGCCGGGAGTGGAATAGCTGCGCCGGGCCACTGATGCCCACGATGTTCGGACCGGGCGTCGCGAACAGCGAGTTGCCTTCGAGGAAAAAGGGCCGCCGTTCCTGCAGAAAGGTCTCGAAGACACCCAGGTTGAGCACCGCAGGATCAGCCTCCACCTGGCCGAAATCCGGGTTCACGGTGAGGTTGAGGCTGGTGCCGGAATTCACCGCGTAGCGCATATCGAGGCCGGCGGCCGCGGCCACCTTTCCGTCGTCGCTGTCGCCCGTCGTCAGCCGCGAAGTGGCAAAAGGCAGCGCCTCCAGGCCGCCGGGTGGGTTGATGTCATGGATCCCCTCCAGATGGCCGAAGCGGGAGTTCCAGCCTTGGGTCCCGGGCGGGTTGTACACCCACTGGCCGTGCTCCGCCCGTCGGCCGATGGTGCGCATCACCTGCAGTCCCCACGTATACGAATCACGAGGGCTGAAGCGGAGCGTGTGGTACGGGATCTTCATCTCGACGCTCCAGCCGTCGGCGAGCACTGCGGTGCGGGCCTCCCACACCCCGTCCCAGGAATCGTCATCCCAGCCGTCGTTCCACAGCACCCCGTCGCCCATCCAACCGGAGGGGTCGACTACGAAGAAGTTACCGGTCTGGTGGTCGTGCTGCGGGTCCAGGTTAACGCTGAACTCGTCGCGCGTCTTCCAGGCGTCACGACGGGCCAACCGGCCCATGATGCCGGCCGGGCTGCGGTCGTACAGCATCGCACCGACATAGAGCGCCTCGTCATCGAACAGCACGCGGAATTCGGTGCGCTCAGTCATGGGTTTGCCGGCTTCCGGCTCATGCTGAGTGAAATCGGTATTGATGGCTGCCAGGGACCAGACCGGGTCGTCCAGGCGGCCGTCGAGGACCGGCGCCACGGTGCAGCGACTGGCTGTGGCCACGCGCAGCGGGTGGCCCGTGGTGGCCTGGGGTGCCGAGTGACCCGCGGCAGTGTCGACGGGCGCGGGTGCAATGGCGCTGGGCTCGCCCGCTGAGGCGGCCAGGTGGGTACAGGCCAGGCCCAGGGTCAACAGCAGGGACCGCGTGCCGGCACCCGGTGAAGCGAGACAACCCTTCATATGCTACCTTCGCTGCGGTGGGGGCGCCGGTGGGGCGCCCGTGGCGGCCTTGGAAGACCGGGATGTGTCGCGCGCCGGGTCGCTGCCATGGCGTCAGCGACCAGGGGGCGCCGGCAGGGCGCCCGTGGCGCCCATGGAAGACCGTGATGTGTTGCGCGCCGGGTCGCCGTCATGGCGTCAGCGGTTCCGGGGCCGTCCCGAGCGCGGGCCGTGGCGGGCCAGCGCCGGACCGGGTTCCGCGGCCCGGTTGCGCGCCGGCCTGGACGACAGCGCCGCGACGGCGAGTTGGCGCCCGCAAAGCCGATCCAAATCGCGCGACGTGGTGGATCGTCAGTGCGCAACTGCATACTCTACGAGAGCGTGCTTGACGGACGCCGTCAAGCCGGCCTAGTTTGGGTGCGGACCGCGATCGGCCGCCCCGTTCTTGGGCCCGGTGGAGCTCGCCGGCCGGGTCGCGTTGCCATCGGAGCGCTTCGCCGCCAGATGGGAGGGCCGGGGCGGGCGCGGCCGGCGCTCGTTGGTCGCCGGGCACCCCCCACCCAACCCGGCTGCGGAGGCACGTGCCGTTCCATCCGCGTCGGTCGCGGCCGTTAACCGGCCGGGTCGACCCTGCTGACCAGGTGACCATGCTCTTCTACCGACCGCAGCACCCTCTGACAGGTGAGATGTGGGACACCTGGCTGTTCTGGCACCAGGGAACGCACTACCTCTACTACCTGGCGCGTCAAGGTGAACGGTGGGACAACATCTCCATGGCCACCTCGGCCGACGGCGTCCACTGGGACGAGGTCGGGCCGATCTTGCGACGTGGCGAGGGTGTTACTTGGATGGGCACCGGTTCCACCTGGGCGGCTCCGGCCCACGCCGGTCGACGACGCTTCCAGATGAATTTCTCCGAGTGGCGGGGGCCCCGGCAGACCATTTTCTTCGCCGAGTCCGACGACCTGCGGCGGTGGGAGCGCCTGAGCGACGCGTACGAATTCGTTCAGGACGAGCGATGGTACCAGCCCCGCGGCCGCTGGGACTGCATCTGGACCCTACCCCGGTCTGACGGCGGCCTTTACGGCTACTGGACCGCCACGCCCCAGCCCGAGACGGGCGGGCGCTTTGGCTTTGGCGCGAGCGAGGACGGCGTGCACTGGACCGCCCTGCCGCCGCCTCAGGTTCACGGGGTCGGCGACGGCGAGGTCGGCGCCGTCGAGCGCATCGGCAACACGTACTACATGATGTTCGGCTCGTACCCGAACATGGTGACGCTGACCGCCGAACGACCTGAAGGTCCCTTCCACGCCGTTGCCCGTAACCGCGATCTGCTGGGTGGGCACACCTACTTCACCCGGTTCCATCCCAACCCCGACGGCTTGCTGGTGAATCACCACGCCATGGCCCGGGATGGCCGCATCTGCATGGGCCTGCTCAAGCGCGCGGTGGTCGATGCCGAGGGCGTGCTGCGTCTGGGCTGGTGGCCAGGGTACCAGGCCGCTCTGGCGCCGGCGGGGCCGTTGGCTGCCCCGGCGCCCGGCCCCGGTGCAGCGGTCAGCATGCTGCCGCAGCCCATCGACGCTGCTGCCGGCGGCATGCTGACCGCCTGCCTGCAGTTGCCCGCCACCCCCTTCGCGCCGCGCCGCGGGTTGTACGTCGAATGCGGCGACAGCGGCGGCGTGGCCGTGCTCTTCGATGCGCAGGGACGCGCCGAGTTCTGCCGCACTGACCCAGAGGGCGGCAGTTGCGTGGTGGAGAAGCGGATCGACCGCGAGCAGGACTGGCCGCAACCGGTCCAGTTGCGACTAGTCCTGCAGCAGTCGCTGCTCGAACTCTACCTCGACGATATCCTCATCGAGTGCTTCTCGCTGCCGGCGGCTGCCACCGGCAGGATTGGCCTCATCAGCGGTGGCGACGCTGCCGCCGTGACCGCACTGGACTTTTCCGGCTTGGTCTAGCCTGGCGCCTGGGTGTTGATCCGCGGGCGCGGGGCTTGGGGCTGGTCAGGGGCGACCCACACCGGGCCCGCGGACGCGCTCAGGCCGCGGCCGGGGGTTCAGGTCATCGCGACCCTGTCGTGGTCCTCGGCCCAGCACTGACGCAGGTTGGCCAGTCGCTGGCCGGCGGCGACGAGGGTGGCCTCGCGTTTGGCGAAGTGGAAGCGAATCAGGTGGCGTACGGGTTCGCGGAAGAAACTGGAACCGGGCACTGCGGCCACGCCCACGCGCCGGGCCAGCCATTCGCAGAAGGCCACGTCGTCGCTGGCGCCGAACTCACCGATGTCCACCAGGACATAGTACGCCCCCTGCGGGCGGGTGTACGGCAGCCGGGCCTGGTCCAGGGCCGCGAGGAACACGTCGCGCTTGCTGGTATAGGCGGCCAGGAGTTCCTCGTAGTAGGAGTCGGGGAACTGCAGGGCCGTGATGGCGGCCTCCTGGAGCGGGGCGGCGGCGCCCACGGTTAGGAAATCGTGCACCTTGCGCACCGCGTCGATGACGGTAGGCGAGGCGGCCACATAGCCCAACCGCCACCCGGTGATCGAGTAGGTCTTGGACAATGAACTGCAGACGATGGTGCGGTCGAACATGCCCGGCAGCGCCGCCAGGTACCCGTGGCGATACGGTGGGTAGACGATGTGCTCGTACACCTCGTCCGTAATCACGAAGACATCGTATTCCTGTACCAACTCGGCGATGAGCCGCAGCTCATCGGATGAGAAGACTTTGCCGGAGGGATTGGACGGGTTGCACAGCACGAGGGCTTTGGGCCCTTGGGCGAGGGCGGCGCGCAGTTCCTCCGGATCGAAGGCGAAGTCCGGCGGCCTCAAGGCAACGTGCACGGGCTCGGCGCCGGCCAAGATCGCGTCTGCACCGTAGTTCTCGTAAAACGGCGAGAACACGACCACCTTGTCGCCTGGGTTACAGACGGCCAGCATCGAGGCCATCATGGCTTCGGTGCTGCCGCAGGTCACCACCAGGTGGGTGTCGGCGTCGTAATCCAGACCCGTCCATCGATGCAGTTTGGCGGCCAGCGCGCGGCGGAAACCCGGTGCGCCCCAGGTGACCGCGTACTGGTGCGGTCCGGCGGCAGTGGCGGCCTGCTGCAAGGCGGCCAACAGCCGGGGCGGGGGCTCGAAATCGGGGAAGCCCTGGGACAGGTTGATGGCGTCGTGAGCCTGGGCGACGCGGGTCATGCGTCGGATCACGGATTCGGTGAAACCGCGCGTACGGTGGCTCAAGGCAGGCATATGCCAATCCTGGCGCGAAAGCAGCAACACACAACGACGTAGCACCCGGGCCGGTGGCGGGCAGCCGGCCCCGACGCCACGTCACAGCACTGCCACAGCTACTGGCGCCGGGAGCCTAGCAAACTGGCCCCGGCCTCAACGGCCGTCAAGCTGGCGGTGGCTTAGTTCACTCCCCTGGCGGTCAGGTACGGGCCGTATTTCTTGTCCGTGCCCAGGATGTGGGTGTTGAGCCAGTCACGCAGGAACGACATCACGGCAATGGTCAACACGGGTTTGCCGTCCTTCAGGTCGCGCGCTAGAGCCTGGACCTGCTCCACCAGTTGCCGGTGCTCGGCTTGATGGGAGGACTGGCCCGGGAAGGAATGGTCGGCCATCAACCGCTCCTCGTTGGCGAAGTGGCTGGCGGTGTACGCCACCAGGCCGTCCAGCGTCGTCGCCAGCACGTCGCGCCCCTTGCCCTGCATCATGGCATCGTGCAGTCCGTTGATCATCTCGATCAACTTCTGGTGCTGTCTGTCGAGTTGACCGATACCGACGCTTAATGATGCAGACCACGTGATCAGGGCCATGGAGTCCTCCGGACTTGTGCCGCAAGCAATTGCGGTGTGGGCGCGGCCACGCGACGCGCGGCCTTCACGGCGCCTTGACGCGGCGGCGGTGACGAACGCGTCAGTCCCGGCGACCGTGTATCAGGCGGTCCACTGAGATGCGCGACGAGTCGGTTGCTGCCGTGCATAGCGGCATGCAATATAGCCGTGGTAGGTCCGGGGTCAACGCCCGGCGCCCCATCGGGGTGGCGCAGCGGCGGGCTGGGGGCTTTCATGACACCGCGCCTGTTGCCGGGCCGGTGCCTGGCAGTTCGTATTCGGCCTCGTAGTCCCCGTCAGCGGTCCACTGCCCCTGCTTAGGCAAGGGCAGCCACAGGTCCACCTCCTGGCGCGTGGTCACGCCGAATCCGTAACAGGTGTTGGCGTAGCGGACCCGTCGACCGGCTTGCTCGCGCTCGGCCAGGAACTGCGCATGCCGCTCCAGACGTGCCTGCGTGTGGCTGCGTGCCCATTGCGGGGCGGCCTCCAGTGCCCGGCGACAGACAGCGGCCAGCGAACCATCGCGCTCAATGCCCGTAGCGCTGCGGCCGGCGGCCAAGGCGGCGACCAGGGTCGTGCCCGTACCGGCAAATGGGTCCAGAATGTGATCGCCCTGGACCGAAAACATGCAGATGAGCCGGTGCGCCAGTTCCAGCGGGAAGGCCGCGCTGCGCTGCCGTTCGGCCTGCCCGGGCAGGTGCTGCGGCGTGCCCCGGATGTCGAGCCAGACATCGGAGAACCAGACGTTGCGCTCCTCCCAGAAGAAGGCGCTCTGTCGCCGCCGGCGGCGGGCCTCCGGGGAGTCGAACAGGCGGCGCGGGCCTTTGCGCAGGACCAGGATGTATTCGTGCTCGTAGGTTACATAGGCCCCGACCGGGAGCATGCCGGAGCCCAGGAACTTGTTGGGCGCGTTGGTCGGTTTCCGCCACAGGATATCGGGAAGCACCGCGTACCCGCGGGCCTGGAAGGCGTTCAGCACGCGCGTGTGATTGCTGTACAGGCGGAAGTCGTCCCGCAGCGACCGCGTGGCGTCGCCGATGTTGACGCAGACCATGCCCCCGGGTTTGAGCACCCGATCGCACTCGTCCCAGGCGTGCTCGAGCAGCCCATGCATGCGCGCGCAGGCGCCCTCGCCGTCGCCGCCTTCCAGCAGGTCGCCGATCTGGGGGTCCTGCTCGGCAAACACCAAGTCCCACATGGCCACCATGGGGTACGGCGGCGAGGTCACCACCAGGTCCACCGAACCCGCCGCCAACGGGCTGGTGTCAAACGCTGACGCGTGATGGATGCGGTATTTGGTCTGCATGGGCTGCTCCGTCGGTCGCGGGCGCGCCATCCGTGTCAAAGTGGGGGGGCGCCGGGGCCGCTAGCATGCCCCGGGTTGAGATCGCCGTCAACCCGACGCGGGCTGGCGCCAGGCAACACCGGCAGGTGCCGCTGTCGCCGTCCCGGCAGGCGGAAGCGCAGCGTGGGCCTGGGCACCAACGACCGCCACCCCACCACCGCGCTGCGGTGGCCCGGGCGCGGTGGGCTGCGCCAGGGGCGCCCGGCGATGCCGCCAAACGGCCTTCAGGACCGACGGCGCCGGTCGGCCAGGCAGCCTTCGGACGGTCACCGGCGGTTGCCCGCAGCGGGTCGCGCACCTAGGATTGTCGAGCCGGTGGCGGCCGGCGTCGATCGCCACGGTGCCCGCTTGCCCCTCGGCAGCGGTGCCGCGTGCACGGGATTGAACCATCCACCGGCAGGAAGGAAGCCCATGGCGTGCAATCGATGGGCGGCGCTGACCGTCTGCCTGGTCTGTGGTTGGGCCGCGGCGGCGTGGGCGCAGGCCTGGACCGAGAGACCTGACTGGGGCGTCTGCTTCAGCGACGCCGGTGCCACCGGGACCATCGCCGTGCTCGACGCGCGTCGCGGGGAACACTGGGTCTTCGACGCGGAGCGGGCGGGGACGCGGTTATTGCCCGCGTCGACCTTCAAGATCCCCCATACTTTGTTCGCGCTTGAGGCCGGGGTGGTGCGCGACGAGTTCCAGGTGTTCGCCTGGGATGGCGTGGACCGGGGCCGCGAAGCCTGGAACCGCGACCAGAACCTGCGGTCCGCCATGCGCAACTCGACGGTGTGGGTATACCAGTGGATCGCCCAGCAACTGGGCGAGGGACAGGAGCGTGAGTACCTGCGCCGTCTCGGTTACGGCAATGCCGACCCGTCCGGCGGCGTCGATCGCTTCTGGCTGGACGGTCCGCTGCGGATCTCGGCCTACGAGCAGATTGCCTTCCTGCAAGGCCTGTACCGGAACGAGCTGCCCTTCCAGCGCGAGCACCAGCGGCTGGTCAAGGACCTGATGCTGGTCCAGGCCGAGCGCTCGTGGATCCTCCGCGCCAAGACGGGTTGGGGTGCTGATGCGCACCCGCCGGTGGGATGGTGGGTGGGTTGGGTCGAGTGGGCGGAGGGACCGGTATTCTTTGCCCTCAACATGGACATGGCCGGGATCCAGGACGCCCCCAAGCGCGAGGCCATCGCGCGCCGTATTCTGGTCTCCCTGGAGGCGCTGCCGGCAGGACCGTGAGGGGATCGGGCGGCCGGCCCGCCAATGCCAGATGCCGGAACGGAGTTGGATTGGCGCGACCCAGGGGCTCAGGAGCACGGAGACAGTCACTGGAGGGGGGCAGATGACGGGCAGCAACCAGGATCTGATGGGGGTGTGGACGCTGGGTGATCTGGACGCCATGGTCGCCGCGGGTTGGCGGGTCGAGGGTGCACCCCGTGTGGTGGCCGGTCCCCAGGGTCCGGCGCTGGCCTTCGATGGCGTCGGCGACAGCCTGTGGTTGGACCGCAATCCGCTGATCGGGCTGGAGGCGCATACCCTGGAAGTGATCTTCCGACCGGCGGCTACCGGCCTGCCAGAGCAGCGTTTCCTGCACTTGGGCGAGCCCGACGGCGACCGTCTGCTGTTCGAAACGCGCCTGAATGGTTCGGGAGCCTGGTACCTGGATACGTTCATCCTCTCCGGCGGGATCGACAGCACCCTCCTGAATCAGTCCTGCCTGCATCCAGTCGATCGCTGGTACCACCTGGCGCTGGTCTGCGACGGCCAGGGCCAGACCAACTACGTCAACGCCTGCCGCGAGGCTGACCACCGTTTCGCCTACCGGCCGGCGGTGACCGGTCGCACGGCCATCGGTGTGCGTCTGAACCGCGTCTGCTGGTTCCAGGGCGCCATCGCCAGCATTCGGTTGACCCCTGGCGCGCTTGACGCGGGTGACATTGCCGAACGGGCCGCAGCCGCCGGGCTCTCGGCCTGCTCCTGACCACCAACCGGGCCACGCCCGCGGGAGGCGAACAGACATGCAGCAGGCTGTGTTCGGGATCATCGGTGTCGGCGGCATTGCCCAGTCGCAGCACCTGCCCAATCTGACCCGTGCCCCTCACGTGCGCCTGAAGACGGTGTGCGACCTGAATCCAGAACGGCTCCAGCGGGCGCAGGCCCAGTACCAGGTCCCCGAGGCCACTACCGACTACCGCGCGCTGCTGGCCGACGCCGAGATCCAGGCGGTGGTGGTGGCGACGCGCGAAGACCAGCAGGCGCCGCTGGCGATCGCGGCACTCGACGCGGGCAAGCACGTGTACGTCGAGAAACCGCTGGCCGACACCCCGCAGCAGGTGGAGCAGGTGGTGGCAGCGCAACGCCGCTCGGGCACCTTTGCCGCGGTCGGCTTCAACCGCCGCATGGCCCCTGCATATGGCAAAGCCCGCGCCCTGGTCGATGCCCATGGGGGCGCCCGCAACCTCCACTACCGCATCAGTGACGAGTACTGGGACTGGGGCCGCAACCTGCCGCCGCGGACCCGGGTGATCCACGAGGTGTGCCACATCTTCGACCTGGTACGCTGGTTCACCCACTCCGACCCGGTGTCCATCTACTGCGTCGAATCCCGGCCTGACGACGAGGTGTTCGTCCTCGCCATGGCTTCGGGGTGTGTGGCGTCGATCACCAACTCCGGCTACGTCACCATGGACCTGCCCAAAGAACGGGTCGAGATCGTGTCTGAACTGGGCGCCGTAACGGTGGAGGAGTTCGTTGAGGTGCGGACCTACGGGTATGCCGACGCTGAGCCCGTGTACCGGTTTGCCGGTCATTCCCATCCGGACCGCGACTCGACGCACAAATACCTGCTGGCCCAGGGCGGTGCTGACGCACTGCACGCGCTGCGGCGCATGGGCTGGGAGGCGCGCGAACGGTGGCGGCAAGTCAAAGACGACCCGACGCCGCTCGATCGCGCCGAGTTGGAGCACTTTGTGGCGCACCGCTCACCGCACTGGAACTACATGGTCGACAAGGGGTGGCTGCACGCGGTGGACCACTTCGCCCAGTGTGTGCTCAGCGGCGAGGAACCCCAGGTGGCCGGGGCGACGGACGGCCTGTGGGCGGCGCGGATGAGTGCCGCCGCCATGGAGAGCCGCGCCAGCGGACAGGTGGTGCGCTTCTGATCCTACACCTCCTCGAGGCGGACCCAGCGGTGTTCGCGGGCCGATCGCACGGCGGCAAAACAGACGCGCATGGCGCGTACCGCGTCGTCTACCCCGCAGACCGTGGGGCCCTCACCGCGGATCTCGTCAACGAAGCGGTCGAGAGCGGCGGCGTGGCCCTTGTCGGGCGCTGCGGCGAATTGGCGCATCGGATCGCCGGTGGCCACGGCTTCCGCGGCGGCGGCCCGCGTCTTGGCCAGCCAGCCGAAAAGGCCCAGGTCGCTGCCCACGTCCGGGTGGCGGTCGGCGCCGACCAGCGGAAAGACCACCTGTTCGGGGGCGCCCGGTATTCCCGCGGTGCGCAACTCGAGCATGTGGTCGATCACCACCACGCCCCCTTGGCCCATCAGTTCGTACAGCTCTTTGGGATAGCCGAACGAGCCGTTGCTGCCCGTGGTGATGGTGGCGATCTCGCCGGTGCGGTAGCGAATCGTGACCGCGTGGTTGAGCATGCCGGTTTCGGCGGCGACCACCTCTTCGGGCTCGGCCTGCAGGAACCAGTTACACAGGTCCGTGAAGTGGCCCATTTCGAAAACCATGGGTCCATGGGGTGCGTGTTCCTTGTCGAACACCCAGCCCTTCCACGAGTACCAGTCGTCGTTGATGCGCACCGACATTACCGCCGTGCCGTCCTCGGCCAGGCGCGGGCGGCCTGAACCTTCGCGGTCGAAACGCCAGGCGCAGGACTTGGGTTGCTCCATGTGCTGGCGGAAGATGCGGTGTGCCGCGATCATCGCCGGGCTGTTGCGGCGGTTGAAGCCAACGCACAGCGGAATCCCGCTTGCGTGGACCTGCTTCTGGATGGCGTACATCTCGTCCAATTCACGAGCGAGGGGCTTCTCCACATAGACGGGTTTGCCCGCCGCCGCCGCGGCGGCGATCACCGGCAGCCGCAGGCGCTCGGTCGTCGCAAGGCAGATGGCCTCCACGTCCGGATCGGCAATGGTTTGGTGGTAGTCCTGGCTCAGGCGCGTGACGCCCCAGGTGCGGGCGCAGTGATCCAGGCTGGCCCGGTCCAGGTCGCAACAGGCGACCAACTCGGCCTTGTGCGAGCGGCTCAGGTTGGGCAGGTGTTGCGCCTGCGCCAACATCCCGCAGCCGATGACGGCGAAGCGCATGCGGGGGCGGGAGGCGGTGGGCATCGATGGTCTCCTGGGTGACGGCGGCCGACGGCCTATATTGGGCTTGGAGCGTTGGCGGCCATGGGAGCTTGACACCGTAGCGGCAACGGGGAGGCAACATGCGTGAAGGCATCTGTCGCGGCAACTGCCGGTGGTCTTCCTGGGGTCCGCGGGTGCTGTGGGCCATGCTGCTCCTGCGCAGCGTGGCGGGGGAGGAGGTGATGGGTCTTCAGGCGGGAACAGCCCGCATCAATATCACTCCGACGCCGGCCGTCGGAGCCCCGCTGGTGGGTTACACGGCGGTCCACGACAAGCTCGCCCGGGGTGTGCACGACTCGCTGTACGCCCGCGTTGTGGTGCTGGACGACGGGCAGCAGCAGGTCGCGGTAGTGGCCCTTGACCTGTTGGGGATGAACCCCGGGAATCTGGCCGGCCGCCTGCGGCAGCTGGGACTGACTGGGTGGCTGCTCAATGCCAGTCACACCCACGGCGGCCCCATGGTGGTCCGGCTGTACGAACCGTACGGCGATGACCGCACCTGGCCGCCGACCGCGCCATACTTGACTTGGCTGGAGGAGCGCCTCGTGGCTGGCGTTCGGCAGGCGCTGGCGCAGCGCCGTCCCGTGCGAGCTGCGGCCGGTTCCGGCGAGGTGGATCTGAGCTTCAACCGGCGCCTCGTCCACGACGACGGCAGTGTCGAGATGATCTGGCACCAGAACACCGACCCGCGGCCACTGGGGCCAGTGGATCCCCGCGTGGGCGTGGTGTCGCTGCAGGACGACACGGGCGCGGTGGTCGCCATTCTTGCCCACTATGCCTGCCACGCCGTCGTGCTGGGCAGTGCCAACCGACAGATCACCGCCGACTACCCCGGCTACACGGCAGCGTACCTGGAAGGCCGTTTCCCTGGTTCGGTGGCCCTGTTCCTGCAGGGCGGCGCCGGTGACCTGGACCCGTACACCTGCGTCCAGAGCGACTTTGCGCCGGCCCGCGCCCAAGGTGAGGCCTTGGGTCGCGAGGTGGAGCGGGTGGTACGCGCGGTGACTCGATCCGACGCCGACGAAGCCATGCTGCCACCTGACGCCGACCTGCACTGGGCCGAGTTCAGCCGCGCGTACGCGCCGGCTCCGGAAGCCGTGGCCGGCGAACACCCCGTGACCGCCACCGCCAGCCTGCTGACCCTGGGCGATCGCGTGGCGTGGGTGGCGTTGCCCGGCGAGCCCTTTGTCGATCTTCAGCTCGACCTGGCAGCGCGTTCGCCGTGGCCCTACACCTTCCTGCTGGGCTACACCAACGGCTATGCCGGGTACCTGCCCACCGTGGCCGCCAGTCGGCAGGGGGGATATGGCGCCGAGCCTGGGGGGACGCTGCATCTGGCTCCCGGTGCGGGTGAGGCCATGGTCAACGAGGCGCTGGACCACCTGGCGCGCCTGGCCGTGCCCGCCGGGACCGCAGTGGCGGACGCGGCGGCACCGACGACTGCGCGGGCCGCCCTGGGCGCCGCTTTCCCCAATCCGTTCAACGCCGCGGTTACCATCCCCTACACGGTGGCCGCGGCCGGCCCGGTGCGAGTGGCAGTGCATTCCGTCGACGGCCAACGCATCCGGTTGCTGGTCGACCAGCTCAACTCGCCAGGGCCGCACCGCATCACCTGGGACGGCACCGACGCGTCCGGCCGCCCGGCCGCGTCCGGCACCTACGTGCTGCGGCTCCACGCCGACGGCGACACGGCGACGCGTCGGGTGCTGCTGCTGCGCTGACCGAGCGTCGGGCCCAGCAACGTGGCAGTCCTGCGCGCGACGGCACGGCCCTCCGGGGGCGGCGAGTGAGTGATCGGCCAGCCGCGCTGACCGGCGTGCGCCTAGTGCCGCGAGTGGCTGCCTGGCTGCGGCGCTCCGCCCGTGGGCGGCCAGTTTGCCGCGGCTCGCCGCGCGGACCTGCCACCTGCCGCCACGGTGCCGCGCCCTGCGTCAGGGTCACACCTCGAAGCCGGCGACGCGATAGCGGGCGATCGCCTCATAGTCCAGGCTGACGCCCAACCCCGGACCCGTGGGGAGGCGGACCTGGCCCTGGACCACCTCCAAGCCCGGTTCGAGCAGGTCGTCCTCCCACAGGAAGTGCAGCAGATCGCTGGACAGGGTGCATCCCGGCGAAGCAGCACAGGTGGCCAGGAAGGCGGCATCGCGCAGGCCCAGTTCGCAACTCGATCCGTGCCACGAAGCCATGCCCGCTGCATCGGCAAAGTCCGCCATGCGCACCGACATCGCCAGGCCGCCGCAGCCGACGTTCATGGCCGGGGCGGCCGCCTGGCGCACGGCCTCCAGCGCCTGTTCCATGGACAGCGAGTGATAGGCCAGCGGTAGACGGGTGCGGGGGCGCAGCGCGGCAAAGGCGGCGGGTTCGCTGCGGTGGAAGGGGTCTTCTAGTCGCGCTACACCCAGGTCGAACAGGCGCTCACACAGGCCCACCAGATCCGGGTGGCTCTTGAAGCCACCGTTGGCGTCCAGCTCGAGCTCGAAATCATCGCCCACGGCATGTCGGATGGCGGTGATGCGGGCAACGGTGTCCTGGTCAGGCGCGTCATTGCCACACTTGATTTTGATGCCCGTGAAGCCCCGATCGCGGGCTTCCTGCGCGATGTCGGCGCTCTGCTCCGGGGTGCGCTTGCCCATCCAGTAATGCACCGGCACCCAGTCGCGGAAAGGGCCGCCCAGCAGTTGGCAGGCCGAGTAGCCCAGGGCCTTGCCGACAAGGTCGTACAGGGCCGTTTCGGCAACATCGTAAGCGGCTGCTGCCGGTACCGGCAGGCAACGCAGGTTGAGTCGCAGGGGCTCCAATCCTAACAGCGCGGTCAGGCAGTCGCGGATCGACTCCTCGCTGGCGCCGCGGCCGGACTCGCCCCAACCGACCAGGCCCTCGTCGGTAATCACCTCCACGATCCACTTGTGCCGGGCTTCGCGCTGGCACTGCTCGGCTAGGCTGATCGACGGGTCCAGACGGTACAGCGCCGTGGGCGTGGGCAGGACCGACACCGCGTGGGCGCGGCCATGGGTAATCTTCATTGGGGCTCCACCTGGGTAGGGGGACTGGGGTCGCGGTCGGCTTGACAAAACATAGGGCCCCGGGGCCTGCGAAGCCCGTTCGGTGTGCCGGGATCACCACCGCGGTGAGGGCTGGCGGCCTGCCCTCCAATGCCTTACCGGTGCCAGCGGGGCGGGGTCCGCGCGGATCCGTTGCGGGCTTGAGCCACGCCTGCGGGTGGGGCCCGCATGGGCGGGCTTGATGAGAGAAGATCGGGCCCCCGGACTCGCCAAGCCCGTTCCGTGTGCCGGGACCACTACCGCCGTGAGGGCTGGCGGCCTGCCGTCCAATGCCTTACCGGTGCCAGCGGGGCGGGGTCCGCGCGGATCCGTTGCGGGTTTGACCCAGGCCCGCGGATCGGGCTCCACAAGAACACATGGCGCCCCCGGCCCGTTGCCTTGCCGCGGTCTGCCTGGCGGCCTACAATCAACCGGTTGCCTTGGGGCCAGCGGGGCCGGGTCACGGCCCTGGGGTTCAGCCGGGGCGCGCCGCTGCCCTGACCTCGCGTGCGGCCGGGAGCGCGCGGGCCGCGGCCGACTGCCGTTGCAGCGCCTTCCAGGAGGATTCCGCATGCCGCCTCTTTCCGCGCACCTGAGCCGCATCCGTGGCCCGCTGACGGCCTGGTGGGAGCACGCGGATGTCGAGTTCCCCTGTCTGCAGATCACGCTGCCGCTACCGGCCTCGGCATCGCCTCCGACCACCGACGACCTGGAGCGGCAGTGGTTCGACGTGGACTATGTCATCACCCATGCCCTCCACGGCCTGGCGCACACGCGTTACCTGGGCATTGCCGCGCCGACCCATTGCCCCAGTTTGGGCTCGGCGGCCATGGCCGGGGTGTTGGGCGCGCGCATGCATTATGTCGATGGCAGGACCATCTGGCCGCAACCCTCGGGCCGCAGTCTGGCGCAGATGCTCGAGGTGGAGTTGGATCCGGCCAACCGCTACTGGCGTACTCTGCTGGCGCTGACCGAACGCTCGGTGGCCGTCAGCGCCGACCGCCACTGGGTGGCGCCCTTTCCGCTGGAGGGCCCTGGCGACTGTCTGGAGGGTGTCCTCGGTGCCATCGAGTTGTTCATTGCCATGGGCGAGCAACCCGAGCAGGTCGATCTCGCGCTGGCCCATTTCACCCAGCTGTGGCTGGCGGCTTTTGACCAGCTCAGCGCCCTGATCGAACGCGCCGGCAATCCTGGGGGGATCGGTTGGGCCGGGATCTGGGCCCCGGGCCCGACGTTCCCACTGCAGGAGGATTTCTCGTACAATATCTCGCCGGCCATGTTCCGGCGTTTCGTGATGCCGTGGCTGAGCCGGCTGGTCGATCACGTCGCGTACCCCATGTTCCACCTTGACGGCACCACTGTCCATCTACCGGCCCTCCTGGAGCTGTCGCGTCTGCGCGCCATTCAGTGGGTGCCCGGGCCGGGGCAGGAGACGGTGGCGCGGTGGTACGATCTGATTCGGACCATTCTGGCTCATGGCAAGTCGGTGCAGGTGTTCTGCCGCGCCGACGAAGTGGATGAACTGGTGGCGGCCGTGGGACCGCGCGGGCTGCTAATCGGCGTCACCGACTGCTCCAGCGATCAGGCCGAGGCCCTGGTCGAACGGTACCACGCGTATTAACCTGACGCGCCTTCGCGGCCGCGGCGGGGGTGACCACCCATCGGGAGATGACCATGGCCATAGGTGTAGGGATTGTTGGTTTCGCCCACGGGCATGTAAACGCCTATTGCACGCAATGGCAGCAGGACCCGGCCCACGGCATCCAGCTAGTCGCCGGGTGGGACCACGACGCGGGCCGCCTGGCGGCCAATGCCGCCAGTTTCGGTCTGGAGGGGTACCAGGACCTTGGCGCCTTCCTGGCCCGACCCGACGTGGAAGCCGTGGTTATCGCGGCCGAGACCGCGCGCCATGCCGACCTGGTGGAGCAGGTGGCGGCCGCAGGCAAGGCCATCGCGTTGCAGAAGCCGGTGGCGCTGACGCTGCCGCAGGCGGACCGCATCGTGGCGGCCGTCGAGCGGGCCGGGGTTCCGTTCACCATGGCTTGGCAGATGCGCGTTGATGCGCAGAACGCGGAGATCAAACGGGTGCTGGCCAGCGGCGAGTTGGGCCGGATCTTCATGGTTCGCCGTCGGCACGGGCTGCCTTCGCAGCTGTGGGACGTGGCCAGCATGTGGCACTTCGACGCCGCTCTCAACCGCGATATCTGGGCCGACGATGCCGCCCACCCGGTCGACTTCCTGCACTGGCTGCTGGGCGTGCCCGAGACCGTGATCGCGGAGATCTCGTCGCTGCTCAACCCGGCGGCGCCCAACGACAACGGTATCGCGGTGTACCGCTATGCCGACGGCACGCTGGCCGAGGTGGTGTGCTCTTTCACCTGCGTGGCGGCAGAGAACACGGTTGAGATTATCGGTGAGAAGGGTAGTCTGATCCAGAACTACGGCGACGTGCCGTCGTGCAATGTGCCGCGGCCGGAGGGCGCCTGCGGTCAGAAGTGGTACACCCTTGAGACCAAAGACTGGCACTGCAGCGACCTTGCCAGTCCCGCCGGCCATGGCGCCCGCATCGCGGGCCTGTCCGCGCCGCTGGCTGAGTTCTTCCACGGTCGCCGGCCTGCCCTGGCCAGTGCCGCGGAAGGGCGAACGTCGCTGCGGATGACCCTGGCCACTTATGTCGCCGCGCGCGAGGGGCGTCGCGTGCGGCTGGACGATCCGGCGATCGCCGAGGTCTAGCCGCGGACCTGCCGGAGCAACCGACCGCTGCGGGGCGGCGGCGGTCGAGCCCCGCGGCGGGCCGCGCCAGCAGGGGTGGCCGTGGTCGGATGCCGGTGGGCCGTCGGGCTTACACGCCGCTGTCGATGGGGACCTGCGGCGGACCTTGGACCTGGAGTTGCCGCAGCAGCGCGGGCAAGCGGCGGGGCGCGAACACGTCCGTCGAGGCCTCGATTTCGGCCGGCGTCCACCAACGGTAGGCGCGGAAAGACGACAGCTCGCTGTCGCCCGCATCGGCCTGCATGCGAGGTACGAAGCGCGGCGTCGGAACCAGGTAGAAGCGCTCGTGCTGGTGCAGGCGTTGCTCGCCCCACCAGAACGCGTGGAACCGTCGCCAGACCTGGGGCCCCACCGCCAGGCCGCGCTGCCCGGTCTCCTCGGCGAGTTCGCGCTGCAGGGCGTCGGCGTCGGTCTCGCCCGGCTCCAAACCGCCCCCTGGCGCAAACCACACGGTCCCGCCATCGGCCGGGTCCTGGGCGCACATCAACAGCACCTCACCGGCTGGCGTCACGAGCAGCGCGCGGGCCGCATTGCGGCGCCAAACCGGTGTCGCGCGGCTGGCTGCCGGCGCGTCGGCACCGGCACGCGCGAACTGCGCCCGCACGGGCAGGTGGTCCGAAGGGAACCCCGTGGCTTCGCGGTACGCCACGGTCTCGCACCAGCAGGGCGCCACCGGACCGCGGGACAGGATCCAGTCGATGCGCTCGCCGCCGGCGTACGCGGGCGGGCCGAAGTCGCACCACGTCTGGGTCGGCCCGATCGTCACCGGCGCGGCCACCCAGGCGTCCACCAACCCTTCGTCAAACAGCACTGACCAAGCCTCACTGCCTTCGCCGGCGGCGTTGAAGTCGCCGGTCAAGATCAGCGGCGTGCTCCCGGCCAGTGCGGTCAACCGCTTGGCCAGCAGACCAGCACCGGCAACGCGCGCCGCTTCCGAACCGTGGTCCATGTGGGTATTGGCGAATATCAACTCGTCGCCACCGTTCCTCGCGCGCAGACGGACCCAGGTGGCCACGCGCGTGCAGTGGGTACCCCAGGAGCGGCTGCCCGGTTCGTCGGGCCTTTCGGACAGCCAGAAATGGCCTGCGGCCACTGCCGTGAAGCGGTCGCGGCGGTAGAAAACCGCCGCCGTCTCGCCGCTGCCGTCGGCTTCGCGCCCCTGCGCCACCCGGTCGTGGCCCGGCAGGGCAGCGGCCAGGTCCTCCACCTGGTACGCGAAAGCCTCCTGCACCCCCAACAGATCGGGCTGGCAGAACCGGACGGCCCGGGCGACGGCCTCGCGGCGGTGCCCCCACGCCCAGCGAGTGCCGGCCCGGGCTTCGCCGTTCAGCAAGTTATAGGTGACCACGGTCAGTCTGTCGTCGTCGTGCACGCCGCCCGTCTGCACTAGCAGTGCTCCTGCTCCAGGGGTCAGAAATCCCAGGGGCACTGGGTCATCGCCAGCGGCCCGGAGTGGGGAAGTTCGCGATCAGAGGTCGCCAAGGGCCCGCGCCAGGCGTTCCAGGGCCTCGGCCACGTCGGTGTCCTGGTGGCTGAAGTTGACATAGGGCACGGTGTAGAGCGTCACCCCGTGGCGGCAGGCCGCGCGCAGGAACCGCGGCAACAGGTCCGCGGGTGCTTCGGGCAGCGGCACCATCTGCGGACAGGGCCACAGGCCTTTGAGGGTGAGGCCGGTGCCGTGTGTCCGGAAGAGACGCTCCAAACCACCCCACATGGCTTGGCCCTGGCGCCACAGGTGTCCGATCACGTCCTGACTGCGGTACACGCCGACCACGGCCTTGGCCGCCGCCAGCGACAGGCATTCGCCGCCATAGGTCGAAGAGATGCTGGTCGGGCCGCCGCGGTCGCAGCCACGCATCACCTCTTTCCGGCCGCAGTACAGGCTCAAGGGCATACCGTTGGCTACGCCTTTGGCGAAGACGGCCAGGTCGGGCGTGACGCCGAAATACTGCTGCGCGCCGCCCAGCGCCAGGCGGAACCCGGTGACGATCTCGTCAAAGACCAGCAGAGCTCCGTGGCGGTCAGCCAGGGTCCGCAGCGCCGGGTAGAACGTCGCGCCGTCGGCCATGTCGGTGTAGCTGGCAGCGACACAGACGGCTGCGACCTGCCCGGGCAACAGCGCGAACAGCCGCTCCATGGCCTCCAGGTCGTTCCAGACTACCGCGTGGTGTACCGCCGCCAGTCCCGCGGGGACCCCGGCCGGCACTCCCTCGGCGGCTACCCCGGGCCGGTACAGACCGCCGGCGGCCACGCTGTTAAGCCACCCATTGTAACCGATCTGGATGATGTGCTCGCGGCCAGTGAAGGCGCGCGCCAGTCGCATGCAGGCGGCCATGGCTTCGCCGCCGGTTTTGAGGAAGCGCACCTGTCCAGCGCACGGGATGACGTCGGCCAGCAACTCAGCGACCTCACACTCCAATCGGTGCGGGTAGCCGAACACAATGCCGTGCTCGAGCTGCTCCCGGACGGCCGCGTCCACGGCGGGGTAGCAGTACCCCAGGGTGATGGGACCCAGGCCATTGCGGAAGTCGATGAACTCCCGGCCGTCCACGTCCCACACCCGGCACCCGCGGGCTCGCTCCACCGCCGTCGGTTCTTCCGGCCGGTACAGCGCTGCCTTGGAGGCCGTGCTCGAGCCGAACGGCATCACCCGGGCCAGACGATCGGCAAACTCGTCCCCGCGTGTCGTTGCCATGATACCTCCTGCGCGTCCATTGGGAGTAACTCGGCCTTCGACCCTACGGGCTCGGCCTCGGGGTGTCAAGGCGGCTGCTTGCGTGCCGGCCCAACCGGGCGCGGCGCGCCTGGAGGCGTCCAACGGGCGCAGATGCCTACCCGTAGAGCGGCAGGAACCCGCCGCGCGGCGAACAACCGGTGACCGAGTTGCCGACCCAGTCGAAGGTGTACGATGGCGTCGGCGTGTCGCCCCAGTCGCGCTCGGTCACGTGCTGGCGGAAACGGACCAGTGGCCAAGTGATCTGCAGCACCTCGCCCGGTTGCACATCGCGAAAGCCTACGTAGTCCATGGCCGGGCCGCCCCACTGGGGGGGAACGGGCACCTGATTGCGCGTGGCGGTCACGCTGCCGCGCGGGGCCCACGCCGGCGGGCGCAGCCAGAAGCCCCGGCTGACCTTTGCCGTGATCGTCAGGCGGCCGGCACGTGGCATGCCCGTCCGGACCTTGGCCCACGGGCTGTCGTGGTCCAGAGCTAGGTTGACCAGCACCTCGGCCGTTCCTGATCCTGCCGCCGGGCGTCCCTCGGTGACTATGCTGTCCCAGGCCAGGTACAGGGCGCGCATGCCCTCGGGCGGGCAGCAGCCCATCATATCCAAGACCAGGCTGCGGCCCTGGTACGTCACGGCGCCGAAGTGCTGGCCGTCGGTGCGCACCTGGAAGACGCGGTCATTGGGCGGCACCGAACTCATGAACCCGCCCTCGAGCTCGCGCAGGGTGCGCAGGGATTCGGCGATTTCGCGCGGAGTGCGGTCGGCGTTGACAGCGCGCCAGAACGCTTCAAACGCCGGCGTGACGAAGAACTGCAGCGGCACCAGGTAGTTGCGCACCGTGCGCTCGACCTGGTCCCAAACGTCTGGCTGGCCGCCGCGGGCCAGCCACATGGCAGTCTCCATCATGTCAGCCGTCAGGCAGGTTTCCGAATGATTGCGGTGGTCCGGCTCCCAGATGTGCTCGGGAAGCCAACCCGTGTCGAAGCCGTTGCGCCAGAAGTGGGCGTAGGCAGACTCGGCCCAGCCCAGCAGCCGGCGATCGCCCAACCGTGCCCCCAATTCGGCAACGCCCCGGATGGCGTGCATCTGCACGTGGTTGTGGCCGAACACATACCCCTCGGGTCGGTGGAGATGGCCGGGCTGGATATCGGCCAGATAGCCTTCGGCCATGGCGAGGGCGAACGCCATGGCTTCGTCGTCGTCGCAGTGGCGCGCGTAGTGAATCAACGGGCTGAGGACCGGCGGGTAATGGCCATTGTAGCCGCGGGCGTATCGCAGGCCCGCAGGGGCGTTGGCGTCGTTGCAGAACGGTTGCCAGGCGCCCGGGTAGAAGGCTCGACCCGTGTCCCAGCAGGCGACGCGGCGCAGGCCTTCGAACAGGCGGCGCGCCAGTTGGCGATGGGCTGGGTCGCCGTTGGCGCGGTACAGGTCCGTCTCGGCGTGCAGCAGCTTGCCGGTAGTCCACGGCATGGCGTAGTCGCGGTCGTGATCGGGCGAACAGCAATATGGAACGCACCAGGACATGTCGTCACCGACCTGTCCGTGGCCATCCCGGACATAGCCGACCAGCCGGCGGTGAACCGCCCTCTGCGCCTCCAGGCCCAGGTCCGAGCCGGTCATCGCGCGCATCTGCTCGAAAGCGATGTCGTTGCGGCTCTCGGTATCGCCGACCGCAATGGGGTCCACGAGCCCGCGGTCGGCGGCCACCATGGGCGTGAACGGCGGGCAGTTCATCAGGAAGAAACTGAAACGGCATTCGTGGTTGCGGGCGGCGACCGGGTTGTTGGCGAGGTAACCGAGGGCGTGCCTGGCCATGCCGACGAGATCGGGTCCGGCGGGCAGCGAGGGGTCACCATCGGGCAGGATCTCGATGTCAGTGATCCGCGGACGGAAACCGCGGAGACAGGGCGCGGAGCTGTCGTTGGGCTCAGTCATGGCAATGTCCGGGTTGAGGGGCGCAAGCCGTTGCCGCGAGGCGTCGCGGCCGGCACTGCGGGCGTCGACATCAGGACTGACGCGCCTGCGGGCAGCTGCGTCCGCCATGGCCGCGGCGTCTCCATCGCCGAGCCGTGGCCAGCTGCCAAGGTGCTGCTGCCGGCCCGTGGCCGCAAATCCGGTCCGCGCGAGGCTACCTCCGGGGCGTCGAGCGGGTTTGGTATCGCGGCAGACCACGGGGACGCCGGCTGGCGACGCCCCGAGGCAGCGACGGCACCGGCACTGTTGGCAGCCTCTCGGCGTGGTCCATCGGGCAAGCGTCTACCGGGTCGCCACTGAGGGCCGCAGACGAGCACGGTCGGCCCGTCGGCGTCAGTCCCCGTTTCGACGCCCCTGTCAAACGGTGACAGCCACGGCGAAGCGGGTGGGTCCATCGGTGGCGTACCAGCGCACGCCCAGATCCAGCAGCGCACGGAGGCCCGCCGTCTGGAAGTGCCATGGCATTACCTTCAGATCGACCCCGGCCGCAGTGCAGGTCGCCAGGTCCTGGCGCAGGTCGTATGGCATGAGCGTCCAGGGCCAACGGCCCCGCGGCGCGCCGTGCGCGTCGGAGAGAGGCAGCTGCACATGATAGGGTCCGGCGAAGTCCGTCGCCGCGGTATCGGCGAACGTGTTCAGCATCTGTTCGCGCGCCCCCCCCCGATCCACTGCATGGCGCGCACGCCTTCAGCAGGACGCCGCTGGGCCCCGCATGGTTCGCGTTCAGGGCTGCACACGACCAGCTGACCGCTAACCGGGTGGCGTTCGATCAGGGCTGTCAGTCGCCCGATTCCCCCGTGCTTCAGGCCCAGGTGTGACGGGCGGACGCCAGCGCGTTGCCCGGCCGCTCCAGGCCACCGCGGCCCCGATCGGCCTGCCAGAACACCTCGTGCCCTCCCGCCATCACCGCAACGCCCCTTTCGGTCCGCCGCTGATCTGCCTGCGGATCAAGACCTTGAGCACGCGAGAGAGGCCGACCTCGGCCCTGGTCGGCTAGCCATGGGTGTTGCAGGCTCACCATGCTGGACAATACCGCCCGGGGCCTCCGGGGCAGAACCCTGGCCTCCGTTGCCTGCAGGCCGTCGGGCCCCGGCGCCGACGACGCGGCGAATAGGCGGCCTCCGGCCATCCCGGCGCGATCGGCCAAGCGCACTGCGAGTTCCGCCGGAGCGAAGAGCCCCCTCGCGCCGGCCGCGCGGCGATGATCTCGCTCTGCGGTTAATCATCTGTGGTCAGTTGAGCACCTGCGGTCAATGGCAGGCCGGCACCAAGGGACAACCGGGCCGCATTGACCAACGTGCGCACTTCGTGGTGTCAAGCCCCCAGACTGCCAACTTCGGCCGACACCCGGGCCACGAGCGCGCGTTCGCCAAGGCTACGGGCGCCGAAGCGTATTCTGCACCCTCCGTCCGTATCGACATGGCGGGCCTCACACCCGTGCCGTTCGGGTTCCGGCAGAACGGGGCTCCACGGCACGGGCCAGCTCCCACGGCCCGTGCCCCGGTTGGCCGCGACCAGTCCAGGCTGGCGGAGCGTGATTGACGCGGGTTGGCCCCGCGCTGTCGCTCGGACCGGGTATGTAGCGAGACGAGGCGCACCAAGGAGGCGTCGCCATGGCTCGGCAAGGCAAACTGGTTCGGGCTCCAGAGACGCCGACAAGAGTAGGCGCCGCCGGTATCGCGCTGGTCGTCCCGGGGTCTATCAGAACAGGCGCGCACTTCCCAGCCGTCCTTGTAGTTGCCGACCTCCCACCGATTCGCTTCGTCCCGTTGCCGCACTGCCGGCGCGACTCTCCGGCGATGTCAACCATACGTGCCGCTCAGGTGCGAGCCCCCGATACGCGGGGCACTCGGCGGCTGAATCCTGGTTCCGGCGTTGGGCAGGGGCGTCGCCGATGGCGGCTCATCTTGGGCGCCCAAGGGCACCTCGAACGCCCAAGCTGAGGCAACCGCGTCATAGGCCGCCCAGCCTGCGGCCGTGGCGATGGGTAGTGTGCCATGGCGCGTGTCACGTCACACCGGGGACACATGGTGGTGCCTCAGTGTGAAGTTGCCCGCGTTGGCACCGGGTGCCCACGGCGCAGTCCTGCTGCGGTATGCCGTTCGACGGCGGCTGCCGTGAGGCGAGTGGCAACCCGTTTGCTTGCGTCTGCTTGGGTGAGGGCTCGCGCCAGTTCGGTTACCGCACCCCACCGGTCCATGGCAGGGCACCAGAGGAGGCACATACGCTGAGGCGATCGGCGGTCTTGCTTGGTGGTTGGCTGGCTCTGTCCGCCATGGTGAGCGCAGGCGAAGCAGCAACGATCACCACCATGGCCGGCAACGGCGTGCAAGGCTACTCCGGCGACGGGGGGCCGGCGACCAGTGCGGCGCTGAACCTGCCCCGCGGCGTCGCGGTCGACGCGGCCGGGAACGTGTATGTGGCGGACGCCTCCAACCACCGGATTCGGCGAGTAGCCGCCGGCACGGGCACCATTTCCACGGTGGCCGGCGGCGGGGGGTACGGCTACTCAGGCGATGGCGGCCCCGCCGTGGGCGCCAGCCTGTTCTACCCGCACGATGTGGCTGTGGACAGCGCCGGAAATCTGTACATCGCCGACATCGAGAACAGCCGCGTACGGCGGGTGGATGGGGTTACCGGGGTGATCACGACCCTGGCTGGGACCGGTAGCGCGGGCTTCTCGGGCGATGGAGGGTTGGCCACCCTGGCGCGCCTCAACGCTCCGGAGGGAGTGGCCGTCGATGGCCGTGGGAACGTTTTCATCGCTGACATGGTCGAGCAACGGGTTCGGCGGGTGGACCAACAAACCGGGGTGATCACCACAGTCGCCGGCAATGGCACTGGCGGCTACTCGGGTGACGGCGGGGCCGCGAGCAGTGCCAGTCTGTGGGAGCCGGCCAGCGTGGCCGTCGGCACAGATGGAAGCCTCTACATCGGAGACTACAGGAACCATCGCGTTCGGCGCGTTGATGCCGTCAGCGGGGTGATCACTACCGTGGCTGGCAGCGGCGTCGCGGGTTCCTCGGGTGACGGTGGCCCGGCAATCAGCGCTAGTCTGATGTATCCGCACACCGTAGCGCTCGATCGGGCCGGCCGTCTCTACATCACCGACAACGGCAACGGCAGAGTGCGGCGGGTGGACTTGGGGACCGGAGTGATCACGACCATCGCTGGCAACGGCGTTGCGGGCTACGCCGGCGATGGCGGACCGGCGACCGATGCGAGCTTCCAGGGACCCTATGGCGTCGCCGTCGACGGTGACGGCAACGTTTACGTGGGCGACCCCGGGAATCACCGGGTGCGCAAGGTGACTGCCCTTGACGTGGCCGCGGGCGGCATGCCTGACCTGCAGATTGGCGGTCGGGTCTGTTACTCATCGCGTACCTACTACGCGCGTTACAACCTCGCCCCTGGCGAGATCTACGCAATGGAAGCCTACGGCACAGGCTCTGTCCGGATAACCGACAACCCGGCTTACGACGGCCGGCCCAGTTGGTCGCCCGATGGAAGTCAAATCGTGTTCATCTCGAACCGCGATGTTCCGACGCAGAACGTATACGTTGCGGATGCAGACGGTACCAACGTCCGCCGCCTGACCGACAGCTCCGCTGGCGATGCCTACCCTGCCTGGTCACCCGATGGCTCCCGCATCACGTTTACCTCAGCGCGCGCGGGGTACAGCGCTATCTACTCGGTCCGAACCGATGGCTTCGGCCTGACGCAGTTGACGAGTAACCCGAGCGGGGATAGCTATTCCGACTGGTCTCCCGATGGCACCAAGATCGCGTTCACGTCGATCCGCGATGGCAACGCTGACATCTACGTGATGAACGCGGACGGCTCCGCCCCGACCCGCCTGACGACCGATCCTGCCAGCGACGCAGACCCCGAGTGGTCCCCCGACGGCTCGCAGCTGACCTTCTGGTCGGACAGGGCCGGCTCCTACGATGTCTTCACCATGCGCGCCGATGGTACTGACCAGCAGCGGCTGACCAGTACTCCTTACCACGAGTATACGCCGACCTGGGCCTCGGCAGGGGACCGAGTCCTGTATACCCTGGTGCCGACAGGCGAGCAGGAGGTGATCCCCGGCAGCGGCGGCGGCGACGTGTACGTCATGAACCGCGACGGCTCGAACCAGCAGAACCTTACGCGAAGCGCCGGCGGCACCGAGTCCGAGCCATCATGCCAGCCCTTCAGGCGCATTGGGTCGGCGGCGACTGGCACACTTATCTCCCGGGTGATGACCGTCCAGAACGGGGGCGCGGCGCCGCTGAGTGTCACCGGTATCACTGCCAGTGACTGGCGGTTCGTCGCGACGCCGTCGGCCTTCGTCGTTGCCGCCGGCGGCAGTCGTGCCGTCACGGTGGCTTTCGCCCCCGACTCGGTCGGCGTCCGGTACGCGACTCTAACGATCGCCAGCAACGACCCAGACCTACCCTTTGCCCAACTCATCATCAACGGCACCGGCGTGGCGGCCAACCATCCGCCCGTCCTGACGGCCATCGGGCACCAGACTGTTGCCGTTGGTGATAGCCTGACCGTGGTCATGTCCGCGACCGACGCTGACGGCGACAGTCTGTCGTATTCGGTGACCGGTGGCCCAACGGGGTCAGAACTCATCGGCGCCGTGTTCAGCTGGGTGCCAGAGCTGGCTCAGGTCGGAGTGCACACCCTGACTTTTGCGGCGGCAGATGGCTGCGGAGGCACGGACAGCAGCCTGGCGACGATTACCGTCACGGACCCGTCGGCGCCGCCGACACTGACGGCGCACCTTCCAGGGGGCGTGACCATGGATTTCGTCTGGATTGAACCCGGGACATTCGCCATGGGCTCGCCTGACCTGGAGTCTGGACGAGAAGCGGACGAAGGGCCGCAGCACCAGGTGACCTTGACCCACGGCTTCTACCTGGCGAGGACAGAACTGACGCAAGGGCAATGGCTATCGGCGATGGGGACGTCACCCTGGGCGGGCCAGGCCGCTGTGCTGTCCTCCAGTAACCCAGCCGTGTATGTCTCGTGGGAGGATGTGCAGGGGCTGGTGCATGTGCTGAACACGGCCGCTGGGGATTCCCTGTACCGGCTGCCAACCGAAGCTGAGTGGGAGTACGCCTGTCGTGCCGGTGCGACTACCCGGTGGTCGTTTGGCGATGATCTAAGCCAACTGACCCAATACGCCTGGTACCGCGCCAACGCCTGGGACGTGGGCCTGCAGGGCCCCCAAGCGGTTGCCACCAAGCTGCCGAACCCTTGGGGCCTGTACGACATGATCGGCAACGTCGACGAGTGGGTTCAGGACTGGTACGCCCCGTACTGAACCGCCCCAGGAAAACCGGAGACTGGTTTACGTGAGTGCAGCCACTCGGACTGCAGCGGACTGCTGGGCGTAGTAGGCTTGCTCAAACTGGGCGGGCGCCATGTAACCCAGCGGCTCCAGGAGACGCTCGTGGTTGCACCAGCCGACCCACGCCAGAGTCGCCAGTTCGACCTCGCGGCGGTTAGCCCACTGCGGGCGGCGACCGATCACTTCGGTCTTGTACAGGCCGTTGACGGTCTCGGCCAGGGCATTGTCGTAGGCGTCACCCACACTACCCA
>CAITNQ010000258.1 GCA_903893785.1 uncultured Gemmatimonadota bacterium
TAGGTGGCAATCAGAGGCAGCTTGAGCACCCGGCGGAGGATGACCATCTCGGGCAGCGACAGGGCAATCACCGCCATCATGAAAGCCAGCACTGTGCCCAGCGCCGCGCCTTTGCCCAAGAGGGCCTGAACCACGGGAATGATGCCGGCCGCATTGGCATACAGCGGCACGCCCACCAGCACCGCGATTGGCACCGACCACCAGGCCTGACGGCCCATGAACGAGGCCATGAAGTCCTCGGGGACATAGCCGTGGATGCCGGCGCCGACCGCGATACCGGCGACGACATAGGGCCATACTCGACCGACGATGTCGCGCACGGCCTCGCCCCCGGCGTCAAGGCGCTGGCGCCAGGATGTCGGCGTGGCGTCACCGGCCGCGCCCTGGGTCGCGGGGCTGGCAAAGACCCAGGGCTCGACCCATCGTTCCAGGCGCAGGGCACCGATGGCCCAGCCAGCGGTAACGGCCAAACCGAGGCCGAGGGCCAGGTAGAGCCCGGCGATGCGCCAACCGAACAGACCGAACAGCAGCGCCAACGCCACCTCGTTGACCATCGGCGAGGCGAGCAGGAAGGTGAAGGTCACCCCCAGGGGCACGCCGGTGGTGACGAAGCCGATGAACAGCGGCACGGCCGAGCACGAACAGAACGGGGTCACCACCCCCAGCAGAGCGGCGGCCAACGTGCCGGCCGCGGCGTGACGACCGGCCAGCAGACGGCGGCTGCGCTCAGGGGTGAAGAAGGAGCGCACGACGCCGACGCCGAAGACCACCAGCACCAGCAGCATGAGCACCTTGGGCGTGTCGTAGAGAAAGAAGGCGACCGCCTGACCGAGATGGCTCGTCGGCGCCAGTTGCAGGCGATCAAAGGTCAGCCACTGCGCCAGCGGCTGCAGTTGGCGGTACAGCAACCACCAGCCCATCAGCGCTACGGGGCCGGCCAGAAGCCGGATGGCGGCCGGAAGCCCGGCGCGCCGTGGCTGCGGCGGCGGGGTCGCCGCGACGCGGCTCACTTCAGCCCCTCGGGCAGCGCGGCAACAAAGGCCCGGATTTCGTCGCGCACGCGCCGATAGGGTGCCAGCGCCTCCTCTTCAGTAGTGGCCCCGGCGGCCAACTGCGGTGGGTCGTCGAAACCCCGGTGCACGACGCGTGTCTTGCCCGGGAACAGGGGGCAGCGTTCGGCCGCGCCGCCGCACACCGTGACCACGTAGTCGAAGGGCACATCCTTGAGGGTGTCCACGTGCTTGGCCACCTGGCCCGAGATGTCCACGCCCGCCTCGGCCATGACCTGCACCGCGCGAGCGTCCAACTGGCCGGGCGCCACGCCCGCGGACATGACCTGCCAGCTGGCGCCCTTGAGGTGACGCGCCCACCCCTCGGCCATCTGGCTGCGGCAGGCGTTGCCCGTACACAGGAACAACAGGCGCCAAGTGGGGCTGCCGTCGACGGCGCGCGGAAAGCAGATAGCGCCGCTGGCGGCCAACTGGTCCAGGCGCGCTCGATCGGCCTGCGGCACTTCCGGCAGGCCGTAGCGCAGGTACTGATGCAGGTACCCGCTCAGCGACGTGCGCGCCGGCGCCAGGGAGTAATAGATCCACAGACCCTCGCGCCGATCGAGCACCAGGCCGGCGGCCTTGAGCAAGGCCAGATGCCGCGACACCTTGCCCTGCGGCATCTGCAGAATCTCAACCAACTCGCAGACGCACAGTTCGCGCACGGCCAACAGGAATAGCACCCGCAGGCGCGTGCCATCGGCACAGGCCCCGAAGACGGTCAGGTCATCGTCGAACTCAGCGGCAACGGGGATCGCGGTCATGATGTGCGCACCGATGGACAGGAGGGGATGGCCAGGAGCGGGCGGTGGGCGGCGCCGGTAGCGGTTACGGACGCGTTGCCGGGGCCGGCGCGGCAAACCACCGCGAGCGGCACCACAGGGCCACGTTGACCAAGCCGATCAGCACCGGCACCTCGACCAACGGACCAATGACCGCGGCAAAGGCGGCGCCGGACCGGATGCCGAACACGGCCACGGCCACGGCGATGGCCAATTCGAAGTTGTTGCTGGCCGCGGTGAAAGCCAGGGTCGCGGTGCGGGGGTAGTCAGCGCCCAGGCGGTAGCCACTGTAGAGCGAGACCAGGAACATGACCACGAAGTAGATGAGCAGCGGCACGGCGATGCGCACCACGTCCAGCGGCAGCTGCACAATGTACTCGCCCTTCAGCGAGAACATGACGACGATGGTGAACAGGAGCGCCACCAGCGTGAGGGGGCTCAGACGAGGAATGAAGGCGGTCTCGTACCAAGCCTGGCCCCGCCACCGCAGAAGGGCGTACCGCGTCGCCAGGCCGGCGGCAAAGGGCACCCCCAGGTAGATCATGACACTCTCGGCAATCTGCCCGATGGACACGTCGACAACGGCGCCGCGCAGCCCCAGGGCCGGCGGCAGGACGGTGACAAAGACATAGGCATAGACCGAGTAGAAGAGGATCTGGAAAATCGAGTTGAAGGCGACCAGGCCGGCCGCGTACTCGGTGTCGCCCTCGGCCAGCTCGTTCCACACAATGACCATGGCGATGCAGCGCGCCAGGCCGATCATGATCAGACCGACCATGTACTCGGGATAGCCCTGCAGGAAGACGACGGCCAGCGCGAACATCAGCACCGGACCGATCACCCAGTTCTGCACCAGCGACAGGACCAGCAGTCGCCAGTTGCGGAAGACCTGCGGCAGCTGTTCGTACTTCACCTTGGCCAGGGGCGGGTACATCATCAAGATCAAGCCCACGGCGATGGGGACAGAGGTGGTGCCCACCTGAAACCGCGTGATGGTGTCCACGGCCGCCTGACTGAGGTTGCCCAAGGCCACACCGGCTGCCATGGCCAGGAAGATCCACAGCGTCAGGAAGCGGTCGAGCAGCGACAGGCGGCGACCCCCGTGAACGGCTGCGGCAGGAGCAGAGGGGTGCGTCATGGGGCACCTCCAGGGCTGATGCGAGGAGCGCGGGGCCCGCGGAACCGACCGGTTTGGGCGACAGTGTTGCCCGCGCCCGCACCTGGACTGGCGGACGCGCACCCCGCCGGCGGTACACGCTCCATCCTAAACAGAGGCCAATGTAGGTCGGGTTTTTATATCTGTCAAGACGTATATACGGATTGCCAGGCAAGTGCATCCGATCGCCAGCGCCGTGGACCGGGTCAGCCCTGCCGACAAGGCAGACCGCGGTCCCGTTGCGCCCCATGGCCCGGGGCGCGGCCGTGCCATCGCGCGGCGGAGGAACACACCGGGCGCACTCAGTGGCACGCGGCTGGGGGCAACGCGTTCGGAGCACCAAGCCCCCGGGGGCGGACTGGGGACCTGTCCGGGGCTTGGTGCGGGCGCCGCGCCCGCGGAAATATGCGGGCCGCGGAGGGTGCGGAACTGGGGCGGGCGGCGGCCAGCGGCGGGCTCACCGCAGGGCGGCGCCTCCCTGCCCATGGGTAACGGCGGGAGGAGCAGCCGGCCGTGGCCCGCGTGGGAGGGAGTGGCGAGCGTGGCCCTTGGCTCAGGCCAGTTCGCCCGACCCCCAGACCTGGACAGCGGCGCACAGCAGATCCACGCAACGCGCGGCGCCCGTCAGACTCATGCGGTACGCGGCCTGGTGGATGCCCTCGGAAGGCAGGGCCACGGACAGGGCATGGGCCAGGGGCGTGAACAGGGCGGTCTGGCTGCCTGACCGGGCCCCGGTGAGATGGTGGGGTACGCCGCGGGCGGCCAGCGCACGGGACATGCGGATGCCCAGGGACGGGTCGATCAGGTTACGGCCTTCGTAGACCCGAATGGCCGGCAGATCCAACCGCGCCTCGCCCAGGTTCTGCAGCCCAGGCACGTCCGCATTGATGACCAACTCCAGCCGCGGCGCCTCGCGCTGCAGGACGGTGACGGCCTTCCGCGCCACGTCCATGGCGCACTCCTCGGCCATGACAAAGAGCACCGCCACGTCGCCGCGGTTCAGGCGCAGGGCGGCCTCGGCCACACAGGCGTCGGTGAGGCGCGGGTCCAGGGCTTTGCCGACAATGGCATCACCGGCGACCGTGGTGGCGGTGCGAAAGGTGAACCCGGTGCGGTACGGCCGCAGGCGTTCGCCGACTAGGCGGAGCTGGGCTTCGTCGCCATCGCCCTCCTGATACGCCGTCACTGGGAAGGCTTCGGCGGCCGACAGGGCCAGCCAGTCGAAAGCCTGCAGCTGCGCCTGCGCATAGGCGGCCGCACCCGTGCCCCAGGTGCGCGTCCCATACCCGCCCTGCGGGTGCGGGCCGTAGAGGCAGCCGCCGATCTCGTCAACATGGGCCACCAGCACCACGCGCACGTCCGCCAAGCCACCCGATCCGCACGTGAACAGACTGAAGCCGTCGGGGACATGCCGCTCCTGCCACCCGGCCAACCGACGCCGCAGCACCGCCAACACGGGGCCGCAAGCAGTGGCGACAGAGGGGACTTCGGTCAGTTCAATCAGGAAATGCGGGTCCATCGGGTTCCTCAGCCTGTGCTCGCGTGGGCCGACCGGCACGACCGTCAACCGGCAGCACGCCGTCGCCTGGAAAGGCGCGGCAGACAGACAAAGGCATAGGATTCGACGCGGTTCGGGTCAAGACGGCGTGAACGGCCCTCGGTTCGCACGGCGTGACACGAGCGAAGGTGGAAACGGGGCGCTCCTGCGAACGCGGTGCCAGGTCGGTCTCTCGCCCGCAGCCGCGCGCGGACCGGGAACCCGCGCTGGGACCCGAAGACGGGCAGGTGGCGGTGGACCTTCAGTAGCCGCGGCCCCGCCCTGCGGTCGGCCCGCCACGCAGCGGTGGCGGCACAGACCGTGCGGTTGCCCCTCAAGCCACAACGGGTCGGCGCCGTCAGGCACGTGACCCGCCGCCGACGGCCAACACGCCACCTGTTCCCGTGCCACACGTACCGACGCATGGGCGCCGGCCACAGGCCCAAACCTGAGAGCCCAAGGCAAGGCCGCACGTCGCCGCGCGAAAGCGACCACAGGCTGCCGGGCAGCCACCTTCAGCGGAAACGGGCCGCCGTCCGCAGTACCGCACGTCGCGGGACCCGGCTCCGAGCAGGTCCCTCTGGCTGGCAGCCCCCGTCGCCGCAGCCGCGCGACAGACCAAGCCTGGCCAGTCAGGGCCCGAGGGCACAAACAAGCGACGAGGCCGCATCCCACCGGTGGCCCCGAGCCTTCGCCGTCACTTCCACGCCGGCCCGCGAGCCGATGTCGCGGCGCACCCACGCACCCGCTGCCACCGAGCGCCGATGCGGCCGGCTCGCGTCGGTCTCTGCCGTCGCCCACGTACCGAGTCGCCAACCTGCGCCGGAGGGAATGAGGCAGGCACCCATCGACAGACCCGGCGTGAGTGCAGCCGCGCGGCTGTGCACGAATTGCACGCCAAGCGTGCCAAGCGCATAGAAGTAGGTGCAGCGCCCGTGCAAGTAGGTTCTGCCGAGGCCCGAACCCAGGCCGTAGCGCACTGGATGGGCCCCGAAAACGGAACCGCGCCGCGCAGCCGCCTCGACAAACCAAGAACGGCGCCGGGAGACGCAATCTATGGGGTTCAGCGAGGTCTGGGAAAACAGGATGAACTCGTCCATCCGCGTCGACCGGCCACCGCGCGACACCTCAACGGCAAGCAGCTCGAGCGTGTTGATCGGCCGATACCCGGTGCCCGGATCGGCAACCGCGTGCATCGCCGGGCGGTAACGCAACGACACCCTTGGGCCAGTGTCGGTCAGGCGCCATCCCGCGGTTAGTTTCCCGTAAGGAGGGAGAACGCCCGGGTTCCAGTCTTGGCTCCTGGCGTCTGCGGCACTGTCTTCGTGCACATCCGGCGCGGCGGAGGTGGCGTTCAGGCGGCGCAACATGGCAAGGGTCGCCATGGAAGCGGAGTCAGGGCCGCTCTTGGCGTGTGCGGAGCGCCACTCCAGCAGGTCCATCAACACCAGGCGGTCCTCTACGGTCAGTTCCGTCAGGGGGCCGTTCCAGGGCGGCCGTCGGCCCACCGGAGGCTCTGCCGAGGGCGGGGCACCCAGACGAGCGCCATCGCGGAACCGCGCAGCGAGATACTGCGACTGCGACAGCCGGCGGAACCCCTGGGGTGCCACGCCGGCCTTGATAACGCGCGATATCACGCCAGCTGGACTCGTGAACAGCCTCGGCTCCGGCACTGCCGGGATGGCTTGGTAGAGCAGCCCCTGAACGTAGTAGGCGCAGTTCCTGTGGAAAAAACTGTAGGGTAGCTGAGCGCTCTGTGACTGGCCAACGGCGTCGATTAGGGTCGCCAACTGCGCTTCCGGGAGCTGCAGCCGCACGAACCACAGGTCGCGGTCCTCGACGACCTGGTAGTCACGGCTCTTGCGGTTGAACGGAGTTACCGTGAACGACCCGCGGTAGCCACCGACAATGCCTTTGACGAAATACGACAGCGAGCCAACGTCCTGGGTCTCAACGCCGTAGCTGACGGCGTCCCAGAGCGGCAAGGGGCTGCCGTCGCCCGGATCGAACAGTAGGAACAGGTGGCCAAACGCCGAAGGGGGGCTGCTGGGGTAAGGGCCGGCATACACCAAGTATGCCGGCCCGGAGCCCGGCCGAACCTGTCCCCAGCTGGTGGCACACGCCAGCAGCACCGCGAGTGCCAGGCAGACCGGCGGAGGCATGGGCCGCAACCTACAACAATGCAACTACCCTGTCGCCGAAGGCCGCCTGGTCGCCGGCACTCTCCTGCAGCGCCGAGCGGATGGCGGCCGCCGTCTTGGCCTCGTCCGGGTACGACAGGAGGTCGGCATGTGCGTTGCCGTAACCGGGAAACCTAGGGCATCCAAGCCTGGCCCGGCCTCAGGGGGAGGGCAGCAGTACCGCTTCAGCCGGAATGATGGGCGAGGCGCTCAGCGCGACGGCTCGTTCCACAGCGGCGCGCAGTTCGCGCACATTACCGGGCCAGTTGTGTGCAGCGAAGCGGGCAAGGGCCGCGGCCGTAAACGTTGGGTGTGTGTCACTGCCGGGTTCCGTCACGGCTACCGCGAAGTGGGACACCAGCGCCGGGATGTCGTCCAGGCGCTCGCGCAACGGCAGCACGTCAAGACGAAGTACCGCGAGCTGGTAGTACAGGTCATGGCGAAAAGTGCCGGCGGCCGCCTCGGCCTGCAGATCGTCGCTCGATGTTGCCAGCAGGCGAACCGTGGGTTCCAGGTCCTGCGCCGAACCGAGCCGGCGCACAGTGCCACGCTCGAGAAACGCCTGTAGCCGAGCCTGGCTCGCTGGGTTCAACGCCGCCACCTCCTCCAACACGAGCGTACCCCCGTCGGCCTCTTCAAGCAGTCCAGGCCGGGGGGTCAACGCGCCCGTAAAAGCTCCTGGCTCGTAGCCGCACAGATCGGTCTCCACCACCGCCGGATCAGCACCACTGCACGCAAGGAAGGTTAGCGAACCGGCAGCGTTGCTGGCCTCGTGGATGGCCTGCGCGACCAGGCGCTTGCCCGTGCCCCGTTCGCCCGTGATCAACACTGGCACCCGGGTGCCGGCAGCCCGAGCCACCAAGGTCCGTACCTGCCGCATGGCGGCACTGCTCCCCACCAGCAGACCGTCGGGCTCGGGCTCCGAGCCTTGCGCGGCGACCGCGGCGACTAGGCGTGGCCAGCTGGCGAAGCCGTATTCCCGCGCCAGCACCAACTGGGCGTCCTGCAGTGTCAGGAAAGCGGCACCGCCGACAGCGGCGCTCTGTTCGCAGTGGGGATGGTGCTGGGTGAAACGACTGATCGCCTGCGGATCGCGCGCCCGGCGGGCACGATGGAGATCCTTGGCCTGAAGCTTAAGCTGGCGAAGACTGGCCTCGGGGGGTAACTGCGCGGACATAGCAACCCTCTTTCGATTGACGCCTGCCGTCCGCACAGCCAGGCTGAAAGAAGGTCTTCGTGAGAACAACGAAATCCGGAGGCGGACTCAGTCCTTACCGCGGACGGGCAGCTCCCTCCCGAGCGACTGGACCCAATATAGGACCGACGCCCTCGGCACGCTACTAGTGGCCGACGTGCGAGCGATCGCCACATACCGCCGATCGGGCGACAACCACAGGTGGCCGATGGAGGCGCCTGGTGGACCACCGCGAGCGAACAAGCCGCGAAGGAACGTGGTGGCTCGACGGTCGGTTGAACGCCGCTCCCATCCTCGGCGCCGGTCACAGATTGCGGCCTGTTCCCGTAAGGCACACAACGCCGGGCGGTCGCGCAGAGCGATGATCAGTCAGGCACTACATGGGTGAAGTGGCAGCGACAGCGCCCTCCACGTGAGGGATCGCCCGCAGTGAGTCCGACCGTTCCCACGCGCCGAATGTGGACCCTACAGCGGAACTATCGCGAAGCACTGTGAAAGCAGGATGTGGATCGGGTTCGGTAGCTCGATGAGCCTGCTATAGGAATGGTGACGCCAGGATGAGATATCGGCTGTTCGACGGCATCGTGGTAGTGTAGAAACGTCCAGCTTGGGTTCGATTGGGTGGTGTGGGCGGCTGATGACCGAGCTATCGGGTGGTCGGAGGGCGGTGCGGTGGTCAGGAGGAGACGCTCCAGGCGGATCTGTGGTGCCCTGACTGGTTACCTGACCGACTCTGGGGAGGGTGACCTGTGGCTCGTCCCCCGGGGCGCATTGACCGGGTGGTAGCGGGTAGCCGGCAGCGTGGTGGCGCGACCTGCCGCTGGGGCGGCGCCGGGCGGCCCCACTGAACGGGCACCGCCGGGGCGGCGACGCGGTTACCGTTGGTGGGTCCCGTCCATTGACCATGGTGGGTCCGCGGCTGACCGGTTGTGTGCGGCCCATGGGTCAGATGGGGCGGACTTGCCGGCGGCGGCTTTGGCGCCGGGCGGTCGGCCTGCTACGTTTTGCTGAACCGCCGCGCGCTGGGGCAAGGCGACTCGAAGGGAAGCCGCGGCACCGCAACCGGGGCTTGTCAGCTGCGCACAGGGGCAGGTCAAGGCGGCCGCCGGCGTTACAGCGCTGTCGCCACAGCGCGTCCCGGGCTCGTCTTGGCCGTTGGGGGTCGACGCGGGGTCTGGCGTGCCGAATGGGCGGCGCTGCCTGAGGCGGCAGCTGGATGGGGACAGAAGGCATCCGCCACGTCAGCGCGGCTCGGACGGCCCCCGCAGGTGGTCACGGCGCCGCCGGGATTAGTCATTCACCAGCCAACCGCACCCCCTCTTCAGCGGTCGCACCGGTCGCAGCTCATGCCGAGGGGCGAGGAGCGGTCGCCACCGCCGAGGGAACGCGCGTCAAGGAGCGCCGGTGGCCACACCGGGGGTAGGCGAGCAACAGGTGGACCAGCACGGCCAGGGCGACGGCGGCGGCGCCGAAATGGCGGCGAGCCAGAGCAGGACCTTGAGGCACCCCCAAGCCCACGTGAGCACGAAATCCACGCTACCCCGCCGGTTACGGGAGCCGCCAGACCAGGGGTCGATGGCCCTTTGGCCGATCACTTGGCCGGGCGCGCCTGGTCTTCGGGGGTGGCGAACCGGCTGCGGCCGGGCTGGCTGGCGGCCAGCCAGTGGGCATAGTCGGCACCGCTGCCCAGGAACGCGTTCATGTCGACCGCGGTCGCCACGCCCGGCAGCGTGGCATTATCGGCGAACTGCCACAGGATGACCGGCCCGCCGGGCGCCCCGGGCTGGTGCCACAGACTGCGTCGCCAGCGCGCGTAGGTGGCGAATCGGTCGCCAAGCAGGCCGCCCTCGCTGTCCTCGGTGGCGTAGATCACCGGTCGGCGGCCCGTGGCCGCTTCCACCTGCCGCAGGAACTCGGCCAGCTCGGCCCGGGTTGGCTCGCGGCCGGCGACCAAGGCCGCATTGCCCTCGAACTCAACATCCACCAGGGGCGGCAGGGCCAGCCGGCGCAGATCGGCGCCGACCGCGGCCAGGTAGTTGCGGGCCTGGGTCGCGCCACGGGCGCGGTCGATGCGGAACGAGAAGAAGTGGTAGGCACCCAGGTCGAGTCCGGCAGCCGCGGCTGCGGCAGCATGGCGCCCGAACATGGGGTCCTGCCACTGGCCGCCCTCCGAGGCCTTGAGAATGACGAAGCGCACCCCCGCAGCGCGAACAGCAGCGAAATCGATGGCGCCCTGATGGTGGGAGACATCGATGCCGCGCACCGGCAATTCGGTGGCCGAGGGGTAGCAGAACCGCACCCAACCGCGTGTGTAGGCACCGTGTCCGACGATCATGAGAGCGGTGAGCGCCACGGCGACGACCAGCGCCACCGCCAGGGGCCGTCCACGCGAGGGGGTCGATGCAGGGCCGCTACGGGCCGGTAAGCGGCGCGCCCGCGACCGGGTGCCTGGTAGGTGCGGGTGGGGCGCCATGGCGGTCGTTTCTAGCCGGTGGTGCCGACCGTGCACGCAGGCTGGAACCGGACGGACAGGTCGGCGCCTGGCGTGTCCGTGGAGGAGGCGCGGGCACGCACGGGGCGGGCCTGGCCCCTCAGCTGTCGCGCGGTCGGGGACGGCGCATCCAGCAGGCGCTGAAGCATAGGGGTCCGGCCAGGACCTCGCCAGGGTGTACTTAGAGCGGCGGCCGCCGCCCTCCACGCGTCGCCCAACGTACGCCCCGCCGACTGCGGCGCACGTCGGGGGGCTGCCGGCTGGGTGTCCGGCCGAGCGAACGAAAGCGACTCCTCGCCGACATACGGCAACGGACGTCGCGGGCGGGGCCGTTGTCCTGGGGTCACCCATGGGGCGCCGACCTGGTGCCACCGGCCACGAAGGGGAGCGACGACGGCGAGGCCGCGCGGGCTCCGGCAGCCGCCGGCACCGACGCGGCAGCTGACGTGCGTTAGGATGCCCCGTTTGTCGTGCGCCGCTCATGGGGCCCCAACCCGATGGCGCTGGGAGCGAGTCCCGCGCGTCGCCGGTCGGTCAAGAGAGTAGTAGCGGCTCCTCGTGAGTGCGCGGGACGAAGGCACGATAGCTGACGCGCGTGGGGAAGGGCCGCGCCAAAGGGTAATCCGGGGTTGCGGCGCACGCATGCGGGGGCGACCGAGGCGGGTGAACCAGTCACGGCGGCGCGAGCCCGGATCTCCTCGGGGGCACAGGCTGGCACGAGGATGACGGCGACCGCATGCTAGCCTACTTTGGCTTATGGTGTGCACCGGCGGATCACCTGGCCACGGTACGAAGCGTCGGCGATCAAGGCGCCTGCCGCGGCGGGCGGGAGGCGGGTGCGGTCGGCGTCACGGCCTTGGCAGCCGACGCGCGATGGCCCGCGGCGCCCTGGTGTCACCCATGGCCAGGCCCGGAGCTTCGGACGGTGGACTCGCCGCCGGTGCGGGACACGCGGCACCGCGCGGTGCCAAGGCCGCGCGAAACACCGGGCACTGGTGCTCGAGGGGCCCCGGCCGGCGGCGCCCTGATGTGACCCACGGCCAGGCTCGCAGCTTCGGACGGTGGACTCGCCGCCGGTGCGGGACAGGCGGCACCGCGCGGTGCCAAGGCCGCGCGGAACACCAAGCGGCGGTGCTCAAAGGGCGCCCGGCCCGCGGCGCCCCGGTGTGACCCACGAAGCGGCGGGCCGTAGGCCCGGCACAGCGGATCGTCGGCGGGCCCCGGGTCCTGGCCTCGGCGCCATGGCTGTGCCTGACGCCCGACGCCGCGCGCTCGGCGAGGTGACCACCGGCCGCAGGCTCGCGGGGGCGGGCCCAGATAGCCTGCCACGTGTCACCCTTGGGGCGGCCCAGGACCACGGCCCCATATCCCTCACCCGCAACCCCCATAGCGAACGGAAGGTGGCCATGGCTTCGAGTCCGCAATGCGCGCCCCCGCATGGCTTGGTAGTCCGGACGGCTGGCAACGGCAGTCGCAGTATGCACGCGAACACGGCCCTGGCCGCCGGGACCGTGCTGGCCGACATCGGCGCCTCAAGGCGCCAGGCCGAGCCGTCGCGCTATACCATCCAGCGGGGCCAGGCCGATCACCTGGACCTGCGGCCAGCGGACCTGCGCTTCATCAACCACGGCTGCTCCCCCAACGTGCACTTCGACGTGGAGCGCATGGTACTAGTGGCGCTGCGGGATTTGGACGTGGGCGACGAACTGCGCTGCTTCTACCCGGCCACGGAGTGGTCGATGGCAGAAGCCTTTGACTGCGCCTGCGGCGCGCCGGACTGCCTGGGCCGCATCGGCGGGGCAGTGGCCATGCCCGCCGCGCAGTTGCGGCGCTACTGCCTGTCGCCCTTTGTGGCGGCCCAACTGCAGGCCCGGGGCACCTTGGAGAGCGCCGGTTAACTTGCGGGGTGACCGCGACGGCACCCGTGGCCCGGGGTGCCGCGGTCTCGGTACCGGCGGCGGTGAGGCCCGGCCGGTTCTGCCGGACATGATGTGCGTCCGCGACGCCCACCCCGAATACCACCGGACGCCCGCGGAACCGCCCGCCCCCGCACGTGGACGGGCCGGGCCTGGTCATTGAAAGGCGAGCATCGACAGTTCGGTTCCCAATGACTGCGATTGCTGTATGATTGGACCAGCTGCACGGGCCAGGGCGCTGGAGCACGCGCGCCAACGTAATCCGGTGGCGGTGCGGCTGGGTCCGCGGCAGTGCGGCAAGACTGCCCTGGCGCGGGCCGTAGCCGAAGGCCAAACGGAGGCGGCGTACTTCGGTCTGGAAGCCCCAGTGGACCGGGCCCGGCAGCCCCGCCGGACGACAGCCAATCGCCGCCCGAACCGGGCGGCGGCGAACCCAGCCGAACCCATGGGGTTCCCGCAGCTGCCGGCCCCGGCCCCGGCAGAACGGCCCCGGACTGGCCCGCCATGGCGCGCAAAGGCACGGCGACGCAGATTCTGGGGGCTTTGCTAGGCGGGTGGATCGGGTCTCCAGCACTAAGCTCAATCTATTGCCGCACATTGTTTTGCCCCAGTCAACCAGGGCTCTGGACGGTCACCCGGCTGCGGCCGGCGGGAGGTGGGTGATGGGGGTACCCCCCAAGACGCCAGCGGCCGCCGGCGGCGGCGAGGCTGGAGGCGCGGCATCTGGCCCAGTTGCCGGGCCCGCAGCGACGCCGGTCGCGGCCGAGCCTGGCCCCGCTGCCATGACCCGCCCGGGGCTGGCGGGCGAACCCCACGACCCGGCCCTGCCTGCCGGGCCCGCACCCACACCGGCTGCGGCCGAGCCCGAGTCAGCGGCCGCAACCCGCCCGGGGCGGACGGGCGAACCCCACGATCCGGCCCTGCCTACCGGGCCCGCGCCCACGCCGACCGCTACCGAGCCCGAGTCGGCAGCCAAGACCCGCCCGGGGCGGACGGGCGAACCCCACGATCCGGCCCTGCCTGCCGGGCCCACGCACATGACGCCGGCGGAGTTCCGCCGTTGGGGGTACGCCGTGGTGGACTGGCTGGCCCAGTACCAGCAGCGGGTGGCTTCGCTGCCCGTGCTGGCCCCGGTGGCTCCGGGCCAGATCCGCGCGAGCCTGCCGGCCGCAGCGCCGGAGTCGGGTGAGCCGTTTGCCGATGTCCTGCGCGACGTGGAGGAGAAGCTGCTGCCCGGGCTGACGCACTGGCAGTCGCCCTCGTTCTTCGCCTATTTCCCGGGCAATACCTCCGGGCCGTCGATCTTGGGTGAGTTGCTGGCCGCCGGGTTGGGGGTGCAGGGCATGCTGTGGAGCACCAGCCCGGCCTGCACTGAGCTGGAGACCCTGGTACTGGACTGGCTGGTGGCGATGCTGGGTCTGCCGTCGACGTTCCTGTCCACCGGACCGGGTGGCGGCGTGCTGCAGGACTCGGCCTCCAGCGCCGCTCTGTGCGCCCTGCTGGCGGCCCGCGACCGGGCCGCGCGGCGGCATGATGCCGTGGCCTCCTCCGCCATCGCCGCGTCGGCAAGCGCACCGGGCAACGCCACCGGCAACCCGCCGGCGGCGGCGCTGCTCGGCAGCGCAACGGGCGATCTGCCGGCCGCCAGCGGACGGCTGACCGTCTATGCCACGGCTCAGGCCCACTCCTCGATCGACAAGGCGGTGCATATCGCCGGGCTCGGCCGGGCGCAGCTGCGGCGGGTGGCGACGGACGATGGCTTCGCCATGGATCCGGCCGACCTTGAGGCCCAGCTGGCCGCCGACCAGGCGGCGGGACACGTACCGT
Source organism: uncultured Gemmatimonadota bacterium (assembly GCA_903893785.1). Taxonomy (GTDB): domain Bacteria; phylum Latescibacterota; class UBA2968; order UBA8231; family UBA8231; genus CAITNQ01. The sequence goes on from CAITNQ010000258.1 coordinate 14,134, forward strand.
GCTGGGTGGTAGCCACGGTGGGCACCACCTCCTCCCAGGCCATGGATCCGCTGGCCGCCATCGGCCCCCTTTGCCGCCGTTACGGGGCCTGGCTGCACGTGGACGCGGCCATGGCCGGCACGGCGATGCTCTGCCCGGAGTTCCGCAGCCTGCAGCAGGGCCTGGAATGGGCGGACAGCTATTGCTTCAACCCGCACAAGTGGATGTGCACCAACTTCGACTGCGATTGCTTCTGGGTGGCGGATCGGCAGGCGCTGATCAACGCCCTGAGCGTGGTGCCCGAATACCTGCGCAACGCCGCCTCGGCCAGCGGCGCGGTGATCGACTACCGCGACTGGCAGGTGCCGCTGGGCCGCCGGTTCCGCAGCCTGAAGCTGTGGATGGTTATCCGTCACTACGGGGTCAGCGGGCTGCAGGCCCTGGTGCGCCGCCACGTGGCCCTGACCCGCGATTTGGCGGCCCGGATAGGCGCCGACGGGCGTTTCGAGCTGGTGGTGCCGCCGCCGCTGAACCTGGTGTGCTTCCGCCTGCGCGGCGGCGACGACCTCAACCAGCGGCTGCTTGACCGGCTTAACCGCAGCGGCCGGCTGTTCCTCAGTCACACCCGACTGGCCGATCGCCTGGTGCTGCGCCTGTGTGTGGGCCAGACGCACACCGAACCCGTGCATGTGAACCAGGCCTGGGAGCAGATCCAGGCGACCGCAACGGAGCTGTTGGCCGCCGGCGGTTGATCCGCCGGGCCCGTCGCGCCCGCAGGAGGCAGGTATGGAGCGGCAGCGTCACGACCTGAACGGCAGCTGGGAGCTCTTCTATGGCCCGGGCGGCCCGGACGCGCCCAATTCGCCGACCGCGCTGGCCGCGGCTGGCTGGCCCCAGGTACCGGCCACGGTACCGGGCAACGTCGAACTGGACCTGGTGGCCGCCGGGGTGTTGTCCGAACCCACGGTGGGCAACCACGTCTATGACCTGCTGGCCTATGAGCGCCACGACTGGTGGTACCGCCGACATTTCGTGGCCCCGGCCGCCGGGCCCGACGCGCGGGTGGAACTGGTCTTCGACGGCATCGACTGCCTGGGCACGGTATGGCTGAATGGCCAACAGGTGGGCCAGACCGACAACATGCTCATCCCCTGGCGCTTCGAGGTCACCAGGGCCCTGCGGCCGGGCGACAACGAACTAGTGGTGCGGTTGATGTCGGCGGTGGCGGCGGCAGATGGCGGCGGCCTGGACCCGGTGTGTTTTGCCTTTGCCGGCAACCATGCCTCGTTGACGGTGCGTAAGGCGCCGCACATGTATGGTTGGGACATCATGCCCCGGGTAGTCACCGCGGGCCTGTGGCGCGACGTGGCGCTGGAGGTGGTGCCGCCGGTGCACTGGCAGCAGGTGTACTGGGCCGTGCGGGCGACCGACCCGACGCAGCGCACGGCGCAGCTGCAGCTGATCTGGGATCTGGCCGTGCGCCCGGGCGCGACCTGGCCCGCGCAGGTGCGGGGCCGGCTGACGCGGGGCGAAGCCTGCGCGTGGACCGCGACCTGGCCGGTGCTGGACAGCCATGGTAGCGTGTCCTTCGGAGTCGAGGCGGTGGACCTGTGGTGGCCGCGGGGTTTTGCCGGGCCGGGACCGGCCGCACTGTACGACGCCGAGTTGGCGCTGCTGGACGAGCAGGGCCAGGTGCTGGCCACCCATCGGACGCAGTTGGGGCTGCGCACGGTGACCCTGGAGCGGACGCCGACGACCTCGGCCGAGGCGCCCGGCGAGTTCGTCTTCCGCGTCAACGGCGAGCGGGTGTTCGTCCATGGCACCAACTGGGTACCCTTGGACGCGTTCCATAGCCGCGACCGGGCGCACCTGGACGCGGCCCTGGACATGGCGGCGGAACTCAACTGCAACATGCTGCGCTGCTGGGGCGGCAATGTGTACGAAGACCATCCGTTCTTCGCCCGTTGTGACGAGTTGGGCTTGATGGTCTGGCAGGACTTTGCCATGGCCTGCGCCATCTACCCGCAGGACGAAGCCTTTGGCGCACGCATCCGCCGCGAAGCCGAGGTGATGGTGACCCGCTTGCGGCAGCACGCCAGTCTGGTGCTGTGGTCAGGTAACAACGAGATCGACGACGCCTACCAGTGGCACGCCGGGCAGGACCCCAACACCGACCGCCTCAGTCGCCATATCTTGCCCGAGGTGGTGCGCCGCCTGGATCCGTTCCGGGCCTACCTGCCCAGCTCGCCCTATTACAGCCCCGAGTACCTCCAGCGCCGGCATCAGGGCGCGCAGATGCCGGAGCAGCACCTGTGGGGCCCGCGTGGCGACTTCAAGGCCCCGTATTACACTGACTCGGCCTGCCATTTCGTCAGCGAGATCGGCTACCACGGATGCCCGGACCCACGCTCCCTGGCGCAGTTTCTGGACCCGGAGTTCCTGTGGCCCTGGCAGGGCAATGATCAGTGGCTGACGCACGCCGTGCGGCCGCAACCGGGCATGACCGCCTATGACTACCGCATCGAGCTGATGGCGCGACAGCAGACGGTGCTCTTCGGCGGCATCGGCGCTAACCTGGCGGACTTTGCCTTGGCGTCGCAGATCACCCAGGCCGAAGCCAAGAAGTTCTTTGTCGAGTGGTTCCGTCAGGGTAAGTGGCGCCGGACCGGCATTCTGTGGTGGAACCTGCGCGACGGCTGGCCGATCATCTCCGACGCCATCGTCGACTACTACAACCGCCGCAAGCTGGCCTATGAGTATCTGCGGCGCGTACAGGCGGACGTATGCCTGGGCTGCGGCGAGGCCGAAGCCGGCCGTCACGCGGTCTGGGCGGCCAATGACACGCGCGGCCCGGCGGCCGGGCAACTGACCGTGCGCGACGCCGACGACGGCAGTGTGCTGCTGACCACGGCTTTTGCCCTGCCGGCCAACCAGACCGTGCGCCTGGGGTCGCTGGCGGTGGCGGCGGCACCGGCCATGTGGCTGTTGGAGTGGACCCTGGACAGCGGCGTTGAAGGCCGGAACCACTACCTGGCCGGGCCGCGGCCGTTCCGCCTGGCCGACTACCGCCGTTGGCTGGACCTGCTGGCGATTCCCGCCGATGTGGGGCCCGTCCGCTGAGCGTGACGGCCTATACCGAGCAGGAGGCGAGGGCGGGTGGGGCGCGTCCGCGTTGGTGGCCTTGCCCCCCGCGCGGCTGCACCGCCTGGCAGTCCCCGCCGATGTGGGGCCCGTCCGCTGAGCGGACGGCCTATACCGAGCAGGAGGCGAGCGCGGGTGGGGCGTGGCAGGCTCAGCGCGTCAGCGCCGGCGGCCTGACGGGGCGCTGTTCAGGTCGCGCAGGCGGGCTTTGGCCAGTCCGGCTTCTTCCGTCCCGGGGTAGTTCTGGACGACTTCCTTCAGGCGGGCGGTGCCGGCTTTCTTGTCTTTCTGCTCCAGCAGGGCAAAGCCGAGTTTGAGCGCCGCCGCCGGGGCCTTGTCGCCCGTGGGGTAGTCTTTGAGCAGGCGCTCAAAGGCCGCTTGGGCCTGGACGTAGTCCTTGAGCGCGTAGTGCGCCTCGCCCTGCCAGTAAAGCGCATTGTCCGCCAGTTCATGCTGCGGGAAAGACTCGACGAACTGGCCGAACTCGGTGGCAGCCTGGGCGTAGTCTTTGGCCTTCAGGTCGCCTGAACCTAAGTCATACAGCGCCTGGGGGTCGGCCACCAGGCTGGGGCTGGCAGCCGCATTGGCGCCGCCGCGGCCGGGGGGCGACGCGCCGGCGCCGCCCCCTTTGCCAACTCCGTAGATGCGGATGGCTTCCACCTCCTGGCGCACGTCGGCCAGGCGGCGGACCACGTCGTCCATGCGGGCGACCATTTGCTGCAGGCGTTGGGCGTTGCCCTCGCCGTCCGCTGCCATGCCGCTCCACTTATGCCGCGAAGCCACGCTTTCGGCGCGCGCCAGGCTGTCGATCTGACTGACTTCGGCGCCGATCTCGTCCAACCGGGCCTCGACCCGCAGTACATCGAGCCGCACCTGCCGGACCGCGCCGCGCGTGGCGCAGGCAGCGGTCAGGCAGAGCAGCAGCAGGCAGACGCCCTGCACCCGGCGGTGCATACAGCCGATTTCCTCGCCTTACTGCGCCGGGGTGAAGTCAACGCGGCGGTTCTTGGCCCACGAGGCTTCGTTGTGACCCGGATCGACCGGCTTCTCTTTGCCGTAGCTGATGGTGCTCAGACGCTCGGCGTCGATACCGGCGCGGACGAGGAAGTTCTTCACCGCATCGGCGCGCTTCTGGCCCAGGGCGAGGTTGTACTCGACCGTGCCGCGCTCGTCGCAGTTGCCGGCCAGGGTCAGACGCACGACGCTGGCGGCATTGAGCTTGTCCGCATGGCCGGACAGCGAACCCTGCTGGTCGGCGCGGATGTTGTAGTCGTCGTAGTCGAAATACACGGCCGACAGGGTGCGGGCGGCCATTGCCGCGGCTTCGGCGTCGGCCTTGGCCTTGGCGGCGGCGTCGGCTTCGGCCTTCAGGCGGGCGGCGCGGGCTGCGGCTTCGGCGTCGGCTTTGGCTTTGGCGTCGGCTTCGGCCTTGGCTTTGGCGGCTTCTGCGGCTTTGGCCGCCGAGTCGTCCACCTGGAGCACGGGTTTGGGGCCGCCGCAACCGATGGCAAGGGCACAAACGGCCACGGCCGCACCGAACATCCACCTACGCTTGGTCTTCATGGACTCTCCTCTCCTCTGCAACTGGGTCCTCTACGGAAGGGACGGAACACGCGAGCCCGCCCTGAATTGAGGTTCAACGCCAGGCGGTCATGCCGGTTACGTCCGGGAAATGTAGGCAAATTCGCCGCTGTTGGCGAGATCGACTTCCTCGGGGCCCGCTCAGGGCGCCGCGACCGGCCAGGGCGACCAGGCCGGCACCAGGCAGGTGCCGCTGGCGGTCAGTTTGCGCGGATTGCTACCGTCCCAGTTCATGACATAGATGTCGCTCTGGGCGCCGTGGGTGGCGCAGTACGCCAGTTGGAGGCCGTCGGGCGACCAACTGGGGTTCTCGCTCGAGCCGCCGGCGGTCAGCCGCACGGGCGAGCCGCCGGCCACCTCTACCAAGTATACATCGAAACCCTCGAAACCCCGCCGCACAAAAGCCAACCGGCGGCCGTCCGGAGACCAGGTGGCCGAACCCTCGTACGCGTCCGGTTCGCTGGTCAGGCGATGGACATCGCTGCCGTCGGCATTGGCCAGGTACACCTGCGGCAGGCCGGTGCGGTCCGAGGTGAAGGCGATGCGCCGGCCATCCGGCGACGCCGCCGGTTCGGTCTCCACCTCGGGATGGTCCGTGATTCGTTCCAGGCGGCCTTCGGACATGGTCCACGAATAGAGGTCGACGCTGCCTTTGGCCATCATGGCGAAGAGGATGCGCTGCCCGTCGGCAGACCACTCCGGCGCCGTGCTCATGGCCGAAGGCACGCGCAGGGGCACGGCGACGCCGGAGGCGATATCGAGCACGCGCAAGACCCACTTGGCGCCGCTCAGGGACGAGTAAACCAACCGGCGGGCGTCGGGGGCCCAAGCCGGCGACAGGTCGATGGTCTGGTCGCTGGTCAGCTGGCGCGGGTACTGACCGTCATAGTCCATGACGAAGATCTCTTTGTTGCCGCGCGCCTGGTCGACATAGGCGATCTGGGTCTGGGACACGCCGCGCTGGCCGGTCAGGGCCAGGACGATGTCGTCGCACACCTGGTGACCCACCTGGCGCATCTGGTGCGGCGCGCCGAGGTAGGGTTTGGCCACCAGCAGGCGCCGGTCCGGTAGCCGGTACACGGCCGCAAACACCTGCATCTGCTCGCCCTGACGGCTGACCGTGCCGCGTACCAGGGCCCGGGCGCCAGCGGCGCCCCAGCGCTCCAGCACCGGCCCCCAGCTGCCGCTGTCGGCGCGCGCCGAGTCAAGGACCACCTCGAAGTGGACGGCGTTGCGCAGGTCCTGGATGAGCGTGCTGTTGAAGACCCCGGCGGCCGTCGCGGCACCGGGGTCAGCCGCGTCGGCGGTGAACGGGAAGACCGCCACCGGGGTCTGCCGGGTGCGCCCCTTGATGCTGAGGAAAACTTCCGCCTTCTGGCTGCTGCTGTCGGCGGCCGCCGCCGCAGGGCCGTTGGCCTGAGCCCCGGCGGTACCGGCCAGCAGTAGCAGCAGGGCCAGGTTGAGCCCCTGGCGGATCCGCGCGTGTGCCGCCATCGCTACTCCCTCCCTTAGCCGGCGCCAGCCCCTGGATCGCCGGACAGTCGACGGCGCCGCCGCTGGCCCGGCCGCAATGCCTGAGGTCAGTCGCCGTAGAAGTCGAGGTGCACACTCAAGCCATCCCCTTTGAAGCCGCTGGGCAGCGGCTTGATCGGGCTGGCCTGGAACACGGCCTTGCGGGCCGCATCGTCGAATTCGAACACGCCGGACGCGGTTTCTACCGTGCATTCCTGCACGTTACCGTCGCGGTCCAGCGAGAAAAACACCGTGGCTTTGAGCTCCTGGCCGGTGTCGGCCAGCATGCGCCGTTCCCACTGCTCCTGGACCAGGGCGGTCAGGGTGTCCAGGTACCCGGGGTACGGGAACACGACCCCTTCGACCCGCAGCCCGCCGCCACCGCCTTTGCCAATGCCCGAACCGCCACCTTTGGGCGTCTTGGCCGGTTTCTCCACAGCGGCCTTGGGCTTTTTGACGCCCCGCGGCGCCGCGGCCTCATTCGAGGGTGCGCTCTCGACCTTGACCCCGGTGCGGAAGCGCGCCTTGGTCGGCGGTTCCGGTGCAGCCTGCCGGCGCGGCCCGGCTGCGCCCTTGACCGGCCCGGGCGCGGCGACGATATCGACCGTGTACACGCGGCTGGTGGGCAACAGATGGGGCTGTTGGCGAGCCACGACCATTACCCCGCCGATGACCACCAGGTGGCCGACGACGGACGCCACCACCGCGATCTTCATCGCTTGCCGGCGCGGGTACTGACGATCTCGACCACCAACCCCACGCGGTCGACGCCGGCCGCCTTCAACAGGCCGACCAGCTCCACCACCTTACCGTAGGGCACCTCCTGGTCAGCCCGCAGAAACACCGGCCGGTCGGCCTTGCGGGCCCGGATGGCGCTGAAACGGTTGGTGAAATCGTCCAGCGTAACCCGGTCCTGGTCGATCTGCACCAGGCGATCGTGTGTCAGGGTGACGACAATCCCTTCACCGACTTCGGCCTGACCGACGGTCGCCTTGGGCAGGGTGACCGGCAGCGATTGGAACAGCGCTGGCGCGGTGACCATGAAAATGATCAGCAGCACCAGCATGACGTCGACCAGCGGCGTCACGTTGATGTCGGCAAGCGTTCCACGCCGCCGGCGACTAGCCCCCCCCATGGCCACCGGGGTCAGACCTCGCCGGCCAGTTCGGCGGCCAGTTCCGCGGCGAACCGCTCGACATCGCGCTGCGCAGCGTCGGAGCGGCCGAGGAAGTAGTTGTAGGCCATGACCGCCGGGATGGCCGCGCCCAGGCCGGCGGCCGTGGCGATCAGCGCCGCGGCAATGCCCGGGGCGACCACCGCAAGGTTGGCCGACCCCTCCAGGCCAATGGAGCGGAACGCGTCCATGATCCCCCACACGGTGCCCAACAGGCCGATGAAGGGGCTTACATTGGCCACCGTGGCCAAGAAGCTTAGATGCTGCTGGACGCGGGCCACCTGCTCGCTGACCATGCCGTCAAGCAGCTTCCACAGGTCTTCGCGGGCCCCCTGCCAACGCCCTTGGCGCTTGGCGTAGGCGACGAAGAACTCGTGGGCGGCGCAGAATAGACCGCAGACCGGCGAGCCGCGCAGGGGCTTGGACTGCCGGTAGATCTGGCTGTGCTCGGCGCCGGAGTGGAACAGGTCCAGGAAGGACCGCGTCTGGGCCTCGGCGCGGCGGAAGTCGACCACCTTCTGGGCCACGATGGCCCACGAGAAGACCGAGAAACCCAGCAGCAGGAAGAGGATGATCTGGGCGAAGGAACCGGATTCGGCGACCAGCCTGACAACGCTATCGGACACAGACTCCTCCCGGGGCGAAGCCCGACCCGGCCACCCGGCCGCCGCGATCCAGGCAGCGCACACACTGGTGCAGCCGTTGAATAAAAGCTATTCCGACGTTCACCTCAACAGCATGAGTCGGCCGAAGGTGGACCAGGTACCGGCCTGCAAGCGGGCGAAATAGACGCCGCTGACCACGGGGCGGCCGGTGTCGCTGGTGCCGTCCCAGGCGACCAGGAAATGGCCCGGTCCCTGCACCTGCTGCACCAGGCTGCGGATGCGCTGACCGGCGGCGTCGATGATGTCGAGTTGCACCAGCCGCGTCTGGGCCAACCCGTAGGCCAGGGTGGTGGCGCGGCGGAAGGGGTTGGGCGCCGGCGGCAGCAGCTGGGCGACGCCGGCGATCGGTGCAGCGGCCGGGGCCCTTAGTGCACCCGGGGCGCCGCTGCTGTCGGCCGCGGCCAGGGGCGGCGCGGCGGCGAAGTACAACTCGGCGCGCGGGATGACCTCGAGCGCGGCGAGGAATTCGGCGTAGAAATTCTGCCCGGCAAAGCCAAAGGCTTTGCCGCGGTAGCGCTCGACCAAGACGGCCACGTCGGTGGAACCGACCTCGCGGACGCCGCGGGCCAGGCCATAGGCGCCGTGGTTGTACGCCGTGATCGCCAGGGGCCAGTTACCCAGGGCCTGGTAGTTGGCCTTGAGGATGGCGGCCGCGGCGGCGGTGGCCTTGAGCGGGTCGCGACGCTCGTCCACGTGGCGGTCCATGCGCAGCAGATGGGCCGCGGCCGGCCGGGTGATCTGCCAGAGCCCGGCCGCGCCGACCTTGGAGGTCGCTTCCGGGTTGAACGCCGACTCGATGAAGGCCAACACCGCCAGGGAGTCCGGCACGCCCTGGTCGTGGAGGATACGGCGCACGTCCTGGCCGTAGCGCTCCCAGTTGCGCAGACCCTGGGCGATGCGATCGCGCTGGCCGGTCTGTAGCCGCAGGCGCTCGGCGGCTTGGCGGTAGCGTTCCGGATCGCGGCGCCGGCCATGGGCTTCCCAGATCCGCCACTCAGCATCGTTCAGCTGCGCCGCCTCAACCTGTGGCCCCAGGGCCGCCAGGTGCAGCAGCGCCGCCCGGTAGCGGCCCATGACCTCGGTCTCGCGCTGCTGCTGCTCGGACCGACCGCCCCGGCCGACGTTCTCGACGCCATACACCAGCGACAGGTCGTCGCGATCGTGGACCACCACCTGGTGGGTGTCGTAGAGCGTGAACACCTTCTTCCAGAACTCGACCCGCGGCACCAGCGCGGGCGGGCGCGGGAAGGGGGTTTCCGCCGCCGCGCCGCTGCCGGGCCGGGCCAGGAGGGTCAGCAGGGGCAACAGGAGTACCAGCAGGCGCCGCGTCATCCTCGCCTTCTGAACGGCATCGAAGCCGTCCCGGCAACATGGGTAGCCACGATCCGCCGGCCACAGGACGGCCGACACCGAGCATTCCGGTAAGGGGTGGGTCTTTTACAGATAAGCGGGAGCGCCGCGCTTGGCAAGCGCGCCGGACACCGCAGCCGGTGGGGCGGCGGGGCCCATGGGCCTCGGGCAGGGGCGGCCGGGCGAGAACGGCCGGGCAACCCGACAGACCGGCTCCGATGGTTCAGGGCCGTGGGCCGTGGCGCGACGCGGGCCCACAGAGGGCGCCGGCCTGGGGGGCCGCGCCAGCGCCGGGTGCGCCGCGGGACTGGCGAGACTGGGCCGCGGCCGGCCGAGACCGCCGTCAGCGGGCCAATACGACGCGGCGACCGCGATGGACAGGGCCCGCCGCGAGCTCGACCAGGTACACGCCGCTGGCCAGCCGCCGACCGCGGGCATCGCCGCCGCCCCAACGCACCGGGTACCGGCCGGGCAGCACCGCCTGATCGACCAGGTGGACCACCGGCCGACCGGCCAGATCGAACACGGTCAGGCGCACGGTGGCTGGCGCGGCCACGTCATAGGTCAGCACCGTGGACTCGTTGAACGGATTGGGGCAGGCCGGCTCCAACTCCAGGTCCGGCGGCCAGGCACTGGCCCCGGCGGCATCGCCGTCGACCTGACTGGAGTAGCCCGAGGTGGTCACCGGCCACGCCGAACCGCCGCTGACGCGGCCGGCCGGATCCACGGCCACGACGCGGTACACCCAGGTTCCGGGCCCGGGGCGGTCACTGGCCTGGGGCGACACCGTAACCACCACCTCCTGCCAGGCGGCCAAAGGGGCGGCCAGGGGTTGACGCTGCAGCCGGTACTGCAGGCCGGCGGGCCGCGGATGAGTCCAGTGCAGGTCGACGCGATCGCCCACCTGCCGGGCCGTCAGAGCCATCGGCGGCACCGGCGGCAGCTGGTCCAGGAAAGGGTCATCGCTGTCCAGCCGAGGTTGGTACCCACGGAACGCTAACTCGTCGAGGAGAGCCACCAGGCGCTCGCCGATGTTCCAGTGGTCGTCTTCGGTGAGAAAAGCTTCGTGGGTGTAGATCTGCAGGTTCTGGGCCGCCAGGGGCACGGCCAGGACGCTGTCGAGGCCGGCGATAACCTGCTGGTGGAACTGCGTCGTGCCGGCCGGCGCGGCCGGGTACACGCGCTCCAGCCACAGGTCGGACTGCAGGAAGAGCATGTCCTCGGCGTGGTCACGCCAGGCGTCGATGCGGGTTAACCGATCGCGCTCGACATCGCTCAAGTAGTAGCTGCGGTACCCCGGGGCGGCACTGTAGAGCCCGGCGACGCCGGCTTCGCGCCAGGCTTGGCAGGCGGCGCGCGAGCCGCTCCAGAAATGGGTCCGCAGGCAACGGGACCAGGCCTGGGGACCGGCGAAGCGCTCCACTTCGGCGCGTACCTGGAGCAGATCGGCGCGGGCCTGGTCGTAGGTGGCCTCGCGGTACGGCTCGGCCGGATCGTAGGCCCGCGCGTGCAGCCCGAAGCGCAGCCAGCTGCTCTGGGCGGCTAGGGCCTGACGGTAGCGCGCCGGCAGCTGCGCCAGGTGGAACCAGGGCCGGGTCAGTCCCTGCTCAAACAGGAACCAGGTGAAGCAGGTGCCGTACGTCTGGTGCAGGCGCTGCACCCAGGCCAGCACCGGGTGGGCAAAGGGCGAGGCATAGCGGAGCGAGTCGCGGGTCAGGTCGGCCAGCATATCGCCGCCGTCGTCGACGGTGACCGAATACGTGGGCTGCGGGTCCAGGTGCGCGTACAGAGTGGCGCCCGCCAGGCTGATGGCGCCCCCCTGGCGCGCCGCCAACTCGACCTCGACCAACGGCCCGTTTACCGGCAGTGCGGCCAGGAAGAGCGCCGCGGTCGCCGGGTTGACCTCGACCTGTCCCAGGGGACCGCGCAGCTGCCAGGTCCCGGCCGCGGTCGCCTGCAGCTGCAGGCCGAGGGCGCCGGCTGCGGCCTGGGCAGCGGCCAGGTTGGCCGGCACGGCGGCCGCGACCCCGTTGACCCAGACCGTCGCCCCGGGCGGGGCCAGGCCGGCGACCGCCAGCTGCAGCCCGGCGACCGGGTCCACGTCCCAGGCTGGGGTGACCACGGCACCGTCCGCGGGCCACAGCAGCTGCAGCGGCCCGGCGGCGCGGGCGGCCGGCGCCAGCAGCAGGCTTAGCAGCAGGCCCACCGCGGCCGGCGGCAGCCGCCGGACCGAGGGCGGCCGGCAGCCGACGCGGGCCCGCGCGCGGACCACGGCCGGGGGCCTCACGCCGGCGGCGCGGTGAAGACGAACCAGGTGCGGCCCCGGGCCGGCAACTGCACGGGCAGGGTCAGCCACTGGCGCGCGTCGAGCGGTCGCACCTGCGGCGGTCCGTCCTGCTCGCGGACCTGCACGGCAGTGGTCAGGCCGGTGTAGTAGAGCGGCAGCTCGAGGTTGCGGTCGATCGCTTGGTCCAGCGGGTTGAAAACCATCGCCAGGCCACGCTCGGGCAACTGCGCCCCGACGTGCAGGAAGCAATCCAGGTCACGTCCGTCCGGGCGGCGGACGTGGATCAGGTCGGCATCGAGAATGGCGCGATGGGCCCGGTAGAAGTCGACCCAGCGGCGCACGACGGCGCGGGTGGCGTCGGTATCGAACAGGCGCGGCCCGCGATAGCAGGCCTGCACCCCGGCGCCGAAGTTCTGCGCCAGGTGGGCCTCGTACGCGTCCAGGTGGTCGGCCAGCGGCTCCAGGGTGGCGGCGGCGCCGCCGCCCTGGTACTCGACCAGGGGGACGAACATCCACCCCAGGCTGGGCGTCTTCTCCCAGGTGCCGTCGTAGATGTTTTGCCGACCCAGCAGCAGCTGGCGCTCCCGCGGCAGAGACCAGTTGACCTCGCGGTAGCCCATGGCCGTCTTGTTGGCGCCGGCCAGGAAGTACCAGTCAGGCACGTTCAGGTAGATCCCCTGGGCCCGGCACCACTGGTAGAAGTCGACGATGCGGCGCCACTGCTGCCACTGCGAATCGTCCAGGCCGGCGTGGTCCGGGTGGCACGTCGAGGCGCACCAGTCGCCCGGGTACGAGCCGTCGTGCTCCAGCACGTCCAGACCGGTGGCGGCGAAAAAGGCCTGCAGGCGGGCGAAATACCGGCGCCCCCAGTGGCTGCCCAGGCAGGGCGACGAGCCGAACACCGCGCCGCCCGGCTGGCCGGTGACCGGGTTGAGGGTATCTTGGTCATCGTCGATCCGGCGGCTGGCCAGCAGCGAGTACCCCCCCAACTCGACGCCGCGGGCGTGGGCATAGTCGGCCAGGTCGCGCACCTGGGCGACATAGGCAGGGTCGTCGTTCTCCGGGTTGAAGCCGCTGCCGAAGGTCATGATAACCATCTCGAAGCCGACCTCGGCACACTGATCGACCGCCTGGCGGACCGCCTCGGGATCGGCCTGCCGGACGTGCATCAGGATCGGGTTCTCCTGCGTCCAAGGCGCCGCCGTGCGGTACAGGCGCCGCATCGCCAGGCCCTGGCGCTCGCGCTCGGTGCTGTCGTGGACCAGCTCGAAGGTGCGGAAGGTGGCAAACGGCACGCCCGGGGACAGGGTCAGGTCCGGGCCCCGCGGGGGCCGGCTTTCCAGCAGGCACGGCGTCTGGTACAGGTAGTTGACCTGGGTGGTATACTCGGGGTCCGGCAGCCAGCAGGTCGTCCGGCGCGGATGGGCGGCGTCGATGTCGCGGTACGCGTAGTCGCTCTCGACGTGCAGATTGGGGTAGCGCGGCGGCCCGGCACTGTCGACCTGACTGTCGTATTCGACCACGGCGAGGATCTCGGCGGCGAAGCTGTGCAAGCGCACCGGGCGCTCCGGGCCCGGGTCGATCGCCAGCCACTTGGCCAACAACGGCACGCCGTCGTAGAGCTCGCAGATCACCCGGACAGTAACCCCGGACAGGGCCGGCGGGGGCGCGAAGGTGAGCGTCAACCGCTGGCCTGGCGGGGGCCAGGGCAGCGGCGGCGCGGCGCGGCGGCGGCCCCAAGCAAAGGGGGCCTGGGTGGGCCCCAGGTCGACCCGGGCCAGCGCCAGCGACCCGGGCGTGGGCGTCAGCGTCGGCACCCAGTCGCGCTGCAGGTACGCGTGTTCGCTCAGCCCGGTCAACCCGCCAACCGGGTAATCGACACCGTCAAGCCGCACCCGTGCCTCGGGCCGCACGCTGCGCAGGAGGGTCTCGCCGGTCATCAGGTTGTCAAAACCGACGGTGGCCACCCCCGGAGTCAGGCGCCAGGTGCGCGCTACCAGGCCATTGGTAAGCACGACCTCGGCGCCAGCGGCCGTCTGGTACGCCCGGGCGACGAAAGCCCCGGGGTCGATCAGCCAGTCCGTGGTCGGCCGGCGGGCCGGGGTCGTCGGCAGGCAGGGCAGCGACCGCACCGCTGCCAGATCAGGCCGCAGGGCATCCATGTCTCCTCCTCGGGGCCGGTCGGCTCAGCGCCCGGGTGGCTGCTGGGTGGCATAACGCTGGAAAAGGGCGGCTTCGGCCACGGCAAAGGGAGTGCCGTCCGGCCGCAGCAGGTCGTGGAACCACACCGGTGGCTCGGCGGCCCCGGCCGGCGAGCCCCAGGGGTAGATGGTCTGGGTACGGCCGGCCACCAGGCCCCAGCAACAGCAGCCCACATCACGGGCGTGGAACAGCGGCAGGCAGGTCTCCACCTGGCTGTGGGGCCGGCGCAGCCACTCGGTGCACAGCAGCGGCCGGTCGTGGCCGCGCAGGCTGTCCAGGTGCGCGGTCAGGGCCGCCGGGTCGCCGTAGTTGTGCAGGGTGATCAGGTCCGAGGCCGCCAGCTGGAAGGCGTTGAGGGCGGCGTTATCGTACCACACACCGGCGCTGAGCGGCTGGACCGGCCGCGCCTGGCGAGCCCACTCGAAGGCCTTGACCAACAACGGCAGCGAGGCCTCGTGCTGACCGCTGTTACCCGGTTCGTTGTACAGGTCCCACAGCAGGATGCGCGCATCGGTGGCAAAGGCGGCGACAACGCCGTGAACATAGGCCTGCAACCGCGGCCAGACCCCCGGGTCGTTGACCCCGGCCCGCCCGGGGCTCTGCAGCCAGCGCGAGTTGTGCACTCCCGGCTGCGGCGTTGGCTGGGGGCCGACCGCAGGGTGGTCGTTCCAGCAGTCGTCCAGCAGCACCGGGATGGCGCGCAGGCCGCGCGCCGCGGCCAGGGTGAGCAACTGGTCCAGGCGGCGGCAGCAACCGGGCGGATCGACCTGCCAGGCCAGGTCGTGCAGGTATACGCGCAGGGTGTTCAGGCCCAGACCGGCGGCCCAGTCCAGTTCCTGCGCGATGGTGGCGGCGTCAAAGGTGGCGGCCTGCCACATCTCCAACTGGTTGACGGCGGTGCGCGGGATGTAGTTGCAGCCCACGGGCCAGGGCTGCTGCCGGTACCAGGTCTGCGCCCGATCAACGGACCAGCGTTCCACGTGGTGACCTCCGGGAGGGGGCGGGCCGACCGACGCCGCCGGGGGGCATCCCCGCGCCACGCCGTGGCCCCGCCGATGACCTTACACCGCGACGGTGCGGGCGATGAGCTCGTCTTGAATGTCCGGCGCCAGGCCGGTGAAGTAGGCGCTGTAGCCGCTGATGCGCACCACCAGGTCCGGATGCAGCGCCGGGGTTTGGCGCGCCTCGATCAGCGTCTGCTGGTCGACGCAGTTGATCTGCAGCACCGAGCCGCCCTGGGCCAGGAAGCGCCCGATCACCGGGCCGAGCACCGCCGGCGCCAGGGCTACGGGGACCTGCGGCACTTTCAGATCCAGGACGGCCACCACCGGGTACTGAGTCAGGTCCAGCGGTCCCAGCGCATTGAGTACGCTGCCCACGCTGGCCTGTCGACCCAGCGCCAGCAGACTGGGGCCCATGCCCGGCGACAGGGGTTCGCCGGCCCGCCGCCCATCGGGCAGGGCACCGGTTTGAGGCGCAAAACCGGCAAAGGCGCGGAAGGAGAACAGACTGGCCTCGTACTGGCCGCCGCGACCATTGGGTCGCCCGGTGGAGACGCGGGCCAGATCGGCAAAGACGCGGGCGGCAAAGACCTGCACTTCGGGGTCTTCTTGACCGAACTTGGCGACCCGATTGGCCAACCGCAGCCGCAGGGGTTCAGCCTCGCGGAAGTCGTTGGCCAACGCCGCGCGCAGCTGGTCAAGGGTGCACAGTCGGTCCCGGCAGACCGCCTGCCGCAAGGCGAAGAGCGCGTCCACTAGGCTGCCGGCGCCGACCAGCGAAATGCTGCCGACCGCGTAGCGGATGCCGCCGGCAAACATGTCTTGGCCCCGCTCCAGGCAGTCGTCCATGGTCGACGAGTGGGCCGGGCAGGGGTTGTAGCGCCAGGCTTCCTGTTCGGTGCGGTTGCGTTCGCGGATGTGAGCCGCCAATACAGCGTCGAGATTGGCCAGAAAGGCGGCGTACAGGTCGTCGAAGCGAGGCGTGCGGTAGGGCTGGGGGATGATCGCCTCGCGGTCGCAGAAGGCGGCGAAGCGGTCGGGGAAGAACCCCATCAGGAAGACATTGCCGAGGTTGAGGTACATGGTGGCGCGGCTGTTGAGCTCGCAATTCTCCAGCACATTCTCCTGGCAGCCGCCGCTGACGTAAAGCCGGCTGTCGGGGAGGGCTTTGCCGGCGCGCACATTGGCGGCGATGACCACCGGATCGTTGAACACGGCCAGCGAATTGCCGCCATGGGCGAGGAAACGCGCCGCCGCGGCGAACACACCGGGAGGATGGTCGGGCGACAGGCGCAGGTTCATTTTCGGGTCCACCAGCCGCAGTTCGCGATGGACATCGAGGAACAGCTCGGTCAACGGGTTGGCCACGGGTATCCCGGCGCGGTCGCAGCCGCCCAGGGTCAGGGCCGTGTTGCTGCCGACGTGGTGCGGCCCGGCCTGGCGCATCCCGAAGCGGGTGTCGACGAGGGCCAGGAAATGAGCGATCAGGTCGCGGGCCTGGGCCAGGTTCAGGCGACCGGCGGCCAGGTCGGCGGCCAGGTAGGGCATCAGCAGGCGGTCCAGGTGGCCCAGGGCGCTCAGGCCATTGCCTTCCAGGAACTGCAGCACGCGGAACATGAAGGCCACTGCAGCCAGGGCTTCGTAGAACGTAGCCGCCGGCTCGGCGGGCACCCGCGCCGCGGTGGCGGCCAGCCGCTGCAGGCGCTGCCGCACGTCGGCGTCGGTCTCGGCCGCGGCCAGCTCCTGCGCCTGCGCCGCCAGGCGCGCGGCGATCTGCAACAGGGCTTCGTTGCCGGCCATGGCCGCCTGCAGGAAGTCGGCCGCCGCCGGTGACACGGGGCTGGCAAGGCGCGTCCGGCAGGTGGCGATCAGCCCTCGCAGACCCTGCGTGAGGACGCGTTCGTAGCCCAGGGTATGGTGGTTGTCGTCGTACATCGGCCAGCCAACGCACAGGCCCAGCGCGCCGGGCACCGCCCACCAGGCAATGCTGGCGCGACACAGCTGGGCATTGTCCGGTTCGCGCTTGAGCCATGAGCCGACGCCGCCCGTACCCAGGTCGCGGCGCTCGGCGCCGGTGGCCAGCTCGAAGTAGAACGGCGAGTGGCGAAAGACCTTTACCGGGCAGGCGCTGGCCAGGCGTCGGTAGCCCCAGGCCTTGCGCGCCAGGGGGGTCCACTCCGGGTGCGCGGCGCTTTCCTCGTGCAACTGCCGTTCCAAGGCCACGGCCCCGGGCCACGGGTACGCCGCATACCAGGCTTCGAACTCGGCCTCCAGGGCCGGGCGTTCATCGGCGAAGACCATCGTATCCTCCTCGGTGCCGGCGCCTGGGCGCGGGCGCCCGCCGCGCTCACCAACCTCGCTGACGCATCCAGGCCAGGTACTGGCCCGCAGCCCGGTCCAAGTTGGCCAGGCGACCGCCGCCGCGCAGCGGGGCGCACATCTCATAGGTGGCGACGCCGTCGAAACCGCCGTCGCACAGACCGCGGAAGAAGGCGTCGTAGTCGATGTCGCCGTCACCGAAGGGCACGGCCCGCACCAAGTCCGGCGTCAGGGCTTCGTAGTTCTCCAGGCGCGGCAGGTACCGGGCGCGGGGTAACCGCACATAGTCCGCATTGGTGGTGATGGCGGTCATCGGCGCCAGCCGCCGGGCGGCTTCATACAGGTCCTCCCCGCGCAGGGCCAGCGACCAGGCGTCAAAGCCCAACCGGCAGTTGGGCCGGTCGATCTCGGCCAGCAGGGCCGCCATGGTTTGGCTGCAGACGCCCACGTCGTGATGGTTCTGCAGGCACAGGGTGATACCGCAGGCCGCCGCCCGGTCGCAGCTCTCCTGCAGGCTGGCAATGACGCGCTCCCAGGTGTGGATGAGGGGTTCCTGGTCGCGCTCGTAACCGGTGAACACGCGCACGTAGCGGGCCCCCAGGGCCGCGGCCATCCGCGCCAGGGCCTCGACATAGGCGATCTGCATTTCGACCACGGGCACCATCGGCGGGCCGGTCCCGGAGAAGTCGGTGTAGCCGGCGATCACCGGACAGCTCAGGCCCGTGGCGGCCAGCGCGGCCTGAACTTCGCCCAGACGCTCCGGCGTGGCGTCCAGGGGCGACAGATGCGGTCGCTTGCCGGCGATCATCACGCCGGTGTAGCCCAAATCCGCGGCCCGGCGGATGAAATCGGCCAGTGACAGGCGGTCCTGGCCCCACAGTCCGGCGTAACTGATGCTGAACAGACAGTGCTGCATGGCTTCTCCCCTGAACACGGGCAAGGCACGGCGACCACGGCGCGGACGCGGCTGCCGGCTGGCGGCTGGCGACCCGGATGCGGCCCCGGGGGCAGGACGGGAGCGCCCGGGGCCCACAAGTATGGCGTGGTGAGGCGGTTGGTGACAAGGCTGTACCAGGCCCCAATCTGCGTCGGCCGGGCCCGTCGCGTCCGCTGGGCGCGCGGCAGCGGCCCCTGCGGGCGGGCGCTCCCCACCGGGGCGCAGGCGAGGGTAATGGCGGCGCGTCCGGGGCCACCCGGCGCCTTTGGCACGGACGCCGACTGGCTCTGGACGCCCACCGAGCCGCAGGGCCGCACCCACTGCCGCCGCGCCGGGGTCACGCAGCCGCGCCGGCGCGGAATCGGGCGCGGACCGGCCGGGCGACCGGCGCGGACGCCGACTGGCTCTGGACGCCCACCGAGCCGCAGGGCCGCACCCACTGCCGCCGCGCCGGGGTCAGGGCCTGACGGGCCGGCGGCTACCGGGCCGCGACCGGGGCCGTTATCTTGGCTGGGCCGTCCGGCGCGGGAGGGCCACAGCCCGCGTCGTTGGGCCGGCGGCCGAACGCGCGCCCCCGTGCGGGAACCGCCGGTCGGCGGCGGCGGGCCAAGCGCGTCCCCCTCAAGCCGGGAGCAGGGCATGTCCTGGTACCTCGATCCGCCGCCCGACGTGGCGGCTCACAACCGGGCCGTGGCGGCAGTCTGGGCCGCCTACCACGCGGGCCACCCCACCCGCGTGCCGGTGGTCATTCACGGCAGCATCCGCAACCTGATTCAGAACCCGGCGCTCAACCACACCGGGTACACCTTCGCCGATTTCTTCACCGATCCGGAGGCGCAAATCCAGTGCCAGCTGGCGTACCAGCGATGGTACCGCTCGAACCTGCTGTGCGACCGCGATCTGGGTCCGCCGGCCGACGGTTGGCAGCTGGCCGTGGACTTCCAGAACTCGTACGACGCCGGCTGGTTCGGCGCGCCCCTGCGTACCGACGGCAATGCGGTACCCGATACCCTGGAGATCCTCAAGGACAACAAGGAGCGCCTGTATGACCTGGAGCCGCCCGATCCGCTGCGCGGCGGCCTGATGGGGCGGGCGCTGGAGTTCTTCGACTACATGCACGCGCGCTGTGCCCAGCTGGAAGTCGACGGCCGGCCGGTGCTGCCGCCGCTATCGTTGCCGGGCGAAGGGACGGACGGGCCGCTGGACGCGGCGTACAAGCTCCGGGGGGCGGCGGAGCTATGCACCGACATGCTGGTCGATCCGCAGTATTTCCACGACCTGATGAGCTTTGTCACCGACAACCTCATCCGGCGGATGCGGGCCCTGCGGCAATGGCGGTGGGAACGGCACCCGGAAGCCGCTGACCGGGGTCAGTTCCGCCGCCCCGGGTTCGGCTTTGCCGACGATGCCATGGTGCTGCTCTCGGTCCCGCAGTACGAGGAATTCGTGCTGCCCTACCACCGTCGCCTGGTGGAGGCCTTCAGCGATGGCGGCCGCATCAGCATGCACCTGTGCGGCGATGCGGCGCGGTTCTTCCCACTGCTGCGCGATCGCCTGCAGGTGTACAGTTTTGACACCGGCTTCCCGGTGGACCTGGGCCAGCTGCGCCGGGACCTGGGCCCGGAGGTGCAGCTCTTCGGCGGTCCGGAGGTGATGCTGCTTAAGGAAGGTCCGCCCGGCGCCATCCGCGCCCGGGTGGAGCACATCTGCCGCTCGGGCGTGATGGAGGGCGGCCGTTTCGTGTTCATCGCCGCGAATAACCTGGCGCCGCAGACGCCGCTGGCGCACCTGGACGCCTTCTACGCGGCCGCCCGGGAGTTCGGTCGGTACCCCGCCTGAACCGCGGCGGGCCGGCGACCGCCGGGCGTCGGCGTCTGCACCCGGCGCACCTCAGCGTGGGCGGGGCCACCGTCAAGGGTTGATCTGCTGCCGATCCTGCTGGAGGTGCACCTCAGCGCCCAGGGCCATCGAGGTGGTCCGAGCCAGCCGCCGCGACACCATTGGTGCCCTTCAGCGTCCGCAGGGCCACCCCCTGCGCCAGGCCCCCGCCGGGAGGCCGCCCGCCCGGCAACAACGCGGGGCAGGAGGCGTGCCCGCCCCCTGCCCCGCTCGATCAGGTACCGCCGCCCAGTGCCGGGGCCGGCTGCCGCCCTGACTACTTGACCGTGTCCATGTGCATGATCAGGTCGAGCAGCTTATTCGAGTACCCCCACTCGTTGTCGTACCACGACACCACCTTGGCGAAGTTCGGGTTGAGCATGATACCGGCGCCGGCATCGAAAATGGATGTCCGCGGATCGTGGTTGAAGTCGGTCGAAACGACCTCGTCTTCGGTATAGCCCAGAATACCCTTCAGGGCGCCGTCGGCGGCCGTCTTCATCGCCGCCTTGATCGCCGCGTAGGCTGACTCAGCGTCGGCACCGGCGGCCTGCTCCAGACGCACGGTCAAATCGACGACCGAGACGTTGACCGTGGGCACGCGGAAGGCCATGCCGGTCAGCTTGCCTTTGAGCGCCGGGATGACCTTGCCCACGGCCTTGGCCGCGCCGGTGGACGAAGGAATGATGTTGGCGGCGGCGGCGCGGCCGCCGCGGAAATCTTTCTTGCCGCCGGGACCGTCGACCGTCTTCTGGGTAGCGGTAGTGGCGTGCACCGTGGTCATCAGGCCTTCGGCGATGCCCCAGTTGTCGTTGAGAACCTTGGCCACCGGCGCCAGGCAGTTGGTGGTGCACGAGGCGTTGGAAACGAAAGCCTCGCCTTTGTACGTGCTGTGGTTGACGCCCATGACGAACATGGGCGTATCGTCCTTGGACGGGGCCGACATGACCACGCGACGGGCGCCCGCCTGCAGGTGCCCCTGCGCCTTGGCCTGCTCGAGGAAGAAACCGGTCGATTCGCAGACATATTCGGCGCCGATGTCCCCCCAGCGCAGCGCCGCCGGGTCCTTCTCCGCGGTCAGACGAATGCGCCGACCATTGACCACCAGGGCGTCACCAGCGGCTTCGACCGTGCCGGGGAAAATGCCGTGGACGCTGTCGTACTTGAGCATGTACGCCAGCTGCTGGGCGTCGAACAGGTCATTGACCCCGACGATGTCGATCTCGGGCTTGGTGGCCGCGGCGCGGAACACCAGGCGACCGATCCTGCCGAAACCGTTGATGCCCACCTTGATAGCCATGAATGGCCTCCTGCGGAAAGGGATGCGGTGGCTGGGAACCTTCAGGTACGAGCGGGCGGACATTGCCACCAGCCGGTCGCGTGTCGACCAAAACCCAGCACTATCGTGGAAAGAATTACGGTTCTGCTGACCGGACGGTCAAGCCGACGGCAGGCGGTGTAGCGGCCCATTGGCGGAGGGCCCAGGCCCGGGCGATGGCCGCGCCGATCGCCGCCCGCGCGGACCCGCAGGAGTCCAGACTCGCGGTGGCGGGCCCTCCCCAACGCCTCGCCACGCGTTGGCAGACGCCGCGGACGCCCGGGGCTCAGCCCATCCGTCGCGTCCTCTACGGCAGAGGGGGCGCAGGCGCCGCGAACGCCCAGGGCTCAGTCCTCCAGCAGGTTGACCTTGCGCACGGGCTGGTCGGCGTCGGCCGACACCAGGAAGGTCTTGATCTGGCCCGGGTGATGGCCACGCCGATCGCCGCCCGCGCCGACCCACAGGAGTCCAGACTCGCGATGGCGGTCCTTGCCCAGCCGCCTCGCCACGCGTTGGCAGGCGCCGCGGACGCCCGGGGCTCAGTCCTCCAGCAGGTTGACCTCGCGCACGGCCTGGTCGGCGTTGGCCGGCACCAGGAAGGTCTTGATCTGGCCCGGGCCGAAGGTGGCGCGCCATTGGCGCCCAAGCGCCGGGATGGCAAACTGCGCCGTCTGGCGGCGACCGAACCACTCGGCGGCCCGCACGATATAGCCCAGCCCATCTTCGTGGCCCTTGGCAGCGCCGATGTAGATGCCCCGGCCGCGGCAGGTAATGAAGCCCTGGGTCGGTGGCAGGGGGCCGGCGTGATACGTCTCGCTGAGGGTGTCCGGGGGCCGGTTGAGTTGGCGCGCGACCTCGATGATGCCGCTGTCGCGCCAATCACCGGCGTGGGGCAGCAGCGCCAGCTGGAAGTCCTGCACCCCCTGGTCAGTGAACCGGTGCTGGGCAAAGGACGGCGGTTTGAACGGATCGTGGAAGGCAAAGGCCGGGCTGCGCAGCAGGGTGACGCGCACCTGGTCCGGCTCCACGCTGCAGGAGTAGCGGCCGTCGTTGGCCACGGCCAGGCCGCGGTCCGCGGCGCTCAGATCAACCCACTGCTGTACCGGTTCTTCGTCGCCGGAACAGGTCCGGGTGACGGTGCCGTAGGGTACTTCGGCGGTCCAACGGGAGGCGGTGAAGGACACCGGGAAAGCCAACTTGAGCACCTGCCACTGGGCCCGCCAGTGCACCTGGCCGCGCACCGTGACAAAACCCTCATCCGCGCCCAGCAGGTAGTCGAGCACCAACTCGGCTTCGGGGCCACCGAAGGTCACCCGCAGGCAGCCGCGCACCGGGCCGCCCTCAAGGACCTCGACCTGGCGTACGGTCAGGCGGCCGATCTCATCGCGATAGCCGGCGACGCCATGGCTCCAGGTATCGCTGCGGTCGGCCAACAGCAGCGGGATGCCGCCGCCACCGCGGGCCAGCACGCGGACCTGCCGTTGACGGTCATACAGGCTGAGGTAGCCCTGGTCGTCCAGGCTCAGCCGCAGGCGCTCGTTGGTCAGGGTGTGTCCCTGGACGCGGACGGCCCGCCGCCCGAGGGCCCGGCGCGCCGCGCCCGTCGGCACGATGCCCTGGCGCAGCACGGCATATCCCAGGGCCGGTAACGGCACGCAGGCGACGAAGCGGCGGCGGCCGCAGATGGTATGGGGCTCGATGGCCTGGGACGGCACGGGTCGACCGGCCGCGTCGGTCAGGCCCAGTTCGCCCTGCGCGGGCGGCGGCAGCAGGAAGCCGACGTCTTCGGTCTCGATCACCCCGGTGAACGGGAAGGGTTGGTTGTTGAACGCCACCAGCGGCAGGGCCTCACCGCGGGTATCGATCTGCCAGGTGAGGGTCTGACGGGCCGCGTTGGCTTCGGTCTCGGCGGCGTGAATGGCGGCACCCAGCTGATGGCCGGCGTCGACATAGGCCTCGGCCACAGACGAACCGGCGAGGATATCGTGGAACTGGTTGAACAGCAGGTGCTGCCAGGCGGTGGCCAGGGCCGCGGTGGCGGGCGGGCGGGCGGCGGCCGCGGCCGCGGCCAGGCCCCAGCGCTCAGCGGCCAGCAGCGCTTCCTCGGCGGCGCGGTTGCCGGTCTTGATGGCGCTGACGGCCGCGTAGCAGCCGCGGGCATGGTGTTGCAGCTCGCCCTGCCACGGCTTCAGGGGCAGGGCAGCGACCGCGGCCAGGAGCTGTTCGGGATCCGAGTGACGCAGGCGCGGGCCGTCGGCTTGACGCTGCCACCGGGTGATGGCCGCCAGCATCTGGCGCGTCGGGCCGCCGCCGTGGTTGCCCACACCGTAAAAAGCGAAGGTGGTGGCGCCCAGGGGCGTCTGCGGGGCCAGGGCCACGGCATGCTCAATCTCGCGCTGCAGGGCTTCGTCAGACCAGACCCCGTAGGTCCGCGGGATGCGGAGGGCGACGATGCGCGTGCCGTCGTCGCCCTGCCAGCGCAGCGCCAGCGCCGGTGCCTGGGGGTTCTCGTGCGCCTGGGGTCGCATGAATACGTACCCCTCCAGGCCGCACCCGGCCAGCAGCTTGGGCAGGGTCGCCGGGTGGCCGAAGGTATCGACGCAGTAGCCGACGCGGCAGGTGCGGCCGAAGCGCGAGCGGAAGTAGCGCTGGCCGTAGAGGCCCTGACGCACCAGAGACTCCCCCGCCGGCACATTGCAGTCCGGCTCGATCCACCAGCCACCGGCTAGGGCCCATCTGCCTTCGTCGACGCGGGCCCGGATGCGGGCGAACATGGCTGGGTCATTGGCCTCGACCCAGGCATACAGGGCCGCCGACGAGGCGGTGAAGATGTAGTCCGGGGTCTCGTCCATGCGGTCCAGGGCCGCCTGGAACGTCGCCTTGGTCTCGGCGAACCCCTCCTGCCAGCGCCACAGCCAGACCGGGTCAATGTGGGCGTTACCGATCAGGTGCACGGTGGCCGACCCGGCCGGGGCGGCGGGTTTCCTGGGCATGCGCGTCCTCCCTGTGGGGCAGGGACCGCCGGCCGAGTGGGCCGCCGGCCCCGGGTCACATTTCGTAGAGCGTCTCGTCCCGCCGCGGCGGGCGGCGCCGCCGGCGCCGCCCGGGCCGACCACTGCCGGGCAGCGCGAAGGGTTCCTCGTCGCCTTCGAGCAGGTCGCCCATCTCGGCTTCGACGGCGTCGGGATCTTCCCCGGCCTCGAGGCGGCGCAGGGCTTCCTCCATGCCTTCGTTGTACTCGATGCCGGTCATGTCGGACAGCCGTCGCATCAGCCGGGCCGCGGCGCGCGGGTCTTCCTCGTTCAGTCCTTCGGCCTCGGTGGCCAGGGTCTCCATGGCCTGTTCCATGCGGGCGTCATCGACCGGGAAGTCATCGCCCGCACCGTCGCTGTCGCTGCCGGGCTGCCCTCCCTTGACCACCGCAAAAGCAGAAACCTGGCGCTGCAGGCGATGGCGACCGTCGGTCGGACAGGCCGGCACCCGTTGGGTGTTGATCGATCGCGACAGGAAGGTGTAGATGGTGTGGCACTTGCTGCAGTAGAACTCGTACATCGGCATGGGTCAACCCTCGGCAGACGTAGCCCGCGTCACGGCGTTCCCAGACGCTGGGCCGTGCGATTGATGATCTCCTCCTGCTCCTGCGGCGTCAAGTCGATGAAGCGGGCGCTGTATCCGGCCACCTTGACCATCAGGTTGGGCCACCGCTCCGGGTGGGCGCGGGCGTCGAGCAGGGTGGCGGTATCGACCATGCTGATCTGCATCTGCATGACGCCCAGATCGACGAAGCCCTTGAGAAAACCAACGAACATGCGGCGACCGGCACGGCTGTCGAAGGTGGTGGGATCGAAACGCAGGTCGAGCGAACACCCGTTGGGGAACTGCGTGAAATCAATGTGGCTGAGCGATTCAAGCACGGCCGTGGGGCCCTGCTGGTCCGTCCCCCAGGTGGGGTTGAGGTTGCGGGTCAGCAGCGTCCGGGCCCGGCGACCATCGGCCGAAGCCCCGGCGACGCTGCCCAGGCCGTAGTTGGCCACGAAAGAATAGAGCGCCAACTGCCACGGCCCGCCCCGCGGGTTGGTGCGGTGGCCGAAGGCGGCGAACAGGGCCTCGGTCACCTGCGCCGCCAGGTCATCAACGCGATCGTCGCCATTGCCCCACTTGGGCGCCGCCAGCAGGCGTCGCTGCAGGGCGTCGTAGCCGACGAAGTCCGCCGCCAGCGCCGCCTGCAGTTCGGCCAGGGTGCAGGCCTTGTCGGTGTAGACGCAGTGACGGATGGCGGCCAGGGCATTGACCACATTGGGCAGGCCGGCGACGATGCAGCCGGTCGGGTTGTACCGGGCGCCGCCCTGGCAGACGTCGGTGGCCGTGGCGATGCAGTCTTCGATAAAGAGGCTCATCAGCGGGTAGCGGCGCCAGGCGGCGTGGGCCGCGTCGGCCTGGTTGACCAGACCGGCCACCTGGTCGGCAACCTCGCGCAGCTGGGCCACGAAGGCATCCCAGACGCCGGCAAAGCCAACCCCGTCGGGCGCCGTGTCGGCGCTCAGTTGAGCCCCGGTCAGCAGCGACCGACCGTGGTTAAGCGCCAGTTCA
>CAITNQ010000259.1 GCA_903893785.1 uncultured Gemmatimonadota bacterium
GGGCGGCTGGCGGCCCGCCGGTCCGGGCGCCCGTCGCAGCCCCCGTCGGTACCGCCCGCCACGGCGTGGTCCGCGGCACCCCCCTGGTATCGCGCCCCAGGCCTGGCTTCCACCCGGACGCGCCCAACCACCACCGCCGCACGGCACATACGAACGGCCCCGTCGACGTGTTCCTGGCCGGGGTACAGAAGGGGGGCACCTCGACCCTGTACGAGTACCTGAGGACCCATCCAGGGCTCAATGCACCGCGGGAGAAGGAGCTGCATTTCTTCGACGACGAGGCGCGGCGCTGGCAGAGCCCCAACTACGACGATCTCCACGGCTGCTTCGCGGCGGGCCTTCCTGAGCGGCTATGTTTTGACGCCACGCCCAGTTATTGCTTTTGGGCCCCAGCCCTCGACCGTATCTGGCGCTACAACCCCGGCGCACGTTTCATTCTCCTATGCCGTGATCCGGTGGCGCGGGCCATCTCGCACTGGCGCATGGAGCGGTCCTACGGCTACGAACCGTTCAGCTTCGGCGAGGCCGTCCGCGCCGAGCCCGAGCGACTAGCCGCGACGCCGCCCTGGTCGTGGGACTGGCGTGAGATGAGCTATGTGGCCCGCGGCCGCTACGGCGAGTGTCTGGCCCGCCTCCTGTCGCGCTTCCCCCGTTCCCAGGTGCTGCTCCTGCGGTCTGAAGATCTCTTCCGCGATCACCAAGCGGTGTTGGCCCAGGTCGCGGCTTTTCTCAACTTGGCGCCGTTCGGCCCGCAGCCCCCGGTACATGCGTTCGCCGGCGCCAACCAAGAGCCGGTCGCCCCGGCCGACGCCGACTATGTCCGGCAGTTGCTCCGCGACGATATGGCCTGTTTTGCCGCGCTCAGCGGCCTCGACATCCGCGCGTGGTTGGAGCCGCCTGCGTCCATGGCCTGAAGGGCCTGCCGGCGCCGGTGGAGTCGCGCGGGCACGCAGCCAGGACATGGGGTGGGTGCCGCCCGCAGGCGCGCCGCCGGTTCGCGTCAGCGTGGCTGTCGGCATCGCGGGCGCAGACCGCAGCCAGGGCGCGCTGACCGCGGCCTACTTCAGCGGCGCCACAGCCTGGGCCGTGCGATGTTCGCTGACCGATACCTTCGGGGCAGTCCTTGTGGGTGAGGAAGACCTCGCTGGCCAACACCAGAACCTCCGCGCTCTCGTAGCGCTCCTTCTGCGGTTCCTTGGTGGTGGGGGTGATCTCGCAGGCCCCCCCGGCGCGGGTCGGCATCAGCGCCAGCGCGATGCCCCAGCTCAGCCTGCCGACAATGCCCGAACGTCGCGACCTTCCCGCAGCGCGGGAGCTGCCCATGCGGTCTCTCCCTGACAGATGGGTCGTCCGGGGCCACAGTGGCCAACCGGCAGAGCCCGCCAACCGCAGTGCAAGCGCTGTGCCAGCAGTGATCGGCTGCGCGGGTCGCCGCACCGACGGCGGGGAAGGCGGAGGTGATGCGCCGTGATGCGGCACCGAATCAGGAGGCGACCACACCGGCGAACGAGGCGACCGTATGGTCGGCTCAGCTCCGCACTCCCAACACGGCGCGCATGCCTGTTGGGGTGACCGAGGGACCCCATGGGGTCCGCGGTCGGCGGCCGGAGGTCATGGCGTCAGTGCTGGTCCGGTGGCCATCGGCCTCAGCCCCGGAAACCGGCCGGCCGGATACCCGGGCAGGCCGATTCGCGATGGCCGCGGCGCCGAAAACGGTGCCCGTCGGCCGCGGGCGCGGTGGGGCCTGGGTGCGGCCTACCGCGCGGTAGGCGTCCGCTCTTACGGCACGGCGTAGCGGACTTCGGCGTGCAGGGTGAGGCCGGGTTCGTATACCCGGGC
Source organism: uncultured Gemmatimonadota bacterium (assembly GCA_903893785.1). GTDB lineage: Bacteria > Latescibacterota > UBA2968 > UBA8231 > UBA8231 > CAITNQ01. The sequence goes on from CAITNQ010000259.1 coordinate 1,840, forward strand.
GCCACTGGCGAAGGGGTCACGCAGATACGACAGGTGGCGGTAGTAGGCCCGGTCTGTCACGTTCTCAAGTTCCAGGGCCAAGGTCCAGCGACCGCGCTGCCCGGCGCAGCCCGCGTCGAGCGCATCCCAGGCCGGCGTCGGCGTCTCCATCAGGGTCGGATCGACGCGGCCTTGCCGGTTCTCGTGGCGGTGCCGCAGGTGCGCCGTGAGTCCCCCGCGGGTGGGGGTAGTGACTTGGGTCGTCACGCGCAGGGGCAGGATCTCGGACAGTGGCTGCTGGTGGCTGCGGTTCTGACCGTAGTCCCATGCCGCGTGGCAGCTGAGCAGACGCCACTGGGCATCCAGCGAAGCGCCTACCAGCAGCACGTCGACATTACCGTATGTAAGGTATCGCTGGGTTTGGGCCACCGTGGGCTGCACGGTGACGTAGTTCGCCACGTACGAGCAGAACGCCTCCAGCCGCGCCTGCTCCGTGGACAGGCTGGTCCGCAGGCCGATGCGCGACGGCGACGCCAGGTCCGGGTTGCCGCAGGTCCAGGCGGGATTGGCGGGCCCGGGCGTGGCGGCTTTCTGGACGTTGATGTAACAGGCCTCCACCTCGGGAGGCTCGGTGACCAGATCCAACGAGGCATCAAAAGCCAGTCGCCCCGTCAATTGCCGACGGCGTGACAGGCCAGCAGCCAGGGCCGGATGGAGTGATTGGCGGTCAGCCCCGGCATGCAGGGCGCGCAGGCGCCCCAACGCCTCGTCGTCGCCGACCCGGTACATGGCCCCGCCGACGCGCAGGCGCGCCGCGGCGCCCAACCAGGTCGTCTGGTGTTGCATGGCGGCCGCCCAGACGCCGATGGCAGGGATCATGGGGTTCTGGATGGCGCGGAAGCGGTTGTCCGCGTCCCAGTAACGGAAATAGGCCTCGGAACCTTCGCCGCGTGCCCCCACGGTCAGGTTGGTGGCGGTGGTACGCATGGGCACGGTCAGGGCCGTTGTCCGGCGGCCGTTGTCCATGGTGTGGTCGGTGAGGGTCATGTAGACCTTGCGGCCGCGGTGGGCCAGGGAGGCGTTGTACACCGCACTGTGCCGTTCGTCCATCTTCAGGTAAGGGAAGGCCACGTCATCGGACACCATCACGCTGGCGGCGTAGTCCCAAGCCGCTTGTCGGCCGATCCAGGCGGCTTCCCCGAAGTGGTAATCACGCCGCTGTCGGTAGTCGTACCGGGCCCCGAAGGAGCGGTCGCTGCCGTCCTCGTAAGGGCCCCCACGGGCGCAGCGCAGCGTCAGGCGTTGATAGCGCGCCTCCAGTGCCGCGGCGACATCGGTAGCCTGGGCGCGGCCCAGCGTCTGCGTCGCCGTGACGCGCATCTGCGCCGGGCGCTCCGGCGGTGTCCGGCGAATGGCGATCTGTCCACCCAAGCCCGCCTGCAGCGAGGCCGCCGACTTATCCAGCTCGATGCGCGCCAGATCCAGGGGGACCAGGCGCGACAGGGGCGCATCCATGCGATTGGGGCAGGCACACTGGCAGCGTTCGCCGTCGATCACCAGCGCGATATCGCCGCGGCGCAGGCCATCGGCGTACACGTCCTGGGCCAGAAAGACGCCGCGACGCACGACGGCAAAACCGTGCCGCTCGAGGACTCGGGCGATCGAAGCCTTGTCCTGCCCCACGGGCGACAGCAGCAGCTGGCAGCGGGGGGCCCAGACCGTTACCCCAGCGCGGTAGCACACCGCCAACGTGTCTGTCGGCTGGGCGGCCAGCGGTGGCGTCAGGACGACCCCGAGCAGCAACAGGACGTGCCGCAGGCAACACGAACGCGTGGATTGCATACCCCCATCCCGTGCACGGGTGGACGGTCTGCGGGACGCAGCTTGGCGACAGGCCCCGCCACGGCCGACCGTGCCAGTGACCGGTCAACACCCAGAAGCACGTCGTCGCGGTGTCACCGCGCAAACGTGACGGACCCCGTGGTACCGGCGGGCCCGTGCCGGCCGGAGCCGTCGGCCGGTGGCTGACCTTGACGGCGGGCAGCAATGTGACTTGCGTCAGCGCCGCGATCCAGGCCGGGCCCGGCCGGCCCGCACGTGGCCGGCCAGGCGTGCGGCCAGTACCCTGCCCATTGTTACCGCGGAGACCGAACCATGGCGGCGAAGCACCTCGTAGTTATCGGCGGTTCGGCCGCCGGCCCCAAGGCTGCAGCCAAAGCGCGCCGGCTGGACCCTCACGCCGAGATCACCATCGTCCAGCAGTCGCCCGACCTGTCCATGGCTTCATGCGGGTACCCGTACTACGTTGGCGGCTGTTTTGACGACCGCAACGAGTTGCTCTGTACGCCGACGGGTGTCGTGCGTGATGCGAAATTCTATGCCAACGCCAAAGGCATCCGAGCCCTGGTGCGCACCCGGGCCACCTCCATCGACCGGAAAGGGCATCAGGTCACCTGCCAGGACCTGGGCACGGGGGAGACCCTCGTGCTGCCCTATGACAAGCTGGTACTGGCCACCGGCGCTACGGCCGTGCGGCCGCCGGTGCCGGGCGTCGAGTTGGAGGGGGTAACAACCCTGCAGTCCATGCAGGACGCTGACTACCTGCGCCGCCTGCGCGACGAAGGCCGGATCCGTCGCGCCGTGGTCGTCGGCGGCGGGCTCATTGGGGTCGAGACATGCGAGGCCCTGCAACTGGCCGGTATCGGCGTGACCGTCGTCGAGATGCTGCCGCAGATCCTCGGTTTCCTCGATGCCGAACTGGCGGCTCTGGTGCGCAACCACATGCTGGCCAAGGGCGCTGGCGTGCGCACCGGTGAAGCCGTGACCGCCTTTGTGGGGACCGAGGGCCGCCTAACCGGGGTAGCTCTGGGCAACGGCGAAGTCTTGCCCTGCGAGTTGGCCGTGGTGGCGGTGGGGGTCCGCCCCAACAGCGAGCTGGCCCAGGCGGCGGGCCTCCCCGTGGGCCAGCGCGGGGGCGTGTTGGTGAACGAGTACCTGCAGACCGCGGACGCGGATATCTACGCGGCCGGCGACTGCATCGAGGTGCTGCACCTGATCAGCGGTGCCAGGGTCCACGCCCCCTTGGGCGACCTGGCCAACCTGCAGGGCCGGGTAGCGGCCCAGAACGCCATGGAAGGCAACCACGCCCGCTTCCCCGGCACGCTGCAGACCGGGGTCTGCAAGGTCTTTGCGTATGCGGCCGGTTCCACCGGTCTGAACGAGCGACAAGCGGCCGCCGCCGGGTTCGCCACCGTCTCCATGCTCACCGCGGGGCCGGACAAACCTGGGTACATGGGGGCCAACCCCTTGATTATCAAGATGGTGGCTGAGCAGGGCACGGGACGCCTGTTGGGGGTGCAGTGCGTGGGCCCGGGCGACGCCAGCAAGCGGTTGGCGGCCGCGGCCATGGCCCTGCACGGCCGGTTGACAGTGACCGACCTCACCGTCGCCGATCTGCCCTATGCCCCGCCCTTCTCGCCGGCCATCGACAACCTGATCGTCGCGGCGCACGCGCTTGAGAACAAGATGGCGGGCCGGTTGACCGGCATCGCGGCCGCCGAAGTCAAACGCAAGGTTGAGGCCGGCGAGGACCTGCTGTTGCTCGACGTGCGCGGTCAGGACGAGTACGAACTGATGCGCCTGGGATTGGGCGAGGTGCTCATCCCCCTGGGAGCCCTACGGCGGCGGCTGGGCGAACTGCCGGCTGACAAGGGCAAGGAAATCATCTGCTTCTGCAAAATCTCGCTGCGCGGGTACGAGGCCGCCACGCTGCTGCAGGCCCATGGCTGGACCAATGTCAAGGTCCTGGAGGGAGGCCTGGCCGCCTGGCCCTACCCGCGCGGTTGAGCCCCGGCTGCGGCATACGTCCCGAGCCTGTCTCCTGCCTGCCCTGACCCGCACGGCCGAGCCAGTGGCTGGCCGCGCACGGGCGCCGGGGACAACCCCAGCGCCCAGGGCCGCTGCCGGGCCATGCGGTGGCGCAGCCGGGCTCTGGCACCGGGGGGGTCGGCGGGCGTTGTCGGCGCCCCCGGTTACGGCGCGCGTGGCCCGGGTGGCGCGGCGCTGGGCCCTGTCCGCTGGCAGCGCGAACGGCGCCGACGGGAGGGGTGGGGTGGCCGGGGCACACGGACGGTTGGGGCCACCGACCATCGCGTCGGCCGCCGCGACGGTACCGTCGAGTTCCGCCCGGGCGCTGGCGTTGGGCGGTGCGCTTAGGTTCCCCGACCAGTCCCCCCATCAATGTTCATAAATACTGATTAATCAACTACTAACGGATTGGTCTGGAAGTCTGTCAGCGGCTTTGGCACGCCTGTTGCATTGCCGGGACCAAGCGGGGAAGACGGTGGGATCGCCCGCCGCCCAACACCCGACTCCAGCGGGCCAGGAGCCCGCGGTCCACTCACGCAGGAGGCCTGTCATGACACGTCTCATCGCTCTCAGCTCGTTGCTGGCCCTGTCGGCTCTTCCGGTGCTGGCCCAGGACGCGACCCCCACCCCGGCGGCGGCAACGCCGCAGGCGGCGGTGGCAGGCTGCCCGGCCGACGGCACCGGGATCCGCGCGCACAGCGGCGGCAGCACCACCGGCGTGCAGCAGGGCACGCGCACCTTCGTCGACGCCGACGGCGATGGCATCTGCGATCTCGCTACGACCCGCCAGGTCCGTGGTGCGGGTCAGGCCGCCGGCCAGGGTCGCGGCGCTGGCACCGGATTCGTCGACGCCAATGGCGACGGGATCTGCGACCATGCGACGGCTACCACTTCCACCGCTGCGGCCAGAACCGGTACCGCCTCCATCGGGCGGGCGCGCCGCGGCGGCCGGTAGAGCCTGCCGTTCGGCGCGGCCTGGCTTGGCGGCTGAGAGCATACGTTCGATCCTGGATCACGGGGGGTGTCGGCGGGTATCGCCGGCGCCCCCCGTTACCGTGGGGTCGCCCGGCGGCCACGCCGCGCGGGCGGCGACCGAGGTCCTGACGGTGCCGGCCCCCGCGGCCATCGGCTCCGCAGACTCGGCCCGGTCGCCGGTCGGCCGGCCGCACCCGGGGCTGCCGGTGCACGCGGCGCCGGGCACATGCGGGGCCTGGTCTCCGCCCGGCCCGCCC
>CAITNQ010000260.1 GCA_903893785.1 uncultured Gemmatimonadota bacterium
TAGAGCGGCTGTACCGGCACCAGCGCGAGCTGGTCAAAGGCGACCGAGCCATCGGCGTGCCACTGGCCGAGGTGGAAAGCCTGGTGGATGGCAGGCCCCCCATCCGGGGTGACGAAAACGGAGCGGTATGCTGTCCACGCGGACGGGATGCGGCCCAGGTCACGGTTACAGCACGCCGGCCCGGCCGTCGGCGTGCCTTGAGTACAATCGTCGCTGCGCGCCTGGAAGGAGAACTGGTACGCGGTATTGCCGACCAGGGTTACGGGGTCCGAAACCCACTGCCCATCGCCCTGCCCGTCGCCGGCCAGACTCAGGTAACGGGCGCCGTCGGCGGCTTCGCCCTGGCACCAGGCACTACCGCTCGTCGGCGCGGCCCAGCCGGCCGGCGCCTCCAGACCCGACTCAAAAGACGGATTGGGCAGGTCGACCGCCTGGCCGGAGACGGATGTGCCCGCCGACGCCCACACCAGCAGGACCAGAAACCGCGCGCGTGCTCGCATGGGAGGCGTCCCCGGGGTCAATCGTCGCGCCGAAGTTCATCCTCAAGCCGGCGACGCCGCGCTTCATCGACAGCTGGCGTCGTCGCCGTCGGCATGGGCGCGGCGGGAGCCGGGGCCATACGGCGACGGCGCTGCAGACGCCAGAGGAGAAAGGCCAGCGACACGGCCAGGACCGCGATCGGGGCCAGCCAGGCCAACCGGGCCACGCCGCGGTTCGGCGGCAACGCCAGGATTTCGTCGCCAAAGGTGGCCGCCAGTTCGTCCATGATCTGCTGGCTGGTGGCGCCACGGGCCAGACCGGCGCGGATACTGTCGCGCAGGGCTGCGGCCGCCGAACTCGTGCAGTCGGCCAGGGTCAACCCCGGGCAATAGGGGCTCATGACCAGGGTGAACAGGCGCCGCGCTTCGCGCTCCACCTGCGGGCTGGCCGTGGCCTGGGCAAAGCTGATGTCGACCAGGGCCAGCAGCAGGGCAATCGCGGCAACCGGCAGCAGCAGGCGGCAGCGGCAGGGACGTCGGCAGGGCAGGCTCAACGCAGTCTCCTTATCGAGGCAGGCGGCCGCTGGCCGGATCCGCCGGCAGCGGTTCGGGCCCGGGACGGCGCAACCGACGCCCAAGGGCGTTACAGACTATGCCCACGGGCCCGGCGGCGTCAAGGCCGGGCAACCGGGCCCGGCCGGCCACGCGGGTCAGGCGGCGGCGGTTCAGGCGCCACCCCGCCCCAGACGGCGGTCTTCGGCCGCCAGCCACTCGGCGTACCCGCGCGGTACAACGGGTGCCGGCGGCAACCCTTGGGCCGCCCGCCAACGCCGGAGAGGGTGGGTACGCTCGGGCTGGGGCAGGGACACGCGCTGGCCGCTAGCACCCGCGGCGAAGATGCCGTGCAGCACCTCCAGGACGTGGGTCCCCGCCGCCCCGCTGCACTCAGGGTCGCCGCCGCTGTCCAGCGCCCGAACCAGATCGTCGGTGTAGGCGTAATCCGCCTCGTCGGCAGTCCCGGCGACATAGCCTGCCAGCGGTTCCAGGGGCAGCGGTTGCCAGGCAGGCCCGTCCGGAACGTAGTGGGGCACGGGCAACCACCAGGCCTGACCCAGTCGCCACAGCAGGCGGCCTTCGGTACCGAGAACCTCCAGTTGGTATGCGGTGGAATCGACGCGCGGGAAACGGTGCTCCACCAGGACACCGGTGACGCCGGCAGCGAATTCGAGCACGGCCGTGATGTGCTCGCCGGCAACCAACCCCATGCCGCCGGCCGCCTCAATGGCGTCTGCTGGACCCACCGGGTGGCCGTCGCTCAGGCACGAGGCCGAAAGGGCCCGGCAGGAGCCCCCCACGGCCAGCATGTTGTTCACCGTGTGGGTGCCGATATTCATCAACCCGTACCCGCCGTGGTACCCCTTGCCACTGCCGTGCAGATAGCGCAGCGAACCGATGCGTCCGGCCGCCAGGGCGCCCTTGACGGCGCGCATCGACGCCCCCACCCGCCCCTGATGGTGCACGGCGATCCGGCGGCCTCGCTGGTTGGCCAGTGCGAGCAGGGCATCGGCCTCAACCAGTTCGGTGCAGATGGGTTTCTCCACATCGACATGGGCGCCGCCCTCCAGGCAGCGCCGGGCCAGGTCAAAGTGGAACTCGGTGCCGGTGGCGACCACCGCCACGTCCGGCGCCACCGCGGCGAGCATGGCATCCACGTCCGCGAAACGGGCCGCGACCCCCAACTCGTCACCGAGCTGCTGACGCGGCGGCGCCAGCAGGTCGCAGACGGCGACGACCTCGGTGCGGGGGTGCTGGTGGTAAGCGCGGGCTGCGGCCGTACCCCGGCCGCGGCACCCGATGATGGCGATGCGATATGCTCTCACGGACGACTCCCGGGTGAGGGGTCCGGCGCCTCGTCGGCGGCGGGCGGGTCGCCCCAGACGTCGATCATGGCCGGGCCGGCCTGGATGTATGAGCGGGTAGCCACCTGGTCCATTTGCCGCAATCGCTCGGTCACGGCCGCGATCCGGCGAACCTGCTCCTCGATGACCTGGAGCTTGGCCATGGCCCGTTCGTCCAGGTCCCGGCGGGTCAGGCGCAGCGTCTGCGCATTGGCGGCGATGATGCTCAGCGGGTTGTTGATCTCGTGGTTCACGGTCACCACCATCTGCCCGACGGTGGCCAGTTTCTCGATCCGGATCAGTTCCTCTTCCAGGCGCGCCTGGGCCGTGACATCCTGGCAGGTGACAATGACCCCCCACCCGCGCCCGTGGTGGTCGCGCAATGGACTGAAGGCCACCGCCAGGACTAACTCGGCGCCGAGGGCCTGGCGCAGAGGACCCAACCGGCAGCCGTCAGCCACCACGCGCTCGGCCAGGCCATGCCAGTCGGCTCCTGGCCCGTCCGGCAGCAGGTGGTCAAGGCGCAGACCGACGCCGTCGACCAGGGTCAGCGTGCGCCCGAGCTGGCCGAAGAAGCGTTCCTGTTGCCGGTTCATCAGGGTCAACCGCAGATCGGGACCCAGGACCACCACGCCCACGGGTATGTCGTCGAGGACCTGCTCGAGGTACCGCCGCGCCGTATGCTGAATATCGTCCGACAGGGCGCCGGCCGTGGTGTCGGTGAACACAGCCAGGTACGCTTCGGCGCTGCCGGCCATGGCCGACACGCTGACGGCGAACTGGCGGCCGCGCTGGCGCCACCCGAAGACTACCTCGTCGGTTGACCCGCCGGCCTGCGCCGCGGCCTCGGTAAGTCGATCGGCCAGGTCCGGCTCGGCGAGCAGCGCTTCGCCCACACCGTTGAGCGAGTCAGGCTGGCGGCCGCGGACGCGGCGCCCGAACAGGGCCTGCGCCCGGCGGTTGGCGGCCAGCACCTGCAGATTGCCGTCGACCACCAGCACCGGGTGCGGGAACGCCTGGAGCAGGGCCTCGCTGCCGGCAGCGTCCATGGGCCTATTGCCGCGGGATATCGCCCAACTCGGCGTCCATCCGGTCCATCACCGACCGCACGTCATCAAGGTTCATTTCCAGCACCTCCAGGGCCGCGGGCTCCAGCCGCGGTATGCGGCGATCGCCGCCATTGCCCAACCCCTCGGCGCGGCACAGAATATCGGCCAGGTGCACCACCGCTGTCCGCTCGGCATGGTCCCGCCGGGGGCGGAAGTCGTGGTGGTCGGCGATCGGCTCGGTCACCTGACGCGGCAGGGCCCATTTTTCTAGCAGCCAGCTGCCGATCTCGCCGTGGTCAGTGCCCAACACGTCCTGCTCCGCTTGGTAGACCAGGATGTCCAGTTCCTCGACGCGCTGCCGGACGCGACGAAAGGCGCCCTCCATCGTCTGGTACACGACCACCTTGCCCAGGTCGTGCAGCAGGCCAACGGTGCTCAGTTCCTCCGGGTCGGGCAACTCCAACAGCTGCGCGATGAACGAGCAGGCGCGAGCACAGCCCAGCGAATGCTCCCAGAGCCCGGGCAGGGCTTCGTTCATCAGGTCCAGCACCGAGGCACTGAGCACCAGACTCTTGATGGCGTTGAAGCCCAGGAGGGTGACGGCGTGGGGGATCGTGCCGATGGGCCGCGTGAAGCCGTAGAAACCGCTGTTAACCAGTTTGAGCACTTTGGCGGAGATCACCTGGTCCTTGGCGATCTCCAGGCCTAGTTGGCGCCCGGTGGTTTCGGGGCTGTCGATCATCGCCTCGATGCGGCTGACCGTCGCCGGCAGTGTCGGCAGGTTGCCGGTGCGCTCCACCACCAGGCGCAGCTGGTCTTTGTCCATGTGGGCAGGGCTCCGTGCCAGGTTCGCGGTGCGGCGCGCGCCGGCTTCAGCGCCGCCGCAGCAGATGGCCGCGAGCGACCGACTTGAGTTCCATCATGACCGGGTCGTCCTCCAGGCCGGCGAAGCGTATCTCGAGGGCCTCCAGGAGGGCCGGGGTACCACTGCCAGAACCGCCGCCGCCTTCGACGCAGACCTCGAACACGCCTCGGCGTCGCAGTAGCGACAGACCGGCCATGGACAGCCGGGCGCCCTTGGGGAGCAACGTTTTGCCCTGGGCATCGGCGGGCGGCTCGGCCAGCACATCACCGACCTGAGCTTCATCGATCGGCACGCGTCGCATCGCCATCTCCTCTGCCTTGACCCGGGTTCCCGACGCCGGCCGCACGGCGCCGGCGGCCAGCCGCCGCTCACCCCAGGTCGATCAACCAGGCCTGCTCCCAGTAGGCGTCGAACTGGTCCCGCAACCACTCGAGGGGAGCGTGACGCACGGCGTTGAACCCACCCCACGTCCAACGGACGGGCCAGGCCTGATCGCCAGAAACGCGGGCGAAAAGAGCGTGGCGCTCCGGGTCGGCCAGCTCCAAGTCCTGACTCAACCGCGTCAACTCGCGTTCGTACACGAAGTCCACCAGGTTGGCGACGTGGCGGGCCACTTTGGCTGGCTCCAAGACGCGCACCCGGGGGCAGGTCATGCCGCTCTCGCGCCGCACGAAGCCATCGACCCAGGCGGCCGGTCGATCCCCCCGCAGGTTCTGGGCAGCCGCGTCGATCGCCGCTCGGTCCAGAACCCCGTAGGTGCGACAGATCAGCGGTCGCGCCGCATACGCGGTGCAGCGATTGGCCGCGGACAGGAACGGGCAACGCCGGGGCCGCTCCTCGGTGAACTGCAGGAGCCGTTCCCCTTCCAGCGCCGGGAACGACTGCCGGACATGGTCGACGAGGTTGAGGTACTCGACGCGGTACACCGGGAACATGGTGGCAAAGGTGCCGGCATATTCGGCGTCGGTCAGCGCGCAGCACTCGCCGGAGCTAGCGCAGGCGGTGGCAGGCACCTGCCCGTACAGGGCGGCCAGTTCCGCCCGCAGCGCGGGCGTCAGGACGCCGCTGACAGCGCCCGTGGCGGGCAGGGGATCTGGCGTCACCGGATGGCTCCACGCAGCGATGAAGTCAGACAACAGCCCGACCGGGCCGGACGGCGCCGCCCGGGCGCCCGGGCTGACCGCGATTCGGCCCGCCGGCACAGCCCCGACCAAGTATGCAGGAATCCCCACCGCCCCGCAACGCGCCCGGCAGGCCCATGGCGGTTGACCGCTGCCACGCGCCCCGGGTACATTGGCGTAGCAGCTACGCCGGCGCGAGCCGGCTTGCCTTGGTTGCCACGGAGCCTGCCATGGAGGAGAAGCGACGCTTTCTGGGCGTGCTGTTCGAGTGTTGCCGCGTCTATGCCCGCGTGTACGCCAATGCCGAACGCACCGCGTACGTGGGCAGTTGCCCCCGGTGCGGCAAGCGCGTCCAGGTACGCATTGGCCCTGAAGGTTCGGACAGCCGCTTCTTCACCGCCCGGTAAGGAGCGCCAGGCAGGGTACGCCCCCCCTCGGCACCGGTCAGGCCGCCGCGGCCAGATCCTGGAGCAAGGCCAACGCGGCTTCTTTGATGCGGGCTTCGCTGGCTGGTGCGAGCATCTGCAGCGCTGGGTAGACCTTGTACGCCTCCTCGACTTCGTAACCACCCAGCTCATGGGCAGCGGCCGTGGGCACGTAGCCAACGCAGCCGTTGGCATAGCCGCACAGCACCGTGGCCACAGCCGGCGATCGCTGCTCAAGGTCAAGCTGGTAGTTGACGAAGATCTCGCCCTCGAGCCCGAGCAGCACCAGGCCGCCGACGGCGATGGCCTGCACCTCGAACGGCTGCGTGTTCCCTGCCCCGCGGCCCTGGCGGACCAGTTCAAGGACACCCTCGGCCCACTCCAAGCGCGCCTGGGGCACCCGTTGGGCCCACACGTCGCCGCCGCCGTTGGCGATCCGGGCGATCTCCGCGCGCAACTGCAGCGCGAGTTTCTCAATCTCCGCCTGCAGCCGCGGGGGCGCGTCGATCAGCGGCAAGGCCAGTTGGCGACTGGCCCAGCCCAGCCGGTCGCTGGACAGGGGCTGGGCCGTGGCCAACGCCGTCGCCACCGCCTGTCCGAGCTCGGCCCCCACGTGCTCCACCTCGCTGAATGAATCGCCGCGCAGGGACGGGTTGATGTCGCCGCAGGCGCCGTTGATGAACAGCGCCGGACGCTGGGTGGCTTGTTCGAGCCAGCGCACCGCAGCGCCCGGGAAGTCGGCGCTGATCTGGTGGTTCGCGTTGCCCAGCACCACCGGGTGGCAGGCATGGCTGAACAGGGTGGCCACGCGTCCGGTGGTGCCCTCGAGGCCGATGACATGGGCGTAGTCGGCGGCTTCGCCTTCCGGGTTGGTGCCGATCACCATGGCCCCGGCGTGCCCCTGACGGCGATTGATGCCCACGCGGACCGGCGCCCTGGCGTAGGTCAGAGTGACCGGCTCCAGGGTGGTCGCGGCCGCGGTCACCGCGCGCACGACGCTCTCGCCCACCTGGGCGAGGTAGGCGGCATCGACCTCGCCCATGCCCCGGAACGGCACGGTTAACGGGCCGGCGTGGGTGTGCGTGCAGCAGATCATCACCGCGGCCGGTTCGATCCCGGTCGCCGCCTCCACCCGCTGGCGCATGACGGCTACGGTGGCGGCGTCCAAACCGACCAGGTCCAGCGCCACCAGGGCCGCCCGGCGCTCGCCCAGGGCCCAGACCACGGCGCGCGCCGCCAGCGGGTCATGGACGCCCGTGGCCCCGGAGGTGCGTCCCCAGTACCCCCCCATGTGGATCCCCGGGCGCGGCGTGATGTCGACCTGGGCCACGCCAGCCTGCAGCGCTACTGCGGCCATGGTACCTCTCCTCGTGGTGAAGTCGGGTTGTCAACGACACCGGGCGGGGGCGGCGAACTCAGGGCCGGGCCCGGGCCGCGGTGTCGAAGCTGACCGGCGGGCGCTCAGCGCGGCCGGCTGCGGCCCAGCCCCCGGCGCGGCAGCAACGAGCGTCCCTGCTGCTGCGCCTTCTCCGTCTCGATCTGGCGCTGCAGTTCACGGAACTCCTGCTCGAGGCCGTCGATCTCGCCCTTGAGCGGTTCGAGCTGGTCGCGACGCTGGCCCAGTTCCTGCTCCGCAGCAGCGATCCGGGCGCGCAGATCTTCCTTGGCTTCCTCCAGCTGGCGCAATCGTGGCTCGACCACTGCCCGGTACTTGATGTAGTCCATGACGACCTGGAAGGCGAAGAACAGGCAACCGACCGCCAGGACCGCGATGACCCATTCCATCTCTACCGCTCACTCCGTTACGGCTGGCGTCGCCTCAGCGCGGGTCCCAGGGGCTCTCCTCGGCCCGGTAGTCTTCGTCGTCGTCATCGGGCGCGTCGAAGATCCAACCACACTCCGGGCACAGCGGATGGTCCGCGTCGGCCCGGACCGCGTGGCACTGAGGGCAACGTTCGCGCCGCGGCCACAGATAGCGCAGGGCCACGACGAGCACGAGGAAACAACCGAAAAGCAGCGGCCACACCACCGGCAGGGCTCGCGGGGAAAGGCCCGGCAGACCTCAGCCGGCACTGGCGGCGGCGAACCGCACGTTCGCCTGGCGCAGACGGCGAGCCAGGGTACGGGCAATGTTGCGCAGCACCAGAAGCTGGGCGTCCGGGTGCTCGGCAAAGAATGCGCCGAGCGTGTTGACGCTGAACTGCAGCAGTCGTGTCGGGCCACGGGCCCGCAGGGTCGCCGAGCGCGGCCCGGGGTCCACCAGGGCCACTTCACCGAAGAAGGCTCCCCGCTCACCCACCGTGGTCAGCAGCACCTCGCGACCCTGGCCGTCACTCGAGCAAACATCGACCTGGCCATCGTCCAGTATGTACAGCGAGTCACCCAGGCTGCCGCCCGCCACCACCACGTCACCATCCGCGTACTGGGACAGACGCGCGAACTCGGCCAGTCGCTCCACCTGCGCCCCGGTCAGCCCGGCGAAGAGCGACCCTTCGCCCAGATAGGCGTAGGGCCCCGGAAGGCCTGGCACTGGTGGTGTCGCTGCCCGCGGGTCGCCGGTCATTGAACCCGCCTCCCCCACCGGGCGCCGCCGCAACGCCGATGACCCGGCCCGCCGCGCCAGGTCACCGCCATGCACCCGATGGCCACAGGGCCGTCGATGTCTGATAGTGGGCGCCAATATAGCGGGCCGCCGCCGGCAGCGTCAAGCGGGCATGCGCACCGTGGTCAGGCGCGCGGCGTCAGGCCGACCCGTCCCTGCAAGGCCGCCGCCAGCGGCACGCCGCCGGCGAGGCCGGCCAGCGCCTGCGCGACGTTACCGGGCACGCTGGCCACGGCCGGCCCCAGGCTGTAGAGCCAGCACTCAGCGGCGAAGTACCCGGCAACCATCCAAGACACGGCCAACAGCGCTAGGGCCCCGCCCAGGACCAGTCCGGCCGGCCGCCGCAGGTTGGGTCGGAAACGCCCCGCCAGCCCGCCGACCAGGCCGCCTTCCAGGCCCTTGATGACCAGCGTGAAGGGCGCCCAGTGGGAGTAGCCACCGAACAGATCGGCCAGGGCCGAGCCCACGCCACCGGCCACCGCGCCGGTGCGTCCGCCCAGGAGCAGCGCCCCGGCAATGATCACCACGTCACCGAAATTGACGTAGCCCTGCGTGCCCGGGGTGGCAATCTTCACGGCCGACGTGGCCGCTGCCACCAGGGCGATCAACAGGGCCCGCTGCACCAGTTCACGCGCCGACATGCACGCCGCTCCTGCCGCTGTGCCTCAATTAGCCGACGGATCGCCACCCAATCGGCGAAGCTGCCGACGGCGGCCCCACCGGTGCCTCCGGACGCGCCGCTGGCGGCCCAGAGGCGGGTGCAGACGCCCGTCTCGAACCAAGTCCTCAAGGGTGTCGTTGAGCCGGTCCGGGTAGTTGGTGATGACGCCCTGGACGCCGAGCAGGATTACGTCGCGCATGACCAGCGGATCGTCCACCGTCCACGTCCACAGGGCCACGCCCCGCTGCCGCACTTCCTCGACCAGGGCGGGCGTCAACGTGGCGCTCCAGATGGCCAGGGCATTGGCGCCCAGTTCCAGGGTCTGGGCTACCAGGCGCCGGGCGCGCAGACGGGATGGGGTCGCCGGCAGGCGCCCCACCAGGAGCGCCGCCGGCACGGCCGGCCGGAGCGCTTTGATGCGCCGCACGGTTTCCGGAGCAAACGACTGGATGACCACCTGGTCGGCCGAGCCGAGATTGTCGACGGCCTGCAGCGTGCGCTCGGCAATGCCGTCGGCTTTGATCTCGATCAGCACGAGCGCCCGCCGGCGGCACACCTCGAGCACTTCCTCCAGGGTCGGCACCCGTTCGCCCCGGAAAGCCGGCCCAAACCAGGCGCCGGCGTCGGCGCGCCGGATCTCGGCCAGCGTGAGGTCGCGGACCAGTCCGGTCATGTCGGTGGTTCGGTCCAGATCGGCGTCGTGGACGACCACGAGTTGCCCATCGCGCGTCGCCCGAACGTCGATCTCGACCAAGTCCACGCCCAAGTCCAGGGCACGCGCCACCGCGGCCAACGTATTCTCGGGCGCCAACCCGTCGCCGGAAGCGCCCCGATGGGCGATGCGCAGGGGCGGGATCACGGCCCGTCACCGGCGGTCGACCGCGCCGACCCGGTGGCGGCCGCGCCCGGCCCTTCGTCTTCTGGGGCGATGTCGCGGACGACCATCTGGACAGCCCCGTTGCCCGCGTACGTATCGGGTTCCAGGCTGAAGGCAACGCTCACCGTCTGGGTCCGGCGCAGCGCGCCCGCCACCTCGCCGCGCCCCCACCAGACACAGTTGGCGCGCTGCTCCCCCAACCGCAGCTCGGCTTTCAGGTGAGCCCCGTCGCGCCCCACCGTGCGCACCGCGGCGACGCGGCATCCACGGACCACGAACACGGGCGCCTCGTTGCCGTTGCCGAAGGGTTCGAGTCGGGCCAGGGAAGTCCAGGTCCCGACCGAGACATCGGCCGGCCGCAGCGCCAGGTCGACGTTCAGGCGCGGGGACAGATCAGCTGCGGTCAGGTGCTCATTCGCATGGGCGATCAGGTCCAGGCGGAAGCGCTCGAAGGCCTTCTCCGGGAGCGTGAACCCGGCCGCCCCCGGATGGCCGCCGAAGGCCAGCAGGTGGGCGGCGCACGCGCTGATGCCAGCGCTGATATCATAGGCCGGGATGCTGCGGGCCGACCCGGTGTAGGTGCCGTCACCGCGGAAACCGGTGCACACCGCCACCGGCCGGTTGTACCGTTCAGCCAACTTGCCGGCCAGCAGCCCGACAATGCCCAGGTGCCAACGGGCGCCCAGGAGCACGATCACCCGGTCGCGCTCCAAGTCCTCGGCTTTGGCCAGGGCTTCGGCCTCGGCCATGGCCTGACGCTGCAGTTCCTGGCGCTGGATGTTCAGGCGGTTCAACTCGTCGGCCAGGCCGCTGGCCTCGGCTTCGTCCTGGGTGCGCAGCAACTGCACGGCCAGAGCCGCGTTACCGAGGCGGCCGGCGCCGTTCAGTCGCGGCCCGAGGTGGAAGGCCAGCGCCGTGGTCGTCAGCGGCCTTTCGGCGTAGCCGGCCAACGCCCGCAGGCGGCGCAGCCCGGGCCGCTGGATGCGGTCCATAGCGCGCAGGCCAGTCTGAATGAACAACCGGTTCTCGCCCAGTACGGGCATCACGTCCGTGACCGTGCCCAGCGCGACCAGGTCCAGCAGGCTGTTCAGGTGGGCGCGCCGTTCGGCTTCGCCCAGCAACCGCTGACACAGGGCCTGGGCGACCTTGAAGGCGACGCCGACACCGGCCAGGCCCGCGTACGGATACGGGCAGTCAGTGCGATTGGGGTCGATGACGGCGACCGCACGGGGCAGGGGGCCGAGCTGGTGGTGATGGTCGGTGACGACCACGTCCAAGCCCCGGGCCGCTGCCAGGTCCAGCGCGTCGTAAGCCGAAATGCCGTTGTCGACCGTAACCACCACGCGGGCGCCCATGGCCAGGGCCCGTTCGACACCCGCCGGTTTCAGACCGTAGCCGTCCGCGTGCCGGTCGGGAAGCAGGAAGTCGCAGTCAGCCCCCACGCGGGCCAGCGTCTCCAGCATGACGACCGTGCTGGTAACGCCGTCGACATCGTAGTCGCCGAAAACGACGATTCTCTCGCCGTTGGCAACGGCGCGCGCCAGGCGCTCTACGCCGACGGCCATGTCGACCATCAGGTCCGGAGCGTGCAGCGCGTCCATGCCCAGGTCAAGGTCGGCCGGCGTCAGCCCCCGGGCCGCAACCAGGGCCTCCAGCGGCGTGGCGTAGTCGCCTTCGTGCTTGATGTCCCAGATCGGGTAGAGACGCATGGGGGATGGTCAAGCCGGCCAAGAGGGAGGCGCCGGCCGCCGGCAAGGCGGAGGCGCCGAAGCCGCCAATATAGACCGGCCCGACCGCCACCGTCAAGGGTGTGCGGCCGGGCGGCCCCGAGCGCCTTGCTGGCAGCCGCAGGATGGCTATTATTGAGGTTTTTGCGCCACCCACGCACCTTGCCACCCGGAGCCCCCTATGTCGTCGGCTCGCTTGCTGTTCCTTGCCGCTGCCCTGCCGTTGGCCTTCGCCGTGCCAGCAGGAGCGGGCGCCAACGCGGCGGCCCAGATCGGCCTGGCGGTAACCAGTTCGCCCTGTGGCCTGCAGGAAGGGGACCTGGTGGATTTCTTCGTCGCCGCCCGTGGCATGGTCGGCGTGAAGCAGGCGAAGATGCTGCTCTCGTGGCAACCGAGCGACGCTATCAGCGCCGTGAGCGGCGGCACCGCCGGCCTGGCCGCTGACAATGCTTTCCTGACTCCCGGCCCGCCCTTGGTGACCGAGAACCACGCCGAGTTCGGCATGGCTACCTTTGGCGCGGGCATCGACGGAGAGGGCATGCTGGCCCACTTTGCGTTGACGCTGGCCCCGGGCATGACCGCCGCGGTGCCCATGGAGGTCCGCCTGGACATGGTCTCGCTGGGGCGCTCGTCGGCCGAGCGGGATACGGTGGTGGCGCCCGGTGCCGTGGTCCTGGTCAACTACTGCGACGACCAGGGTCAGCCGGTGGCGCGTGGCATGTTCCTGCGACCGCCGCGCGCCACGGCCGAGTTCTCCGCCACCGCGGCCGCCAACCAGCAGGACCACAGCCCGGGCGAGATGATGCTGGGCGCGCACCTGCTGGACAACGGTGACCTGCGCGCCTACGAGACCATCAGCTGGACCCTGGACAATCGCGGCAACAGCCGCGTGTGGGTGCTGACCGCGCAGGGCCCCCTGGCCATCGAACCGGGCGACCAGTTGGTGGGCGGATCCCAGACCGACCGCCTGGGGGACACGTTCCTGGTGGTTGATTCGGCCCCGGGTGAGTTGTTCGGCGACGGCGTGCTGGAGGTCACCGCGTGCGGCGAACTCGACGGGCAGGCGTACTGCGACCAATCGACGTTCCGCTGGTTGGCGGGCAGCCCCACCGCCGTGGCGGATGCGGGTCCGCCCCAGCCAACGGTCGCCGCGCTGGCGCCCAGTTACCCCAATCCGTTCAATGCCAGCACGGTCATCCCCGTGGACCTGGCTGCGGCGGGCGCCCGGCGCCTGGAGGTCGAGATCCGCGACCTGCTGGGCCGCACCGTGGTGCGCCTCCACGATGGCCCGGCGCCCGCCGGACGTCTGCAGCTGCACTGGGACGGACGGGACGCCGACGGGCGCGAGGTGGCCAGTGGCGTGTACCTGTGTCACGCCCGGACCGAACAATGGCAGGCCGTGCGCCCGTTGACCCTTGCCCGCTGAAGCGCTGCCTCCCCTGCTGACCGATCCGGCCCGCACAGCAGCGCTGCGCCTGCTGCAGGCGGCCGAAGACGGCACGCGACCGCTGGACCCGCTGCTGACCCAACTCGACCAGGGGGTTGGCCTGGGGGCCGGCATGGACCGGCGTGACGTGCGACTGGCCCGCCAGTTGACCCTGGGCTGCCTGCGCTGGCGGCTGCGACTGGACTGGATTGCCGGGCAGTTCTGCTCGCGGCCGGTCGCCGCCCTGTCGCCCTGGGCACGCCAGGCGCTGCGCCTGGGCCTGTACCAGCTCTTCTGGCTTGACCGGGTGCCGGATCGTGCCGCCGTGCACACCTCGGTGGAACTGGCGAAGCGTTTTGCCCCACCGGGGACCGCCAATCTGGTCAATGCCGTGCTGCGCCGGGCGCAACGCGAGCGGCAGCGGATCGAGTACCCGTCGCGGGACGAAGACCCGGTGGCTCACCTGGCCTGTCGCCATTCGCATCCGGAGTGGCTGGTGGCCCGGTGGCTGGACCGCTATGGCGTCGAGATGACCGAGCGTCTGCTCCAGGCCAACAACGCCGAAGCGCCGCTGTGCGTGCGCCTGAACCCGCAGCGGGCCCGCTCCTTCGACGAGGTCGCCGGTCTGGCGGGCACGGCCCTGCACGCGGCCGGCCCGGTACCGGGAGCCTTCATCGCCGCCGAGGCCGATGTCCTTCTGGCATCGCCCGCCTGCACCGGCGGCCTGCTGCTCGTTCAGGATATGAACGCCGCGCTGCCAGCCGCGCTGTTGGCCCCCTGCCCCGGGCAGCGGGTGCTCGACCTGTGCGCCGCGCCGGGGGGCAAGACGGCCCAGCTGGCCGCCGCCGTGGACGGGACCGGCCTGCTGGTGTCGGCCGACCTTTCCGTAACACGCCTCGACGGGCTGCGGCGCAACGCCGCCCGCTTGGGGCTGGCCAATCTGAACCTGCTGGCGCAGGATGCCCGCCGCCCAGCCCTGCGCCCTGGCTTCGACCGCATTCTGGCCGACGTGCCCTGCAGTGCCACCGGCGTGTTGGGCCGGCATCCTGACGCCCGTTGGCGACGACGCCCGGAGCAGTTGGCTGGGCTGGCGGTCCGTCAGGGCGCCATCCTGCGGGCGGCCTTCGCCCTGCTGGCGCCGGGCGGCGCGCTGGTTTACAGCACCTGCAGTCTGGAACCTGAAGAGAACGCCGAGGTGGTGGCCGACTTCCTGGCCCGCACGCCGCAGGCCGAGCTTGAGCCTGCCCGCGGGTTCTTCCCCGGCCAACGCTGGGCCGATGACTACATCCAGACCATCCCGGGACGCGAACCTGGCGACGGCTGTTTCGCCGCCCGTCTCCGCCGGAGATCGCCATGAGGGAACGACTGGCGCACCTGGGTCTGGTGGCGGCGGTGGCCGCCGCCAGTCTGACGGTATTCCTGGCCATCTTGGACGAGTTTGTCATGCCACGCCTGGTGGCCACGCCCAAGGTCAAGGTGCCGAACCTGCGCGGCACGCCAGTGGCCCAGGCGCGGCAGGGCCTGGAGCGCTGGGGGCTGTGGCTGGCGGTCAAAGACACGGTGTACAGCGAGACCACCAACAGCGGTCTGATCGTTGACCAGGACCCGCCGGCCGGCCAGCAGATCCGCAAGGGACGCCGCATTTCGGTGAGCATCAGCAAGGGGCGGCGCTACTACGCGGTGCCCGATGTCCGCGGCAAGAGCCTGCGCGATGCCCAGTTCCAGCTCGAAGGCGCCCAGTTGCGGGTGGGCGAAGTCAACTACGCCTCGTCGGACAACTACGCCGCCGGGGCCGTGGTGCGGGCAACGCCGGGCCCGGGCACCAAGCTTCCCGTGGGGACGCAGATCGACCTGGAGATCAGCAGCGGCCCCAGTTCAGAGCCCAAACTGGTCCCCACCCTGGTGGGACTGGCCATTGAGCAGGTGGAGGACACCCTGCGCAAGTACGAGATGAGACTGGGCGCCATTGCCAGTCAGCGGGACAACGATCACACGGTAGGCACGGTCCTGTCGCAATCGCCGGCCGCCGGCGACCGGGCCCTGCCGCTGTCACGCATTGACCTGGTGGTCAGCGTCCAGCAGGACGAGGCGCCGACGACCGCGCCACCGGCCCCGGCGGCCGAAGGGGACGCGCCGTGAGGAGCCACCGGGTACGGATTGCGCCGTCGCTGCTGGCCGCCGACTTCGGCCACCTCGCCGAGCAGGTGGCGCTGGTGGAAGCCGGCGGCGCTGACCTGCTCCATCTGGATGTCATGGACGGGCATTTCGTCCCCAATCTGAGTTTCGGCCTGCCCGTGGTGGAAGCCGTGCGGCGACTGACGCGGCTGCCCCTGGACACGCACCTGATGCTGGCCGAACCGCAGCGCTACCTGGCCGCCTTCCGCGATGCGGGCGCTGATTCGCTGAGTGTGCATCTGGAGGTGAGCCCCGACCCGGCGCCGCTGATCGACGCCGTGCACGACCTCGGTCTGCAGTGCTGCCTGGTGCTCAATCCAGCCACCCCGACGGCAGCCGCATACCCGTACCTGAACCGCGTCGAGATGGTGCTGGTCATGTCGGTGGAACCCGGCTTCGGAGGCCAATCGTTCCAGCCGGCCGCCCTCGGGCGCATCGCCGACCTGCGGGCCCGCATCGACGCGCTGGGCGCGGACACCGCGATCGAGGTCGATGGCGGCATCAACCCGGAGACCGCCCGGGCCTGCCGCCAGGCCGGGGCGACCGTGCTGGTGGCCGGTTCGGCCGTCTTCCGCGCTGCCGACGTGGCGGCCATGCTGCAGTCGCTGCGCAGCTGAACGACCCCTTCGGTCCTGGCGGGCACCCGCGGCCGCCGGTGCCCGGGGCGCGCCCCGCCTGACCGTCTGGCCGGCTGGTACGCGCCGGCAGGTCACCGCCGCCGGCCAATGCGGCGGTAATCGGCTGCGGGCCCGGCCGGCCCAAGGGGGCGCGGTGGGGCCCTCGCCACCGTTCCACCGGCGGTTGGCGCCGGATGTCAGCGTCGTCGTTCGCCGCGGGCTCAGCCCGTCGGTCGGGCGCGGCGCCCCAGGCCCAGCTTGGCCCTGGTGCCAGCGCTATTGCAGCCTCGCATGAGCAACCCTATATTTAGTATTTTCATGGTTTGTGGGTTCCCCGTACCCTCTCTTGCCGCCATCGGGACACGGTCATGTTCGAAAGGCTGTCGGAGCGCTTCGACGAGGTTTTCCGCCGGCTCCGGGGCCAGGGCAAGATCAGCGAGCGCAACATCGACGACGCTCTGCGCGAGATTCGCCGATCGCTGCTCGAGGCCGATGTCAACTACGGGGTGGCCAAGGCCTTCATCCAGCGGGTGAAGGACCAGGCCATCGGTCGTGATGTGCTCAAGAGCCTCACGCCGGGCCAGCAGGTTATCAAGATCGTCCACGATGAACTGGTGGCGCTCCTGGGCCGGGAGAGCCAGCCCGTGCGCCTGGCTGACCTGCCGCCCACAGTCATCATGCTGGTCGGTCTGCAGGGCTGCGGCAAGACCACCGTGGGCGGCAAGTTGGCCCTGCAGTTCAAGAGCCATGGCCGGCCCGCGCTGCTGGTGGCTGCCGATGTGTACCGCCCGGCGGCGGTGGAGCAACTGCAGACGCTGGGCGCAGCCATCCAGGTGCCGGTGTTCAGCCAGCCACCCGGGGTGGACCCGGTGGCCATCTGCAGCCAGGGCGTGGACGAGGGTCGCCGCACCAACCGTTCCGTGGTGATCATGGATACGGCGGGCCGGCTGAGCATTGACGAAGCGATGATGGACGAATTGGTGCGCATTCGCGAAGCCACCAAACCCCATGAGATTCTCTTCGTCGCCGATGGTATGCTGGGGCAGGACGCGGTGGAGACGGCGCGACGTTTCCACGAACGGCTGGCGTTCACCGGCGTGATCCTGACCAAAATGGACGGCGATGCCCGCGGTGGAGCCGCGCTGTCCATTCGCGAGGTGACCGGCAAGCCGATCAAGTTCCTCGGCACGGGCGAGAAGCCGCAGGATCTGGAGCCCTTCCATCCAGACCGCATGGCCTCGCGCATCCTCGGCATGGGTGACATCCTGTCGCTGGTGGAACGGGCCGAGCAGGCCTTGGAGCGCGAGCAGGCCGAACGCATAGAGGAACGGTTACGGCGGGAGGAGTTCACCTTCGACGACTTCATCGAGCAGCTGGAAGCCGTCAAGAAGATGGGGCCGCTGGACCAGTTGATGAGCATGATCCCGGGCGCCAACAAGGCGCTCAAGGGGGTGCAGGTAGATGACCGGGCCTTCCGGCAGACGGAAGCCATCATCCGCTCCATGACGCGCCAGGAGCGCCGGCAGCCGCACATCCTCAACGGCAGTCGTCGGCGTCGCATTGCCAGCGGCAGTGGCACGACAGTCCAAGATGTCAACCGGCTGGTGAAGCAGTTCCAGATGATGCAGAAGATGATGAAGCAGATGAACCGGGCCCGCCCCGGCAGGGGCCGGGTCCGCATCCCGTTCGGCGGTTGACCGCTGCACGGGGGGTAACCTCTGGAGAAGGAGTCAGGATTGGTCAAACTGCGGTTGGCTAGGCTGGGCAAATGCAAGCAGCCCTTCTACCGGATCATTGCTGCCGACGTTACCACGGGCCAGCAGGGCACAGCCCTTGACCAGGTCGGCACCTATGACCCGCTCAAGGCCAAGGTTACGGTCAACGAGACGGCGGCTATCGAGTGGCTGAACCGGGGCGCCCAGATGACCGGTACGGTCGAGTCACTGCTGCGCAGCCAGGGCATCCTGGCCCGTTGGAAGGGCCTGGAACCCACGGTGCGCGCGGATGCCCTGACCCAGGACAAGCCGGCCCGGCGGCGCAAGCTGGCGGCGGCCAGCAAAGCGGCGGCCGCGGCGGCTTCGGCCTGAACCCCATCTTGACCCGCGGCGACACCGCGGCCGGGGCGGACACCCGCGTGGCCGTGGCTTTTGTGCACCGGGCCAAGGGCGTGCGGGGCGAAGTCAAGGCAGAGCTGTTCAGCGCCGACCCGGCCCGCCTGGGGCAGTTGGGCGAAGTGGTGGTGCAGAAGGCGGGCCAACCGGACCGTCCCCTGCGGCTGCTCAGTTGCTGTGCCGATGCCCCTGGAGTGCGAGTCAAATTCGCGGGCGTGGATTCACCCGAGCAGGCGCGTGAGTGGCTGGTGGGCGGGTACTTAACTGTGCCCCGGGATCAGGTCCCCCCCCTGCCGGAGGGCTCGTATTACGAGTTCGACCTGGTGGGCTGCTGTGTGGCCGACGAGACCGGGCAGGAGTTGGGGCGTGTGGTGGAGGTGCACCGCCTCCCGACCCTGGA